>CAZFGS010000103.1:0-1510 GCA_964518545.1 uncultured Sulfurimonas sp. | reverse complement strand
ATAGAGTCCTATTATGGATCAGATGAGATCAAAGAGCTCCTTGACCTCTAATATCATTACACTTTATCGCGAAGTCAACGGTAAAGTGAGATATTATAAGATAAAAACCTACCTTACCCTCTTTGGGGAATATCTACTTATTCGTGAGTGGGGAGGCGTAGATAATAAAAAAGCTACTGGACAAAAGCAGAGTTACTTTACAACTCTTAGCGAAGTAGCTGCTGCGGTTGAGAAAATAACTATTCTAAAAAGCAAAAAAGGTTATAATCCTACCATTCTCTAGTACATTGTTTGTAAAGGAAAATTCTCGTATTCATGAAAAACTATTCCATTGTTTTATCTTTAGTAGTAATGTTCACTGCATGTGGACCAAGTGATTACAACTCTATAATACAAGCAGGCGTCTCTAAAAATCCGGCAGCTGCATTTGAGAATTATACTAAACAGAAATCTACCTATTACATACAACATCCAAAACAGTTAGAAGCTGATATTAACTTTCTAATCAATTTCAAAAAAAACATATCAAAATCTTGGGGAAAAGACAATGTCGTGATACCTAAGAAAAAAGAGTATGTTAAATATCTTCAAAACTATAAAAGCCGAGCATTGATAGATTTCACAAAAGGCACGGTGAGAGTTGAAACACTCGGTGACAAAGAGAGTCTAAAAAAGAGTATAGTTACAACACTTCTACTCCCTGATGATCCAAGAGGAGTTGATCTCTTTGGTTCGGACGATGTCAAGCTTGGTGGTACACCTTATCTTTTTGGAGAGGTCAAAGATGATATGGGTAAAAATATCCGTTATCAGTGGCGTGCAAACAGGTATGCGGATATCCTGCTCAAACGTAACTATAAAACCACTACTATAAAAAGAGATAGTAAAAATGTAAAAATGAGTTATGTAGAATTTCCTATGGTGCGAGACCATACAGATATTCGTATTGCAAAATTCAAACCGCTTGTAAAAAAGTATGCTAAAAAATATAAGATAGACGAAACATTAGTCTATGCCATTATCAAGACAGAGAGTGATTTCAACCAATTTGCAGTAAGTGGATCAGGAGCTTATGGACTTATGCAGATTATACCCACAACTGCAGGGCGTGATGCATATCTCTATGCGAAAGGGAAGAAGGCAACACCTTCTAAAAACTATCTCTTCAATGCGCAGAATAACATTGAGCTGGGTATAGCCTATCTCAATATTCTAAGTAATAAATACCTAACAGGTATTTACAATCCTCTCTCGCGTGAATACTGTGTTATCAGTGCTTACAATACCGGAAGCGGGAATGTTTTAAAAACATTTAACAAGGACAGAAACAAAGCGAAACAGATAATCAATACCTTAGCACCAAATAGTGTATACATAAAGCTGCGTCAGAATCTTCCATATACTGAGACGCGTAATTATTTGAAAAAGGTTGTTACGGCCAAGAAAGAGTTTGTGCATATTTAAGGATTACTTAAAAAATTGAAATAATTACATACCTGGAGCTCCACCG
>CAZFGS010000102.1:0-1624 GCA_964518545.1 uncultured Sulfurimonas sp. | reverse complement strand
AAATCTTTAGGGAAAAAAATCTACCATATTCCTGTTCTTGATGATGATTTGAAAGTGGTAGGTATAGAAGATATAGACGCACTCTTAAGTACTAAAGAGAGAAACAATAGGGTGGTTCTCATGGTAGGAGGACTTGGTTCGCGTTTACGTCCACTCACTGAAAATACTCCAAAGCCTATGTTGAAAGTGGGAAATAAACCAATACTTGAGACTATTATCAATAATTTTAAACGTTATGGTTTTGTCAATATCATCTTAAGTGTGAACTATAAGGCAGATATAGTAAAAGATTATTTTGGTGATGGAAGTGATTTTGGTGTCAGTATTGAGTATGTGCATGAAGAGAAGCGTATGGGAACAGCAGGAGCACTCTCCTTAATGAGAGAAAAGTTTGATGCACCTTTTTTTGTGATGAATGGAGATCTTCTTACCAATATCAATTTTGAGCATTTTTTAAACTTTCATCTTGAGCAAGAGAGTATAGCAACAATGGCAGTGAGAGAGTATGAATACCAGATCCCTTTTGGTGTAGTGAACCAAGAGGAGGGGAAAATCACCTCTATTGTTGAAAAACCAAAACAGTACTACTATGTAAATGCAGGTATATACATCTTGGATCCAGTTGTTTTAGAGACTATTCCTGATGATCAGTTTTATGATATGCCAACACTCTTTGATGCTCTTATAAAACAAAAAAAAGAACCCATATCTTTTCCTGTACATGAATATTGGCTCGATATTGGTCAAGTAAAACAATTAGAACAAGCTCGTGATGAGTATTTTAGTGTTTTTGAGGAGTAAGAAATCAAAAAGATGAAAAAAAAGCTCAATTTTGATGTCTGTACCTTTTGTAATCATAAGTGTAATTTTTGTTCCAATTCTGATGAGAGAACAATAAAATATCAGACAAGCTTAGATGAGTTTAATCGTGTTATGCATAATGTACTTCGTTATATAGAGATAGATGAGCTTGGTCTCTCCGCAAAAGGTGAGGTACTTGTAAATCATGATTTTGTCGATATAGTGCGCTCATGTAAAGAAGGGTTTAAAATACCATATCTTTATATCAGCTCTAATGGAGCACTCTTAGACGAAAAAAAAGCTATAGAAGTGATAGAAGCAGGGATGGATAGTATCAAGTTCTCTATCAATGCACTAACAAGAGAAAGCTATAAAGAGGTACATAAGGTTGATGACTTTGAAAAGGTACTAGAGAATTTTAAAACTCTCATAAATCTTAAACGTCAGAAATATCCAAAACTAAAGATTTTTCTTTCCTCTGTTGTAGATATCTCTAAGGAGGATTTGGAGAAGGGATTTAAAGTACTCTTAGGAGAAGAAGATTATGCTCTTCTTGATGGTATTTCACTTTATGCTCTCACATATACTCCAAAATTTGAAGTTGCATCGAATGCTAAGGTGACAACAAAATGCTCTATCCCTTTTAAAGAACTCTATATTAATTCAGATGGGACATTGGGACTTTGTTGTAAAGATTATTTTGATGAGATAAATTTTGGCTCCCTTTTAGAACATGATTTTATGGATGTTTATAACTCTGCTGCCTTTAAAGAGGTAAGAGAGATGCATAAAAAGAGTGAGTTTCCTGATGGGCATCTTTGTA
>CAZFGS010000101.1:0-1737 GCA_964518545.1 uncultured Sulfurimonas sp. | reverse complement strand
ATAAGTGAAGCTGCAACACCAACAACCATATGAGATGAAAGGTCTGCATAAGCACACTCTTCAGGTTTACGAAGAAGAATCTCACCATCTTGACGAACAGAGATTAAATCATCGATAAACTGATTATTTTCATCAAGCTTATTTGAAGCGGCTGCGATCATTACACCCTCTTCTTGTGTTGCTGTTAGGTAAACTACTTCATTTGTAATTTGACCATCTTTCATCACTTTATATGGTGCTTCAATAAAACCATGCTCATTTACTTTAGAGTAAGTTGCAAGAGTATTGATAAGACCAATATTTTGACCCTCTGGAGTCTCAATTGGACAGATACGACCATAGTGAGTTGGGTGAACATCACGCACCTCAAAGCCTGCTCTCTCTTTAACAAGACCACCCTCACCTAGTGCCGATAAACGACGCTTATGAGTAACTTCTGAAAGTGGATTCGTTTGATCCATGAACTGAGAAAGTTGTCCACCAGAAAAGAATTCCATAATTGTTGATGTAATCATTTTTGAGTTGATTAAATCGTGTGGCATAAGCTCTTGCATTGGACCACTCATCGTTGAGAGTTTATCACGAATTGCTTTTTGCATCTTGATAAGACCATTGTGTAACTCATTACCTAAAAGCTCACCGATTGAACGGATACGACGGTTACCAAGGTGATCTCTATCATCGATATGACCTTGACCATTTTTTACTTTGATAACATATTTTACAGACTCGATAATATCTTGATGAGTAAGAACTGTAATATACTCAGGGATATTCATATCAAGTTTATGATTCATCTTCATACGACCAACACGAGTTAGATCATAACGCTCAGGGTCAAAGAAAAGTTGATTAACAAATGCTTTTGCAGCTTCTTTTGTTACTGGCTCACCTGGACGCATAACTTTATAGATACGAATTGCAGAGAGATCATTCTCATCTTCAATCTCTTCAGTTTGTTTGAGAAGTTTCAGTGAATCAGCATCAGCATTAAATGCATTGATGATAGAACCATCAACACCTTCAGCTAAATCATTAGCAATTTTAAATGATGCAATACCAATTTCAGCCATTTTCTTTAACTTAGTCTCATCAATATGAGTCATAGTATCAAAAAGAATCTCACCTGTTTCTGGGTCAATAATTGGCTCAGCAAGATAACGGTCTAAAAGTACTTCTAATGGATACTCAACTTCGCTAAGTCCATCATCAATAAATTTTTGTGCTTTTTTCGCAGAGAGACGTTTCCCTGAAGCAACAAGTACTTTCCCTTCTGTATCTACTAAATCATAAGATAAACGTGAAGCATAATCAGTAGGATTAAATGCTAAAGAGAACTTACTATCTGCAATATTAATTGTTTGAATAGGATAAAATAGTTTTAAAATATCTTGTTTTGAGTAACCAAGTGCACGGAACATAATAGTTACAGGAACTTTACGGCGTTTATTGATTCTCATATATAAAATATCTTTAGGATCATACTCAAAGTATAACCATGAACCACGATCTGGAATAATTTGACCAGTATAGATCAATTTATTTCCAGCAGTTGTAGATTCTTCCTCTTTAAAGATAACACCTGGTGAACGGTGAAGTTGATTTACAACAACACGCTCAACACCATTAATGATGAAAGATGTTCTATCTGTCATAAGTGGAATATCACGAACAAAAATAGATTGTTCTTTAATATCTTTTACACCAAGTTTTTCTTTAGTGTTTTCATCTCTGTCC
>CAZFGS010000100.1:0-1740 GCA_964518545.1 uncultured Sulfurimonas sp. | reverse complement strand
TAACATAACGTAAATTCTCTTGAAAATTGTTGAGACCTCTTCCAGTGAAAATCTCTTAAGCTGGGAAGAATACTTAAACAAGTTTAAGTCTATATGGGCAAGTAATGCCTTTTATGGATTTGCACCCATGTAACTAAAGATGAAACAAGAAAGATAGAGGCTGTCGCCAAAGAACTTGGCATCAGTATGAGCACTTTATGCAAAATTAGCCTCGCAAAGTTTATCTCCCTAGGTATTTTAAAACAACTGTTAAGCACTGTGATGGATTTTAAGCTCTTTATAAATCACATCAAGTATCAACTTAGCAAACCCTTGTTGAATCCTATCTTCACTAAGAGCTTGTGTTGCTAAGGTGTTATGTACATCCATAGTGCCAATGATAGCATCTGTAACAGCTACAGGAAAATCCCCAAGCATTGCTTGTTCTTTTGAGTTTGTTTGAAGTTGTTGCATTACAGCATCATTCTCCATCACTTTGTCTTTTACAGTGTTAATATAGTTTATTTTATCTTGGTCTGTGAGATCTCCTGAAAAAAGTTCATTCATTTTTTCTATGATGACACTCAGAGGGTCTGTCTTTGTCTCTTTTGACTTTCCTTCTCCTGGATTTTCAGGATTAAGGGTTCCATCTTTAAGGTTAATTTTTTGCACTTTTTTATTTTTGAGTGAAAAGTGTGTCATCTCAACAGCACTAAGATCAATATCTTCCTGTAAATCAAGTACCTTTAAATTGGGTAACAGCCCTCTTGCATAAACACTCAGTTTCTCCAGTTCTGCATCCTCATAATCAACTATCTGCGATAAAAACTCATACATCCTTACAAATGTACCTAAATCCTTTTTAAACAGCTCTAAGGCATCTTTTTTCTCTTTGGCTCTGCCTATCTCTATCTCGGCATTATGTGTACCACTAGTATCACCATTCTCTTTTGCTCGCTCCAATACCTCTTTGGCAGTTTGCAACTCCTCTAAAGCCTCTTTATATCTACCTTTAAACCTATCTGCTGCTGGTTTTACAGCTGCACTACGCGCTGCTTGTGTACCATTTGGATCAAAAAAGGCAAGTGCAAACTGCTCCACTTCCTGCGGGGTGAAAATATGGTAGTTTTCAAGTTTGAGTTGCAGATCAAATATCATATTTGGATCAGTTACATCACTGAGTGTTGTTTTTTTGTAGTATGGAGCAAAAGCTTCTTCTATATCTTCAGCTTTGTTATAAAAATCAAGTATAAAAACTTGACTCTTATTTGGGTATGTTCGATTGAGTCTTGAGAGTGTTTGCACAGCCTCGACACCTTGAAGTTTTTTATCGACATACATAGCACATAGCTTTGGTTGGTCAAACCCTGTTTGAAACTTATTTGCCACTATCATCACCTGATAATCATCACTGTCAAAAGCATCGCGCATATCACGCCCTTTTAGTTCTGGATTCATTGAAACTTCTGTATGCTCCACTCCTTCATCTTCCACTTTGCCAGAAAATGCAACCATGGCACGCAAGTTTTCATAACCATGCTCTTGTATGTAGCCATCAAATGCCTGTTTATACCTAACAGCCTCGTTTCTTCCACTCGTTACTACCATTGCTTTTGCTTTACCATCGAGCAGATGTGCTATATGCTCTTTAAAATGCTCTATAATAATCTCAACTTTTTGAGCAATGTTATAAGGGTGCAGTCGCACCCATTTTGCAAGACGAGTTTTTGCCTTTTTTGTATCGACCTCTTTATCTTCACT
>CAZFGS010000099.1:0-1936 GCA_964518545.1 uncultured Sulfurimonas sp. | reverse complement strand
TTATATAATATTATACAAATAACATCTAGCTTTTCTTTGTTTATAGTTTTTATAATAATAGTTGCGTTAAAATAAAACAATTTCAATATTACTATATAGTAAACTATATAATAATAGCAATAAGGTTGACGATGCTACAAGCATTTATGGGTAAAATTTTCGGAACTTCAAACGACAGAGAATTAAAAAAATATAGCAAACGTGTAAAACAGATTAATGATTTAGAGAGTAAGTATGAACCATTAAGTGATGATGAGTTAAAAGCTGCATTTAGTACACTTAAAGAGAGTGTATTAGATGGAGATAAAACTTTAACAGATATTCTTATAGACTCATTTGCAATTACTAGAGAAGCAAGTAAACGTACTTTAAATATGCGTCATTTTGATGTGCAACTTATCGGTGGTATGGCACTTCATGAAGGGCGTATTGCTGAGATGAAAACAGGTGAGGGTAAAACTCTTGTAGCAACTTTGGCAATCATTCTAAACGCCATAGAAGGTAAAGGTGTACATCTTGTTACAGTAAATGATTACCTTGCTTCACGTGATGCAACAGAGATGGCACCGCTTTATAACTTTTTAGGCTTTAGTGTTGGAACTATCTTAGAAGATACACATGATCCAGAGGTAAAAAGAGCTGCATACAATGCAGATATAACTTATGGAACAAATAATGAATTTGGATTTGATTATCTTAGAGACAATATGAGTTACTCACTTGATCAGATGGCACAACGTGGCCATAACTTTGTAATTGTAGATGAAGTCGATTCTATATTAATTGATGAGGCAAGAACACCACTTATCATCTCTGGCCCAACAAATAGAAACATGCAAGATTATATGAATGCAAATAAAATTGCATTAGCTCTTACAAAAGATGAACATTTTACTGTTGATGAAAAAGACAAGGTTGTTTTAATTACAGAAGAGGGGATCACAAAGGCTGAAGAACTTTTTGGTGTTGAAAACCTTTATAGTGCAGAAAACTCCTCTTTACCACATGCTTTAGATCAAGCTTTAAAAGCAAACTATCTTTTTGAAAAAGATGTTGATTATGTTGTTAATGATGGTGAAGTAGTTATTGTTGATGAGTTTACTGGGCGTTTAAGTGAGGGAAGACGTTTCTCTGAGGGTCTTCATCAAGCACTTGAAGCAAAAGAGAATGTAGAGATTAAAGAAGAAACACAAACTCTTGCTGATATTACATTCCAAAATTACTTTAGAATGTATGATAAGCTTGCAGGTATGACAGGTACAGCAGAAACTGAGGCTACAGAATTTGCACAGATTTACAACCTTGATGTTGTTTCAATTCCTACTAATATTCCTATTACTAGACAAGATCTCAATGATCTAATTTATAAAACAGAAACTGAAAAATTTGGTGCAGTTATAGAAACTATTAAAAAACTGAGTAAAACAGGACAACCTGTACTGATTGGTACTGCAAGTATTGAAAAATCAGAAGTACTTCATGAGGTATTAAAACGCGAGAAGATAGCACATACTGTCCTTAATGCTAAGAACCATGAACAAGAGGGTGAGATCATTAAAGGTGCTGGTGCCAAAGGTGCTGTAACAATTGCAACAAATATGGCTGGTCGTGGTGTCGATATTAAGGTGAGCGATGAAGTAAGAGCATTAGGTGGTCTTTATATCATCGGTACAGAACGCCATGAGAATCGCCGTATTGATAATCAACTTCGTGGACGTTCAGGACGTCAGGGTGATCCAGGAATAACACAATTTTACCTCTCTTTAGAAGATAATTTATTACGTATCTTTGGCTCAGATAAGATCAAGTCTATTATGGAGCGCCTAGGTGTAGAAGATGGTGAATATATAGAATCAAAAATGGTAACCCGTGCAGTTGAAAAAGCTCAGAAAAAAGTTGAAAATATGCACTATGAAGGGCGTAAGCAGATTGTTGA
>CAZFGS010000098.1:0-1983 GCA_964518545.1 uncultured Sulfurimonas sp. | reverse complement strand
CCCTAAAAGATAGGCAAAAACTGTTAAAATAGCTAAGATAGCCCATACAAATTCTAAATATCTTTTCATCTTTTACCTCTTATCTAATGATATACACAAGTGGAAAAAGTACAATCCACAACAAATCAACCATATGCCAGTAGGATGCACCTGTTTCTAGACCTCTATAATCACCAAAGAGATACCAAGCAATTTTTGTTTTCTTATAGAGAACAAATAAAATAAATGTCCCCAACATCACATGCATAAAATGAAATGCCGTAAGCATAATGTAAAACATAAAAAATTTATTTGTACTAAGATTGATGCCTTGCCCAAAGATATGGTAAAACTCAGCCCCTTTTACAAATCCAAACATTACACCACACCCTAGGGCTAAAAGAAGCCACTTACTTGCTTTGGCATTCGCTTCAGCACCATTCTCTTCACTCATGGAAGTTATAGCCTTGACTGCTTTTATAACAAAATAACTACTTGTTACAAGTATAAGTGTGTTGATAAATCCCGATGTCTGACTTAAGAGAAGTTGTGACTCATTAAACATTGCGACATCCCCACGACGAGAAAAGGCATAGCCTAAAAAGAGTAGGCCAAAGGTAACTAACTCAACATAAATAATGATCCATATAGCAAAATCCCCTGGTGGGTATTTCTCTTTCACTCTTAATATATGAGACACTACTCAGCCTTTGCAAAGTGGAGTGCTACAAGTTTCTCTAGTACCTCTGTTACATCTGATTCATCACTCAGAGATTCTACAATAGAGTGCAAACAAGCCTGATAAGGATCAAACCCTCTTTGCATAAGTTTTGCTGCATAGATAAGAAGTCTTGTAGAGACTGCCTCTTGAATGTCAGTGTCATCGAGTTGGCGAATCTCTCCTGCAATATCTACGAGTTTTTGTGCAATCTCTGCATCTACTCCACTCTCTTGCATAAGCACCTCTTTTTCTATATCGGCCTTAGGGTAATCAAAACTAAGAGAGATAAAACGTTGTTTTGTACTTGGTTTCATCCCTTTTAGAACATTTTGATACCCGGGATTGTAAGAAACTACTAGCATAAAATCAGGATGTGCTTCTATCACCTCCCCTGTTCTATCTATGGGTAAAACTCTTCTGTAATCTGCCAAAGAGTGAAGCACTACTGTAGTATCTTTTCTGGCTTCTATAATCTCATCGATGTAACAGATACCACCATTGCGAACAGCTTTTGTAAGAGGTCCATCTTGCCAATATGTTCCATTTTCATCAATAAGATGTCGCCCTACTAGGTCAGCTGCACTTAGATCATCATGACACACTACAGTATAAACATCACGACCAAGTTCTTCGCCCATAGACTCTATAAAACGGGTCTTTCCACATCCAGTAGGTCCTTTTATAAGTATGGGTAAGTTCATCTCAGCAGCAGCTTTAAAAAGTTCCACCTCGTTTGATTGAGGTAAGTAGTAAGTATTTGATTTTTTAGGCATAATTGTTTCCTTTATTTTGTTAAATTTATATACACATCAGTAAGTATTTTTGGAAGTTTTTGACCATCACGTACTACCGCATAGCCATCACGACCAAAAAGATAAGAGAGATACTCTTTGGCATCCAAATCCACTGTAATACAAAAAGGGGTAATCCCTTTTCTCTTAACCTCTTCTAGTGCTTTTTTTGTATCTTCAATCCCATAACGACCATCATATCTGTCCTCATCATTTGGCTTTCCATCACTCACAATCAGTAGCAGTTTGTTAGCACTCTGCTGTTTCTCAAGTATCTTCGTTGCTTCACGGATAGCTGCACCCATACGAGTATAGTATTCTGGTTTTATCGTGTCAATTCTTCCGCGAATAAGATCATTGTATCTATCTTTAAAATTCTTAATAATATGAAAATAAACCTTTTTATTTTGCAGAGAGGAAAAAGTATAGATACCAAACCTGTCTTCAAGTTTCTCCAAAGCTTCACTAAATACCATCAAAGAGTCTTTAATC
>CAZFGS010000097.1:0-2189 GCA_964518545.1 uncultured Sulfurimonas sp. | reverse complement strand
TCATTATGCAAAGATGAGAGTTGATGGGAGAGCCAAGCTATAGAGTTGGACTTTCCACTCCCTGCACTGTGTTGTATGAGATACTTTTGCCCACACCCTTTTTCTTTGGCATCGTCAAGCAGTTTTGAAACAGCATCAAGCTGATGGTATCTAGGGAAAATAAGTGTCTCTTTTTTATGCTTTCTTCCCCTAAAGTCCTCTTCATATTTGACTTGCAAGTGAATATACTTTGCAAAAATATTAAGCCACACATCTTTAGAAAAAATCTCTTCCCAAAGATATGCTGTGGCATATCCATTCGGATTTGGTGGGTTACCTGCTCCCTCATCTCTACCTTTATTAAACGGTAAGAAAAATGTTTTTTGTCCATCGAGTTTTGTTGTCATATAAACTTCATCGGTACTCACTGCAAAATGCACCAATGCGCGCTTGTTAAACTCTAAAAGTTTTTCACCTTTTGGAACTCTGTCGCGTTTGTACTGGTTGATGGCATCGTGAACATTTTGGGTAAAGTCTGTTTTTAGTTCTATCGTTGCTAAGGGGATGCCGTTTAAAAACAGTACCAAATCTATAGAGTTTGTGTTTTGTGTAGAGTAATATACCTGACGCACTACACGTAGAATATTTTTATCATAGTTTTCATTGAGCTTTGCAGAGTAGAGATCTGGTTTAAATTGAGTGAGTTTGAAACGGGCATTGATATTTTTGAGTTCATGTCGCAGGCAGTACAGAGAGCCTTTTTTATCTAACTCTTTTGCTATAAACTGACAAAAGAGTTCATCGGTATTGGTTTTATTACGAGAAGCAAACTTTTCATATGCCTCTTTTTGTGTTGATTTGATGTAAGATAAAAGATCTTCTGGATAAAGTGCCAACTCTCTATCGTATCCGCTTGACTCCCCTTGCGCCCACTCATGTGAAGTCAAATACTCTACTACTTCATCTTCAAACACTATCTCTTTATGTTTACTCACCATCTCTCCTCATTTTTTGTGCTTTATTATAGCTTGTTTCACATCTAAATGTTTATTATTTCTTAAGCCGTATACTGTTACAATTGTATCGTCACAAACGCCAGCTCCTCTGTCAGAGGACTTTATGTCACTCTGTTATGGCTGGCTTTTTTTATGCCCATACCTTTTAAGATAAATCCTTTTATTACATCAAATCTCTTTTCATCCATCCTCTTATTTAACCCTTTAGAGTCCAATTCTATCAGTCTATCGGTTTGATATTCACGGAACAAAACATCAGTCTCTTTTTCAAAAAAATCTTGAAAATCCCTATATTGATTGATATGCCCCGTCATAAAATAGAGATAGAGATAAACATCTGCAAAACAGTGAGGTTCAATTGCCTTACGTAGAGTATGGTAATTTCCAAATGCTCTTACACTTCTATATCCACGATTAAAAAGACGCTCTCTATGTGCAGCGCGGTTGCGCACTTCATTGAGTCGCTCGAGATAATGCTTAAAGATTTTAGGGTTGATACCCATCTCTTTCGCTATACCTCCGAGAAGATCAAACTTACCTATCTTGATACTTTTGATGAAAGTTATCAACGCACCAAGCGTCGCACTTTCAATCATATAGTGAAATGGTGGGTAGTTTACCTCCTCATGCAGTTCTATACAGGTTTGTTGAAGGTAGTGTTGCTTGTTGGTGTCAAAGTGATATGTTTGTTTGTAATAAAGACAATAGTGTGCATAATGGTCTTGTTTCTCTCCATCTTTTTCTTTTTTATACTTCCAATTTTCGAGTGTTGGTTTATTGATATGGAAATTCTCGTATTTGTGATTTTCTCGTATCAGATAGAAAAATGGATTCTCCGTCCATTTGTAACACAGCTCTATCGTACGAGTTTTTAGCATCGTTTCCACAGATGTAGTCAGCTCCATCACATAGCGTGTTAAATATTTATCAAAATAGTATAGTGTTAAAACATCATCAATACTGTGTGAGGCTATCTCTCCCCTAAAAGCATAAAGATAACCTTTGAAGCGAAAGATACCTATGTTGTGAATAATCTGCTCGATCTCCTCATCGCTTAAAGCATTACTATGATGTAGTCCGCTACTATAGATATTCAAAAGGTAGTCACATACATTTTTCTTTTTATAACTATAGCATCTCATACTTTTACTCCCCTCCCAACATAAATCCAACTCCAAAAGCAGCTGCTAATGG
>CAZFGS010000096.1:0-2952 GCA_964518545.1 uncultured Sulfurimonas sp. | reverse complement strand
TAGT
Organism: uncultured Sulfurimonas sp.; assembly: GCA_964518545.1. GTDB lineage: Bacteria > Campylobacterota > Campylobacteria > Campylobacterales > Sulfurimonadaceae > Sulfurimonas. The sequence continues at coordinate 2,948 of CAZFGS010000096.1, read as the reverse complement.
AGGAGAGGGAGCATACTATGCACCTGAACTTATGAATGTATACCAAAGAAGAGGCTCAGGTGATGAGGAAACTTTTAAAGCATATATGCAAGGTTGGATGGCTGCACAGCCTTTAGATATGCCAAACAGAAGAAAAATGCCACAGTTTCATTTAACTGAAAAAGAGGTTAATAACCTAGCAGATTTCTTAATCTGGACATCTAAAGTAAATGCCAATGAATGGCCACCGACAATTGAAGGGTAGGGAGAATCATGAAATATAGTTCACAAATGGTCGCAAAACCATATTTTATTTTTGCACTTCTTCTGTTAGCAGGGGAGATTTTGTTTGGTATTTTGATGGGGGTTCAGTATATTTGGGGAGACTTTTTGTTTCCACTTATCCCTTTTAATGTTTTAAGAATGGTACATACAAACTTACTTATAGTGTTATTACTTTTCGGTTTTATGGGAGCTACTTACTACCTTGTTCCAGAAGAGACAGAGTCAGAACTTTGGAGTCCAAAGCTTGCTATCATCACCTTTTGGATCTTTGCAGCAGCAGGTGTTGCTACAATTTTAGGGTATCTTTTTGTCCCCTATGCAGAGTTGACAGAATTAACATTTAATAATCTCTTACCAACTATGGGACGGGAGTTTTTAGAACAGCCTCTACCAACGAAAGTGGGTATCGTTATTGTTGTTTTATCATATCTTTTAAATGTAACTATGACAGTACTTAAGGGAAGAAAGACAGTTATTACTACAGTACTTCTTACAGGTCTTTTAGGTCTTGCAGTATTTTTCTTATTTGCATTTTATGTACCAGATAACTTAATAGCAGATAAATTTTTCTGGTGGTTTACAGTGCATCTTTGGGTTGAAGCTACATGGGAGCTTATTCTTGGGGCTATTTTAGCATTTGTTCTTATTAAAACTACTGGTGTAGATAGAGAACATATCGACAAATGGTTATACTTAATCATCGCTATGACTATGGTATCTGGAATACTCGGAACTGGGCATCACTTCTTTTATATGGGAGCACCTGAATACTGGTTATGGATTGGGTCTATCTCTTCAGCAGTTGAGCCTGTACCATTTTTACTGATGATTCTTTTTGCATTCTCTATGTCAAGAGAGCGAAAAATTCAGCATGATAATGAGATAGCACTCACATGGGCTAAAGGTACAGCAGTAATGGGCTTTATCGGTGCTGGTGTTTGGGGATTCTTCCATACTTTAGCTCCTGTAAATATGTATACTCATGGTACACAACTTACAGCTGCACATGGTCACTTGTCTTTTTATGGTGCTTATATTATGATTATATTTACAGTTATCTCTTATGCAATGCCAATTTTAAGAGGTCGTCCTCATGGTAACTGTAAAAAAGCTCAAAAAGTAGAGCTAGCATCTTTTTGGATGATGAATATTGGTATGATGGGACTTACTTTAGCACTAAGTGCTGCAGGTCTTGTACAAATATTTGACCAAAGAGTTGGAACTGATCTTATTGGATTTATGGAGTCTCAAGAGTCTATTGAGGGGATTTATATGGTTCGTTTAGGATTTGGTTTACTTGTGTTTACAGGTCTTTTAACATATTTTTCTAGTTTCTTCATAAAAGAAGAGGCTTAGGTAGTTTAAAATGCTTCATTATTGGCTAGAGTTTGAAGAGAGTATGGGCAAGGTTTGGGATAAATATCTCAACAAAAAAGTCCATAAATTTGACGAAGATGCTCGAGTTAATTTTGAAGAGATGAGTAATACTCTTAGCATTTTTCATCGTCTATTAGGTGGTGAAAAGGCTAAAGAGCTTCGTGTGACAGATAAACGCACACTTGAAATTTCACGTACACTTTTAGAGAAACTTTCATTTTTAGGTAAGGAGTTTTATCTTACATGGCAAGATGATAATTCACTCTATCTTCCAGCATCACTCGCATACTTTAGTACAAAAAAAGAGAATGAGATGCTCTACTACTGGCTAGTAGCCATGGCAATTGCAGTGGATAAAAATGATGCAGATATACTCTACCAAAATACAAAAGCAAGTGAGTATTTAGTACAAAAATATAGTGGTTTTAAACTCTTTTATGAAAAGGCTATTACAACATTAACAGATAAATACGAAGAGTTGTCATATCTTAAATCTTTACAAACACAAAGCGAAGAAGATTTAATAGATGCACATCCAAACCCTTTATGGATCTACCCTTCAGCACTTACCCTGAAAAAAGCAAAAAATGGTGAGAGTGATGAAGAGGAACCAACTCGTGAGGAGGGTGATGAAAAAGCCGAAGAGTTGCAGATGAAAAAGCAGACTGAGCAAATAGATGATAAACATGAGACAGATGGCTTCTTGGCGTTTCTCCCTGAATCTCTTATGAGTATCTTTGAGCAGGTCAATGTAGATAGATGTGAAGATGATAGCTTTGATGAGGATGCTCTTTACCATGCTGAGGATTTAGATGAGGTAACCATAGGACAAAAACAGGCAAATCTCTCTGCTAGAATTAAGATGGATTTAGATTTACAAGTGGATGAGACTATTATCTATCCTCTTGGAAAAGGACATTATGTTGATGAATGGGATTATAAAAAGGGTGATTACCTTAAAAACTATGCAAGGATACTGCCCCATGTAACTATGAATGTTGTACCAATTCCACTGCCTACTAGATTAACAAAAACAGTAAGAAAGATTCATAGAGAATTAGACCTACTTAAACTTGATCGTATCAAAAATGATAAACTTCCTTATGGTGATGAGATAGATATAGATAGTTGGATAGAGTACACCTCCCATCAAGACAAATCTATGCATCATCAAAAGTTTTACACCACTTACGAACGAAAAACACGAGATATGGCGACACTTTTACTTGCTGATATCTCACTCTCTACAGAGGGTGGCATCACCCAAGATGTCCGTATTATAGATGTGATTAAAGACTCTTTGATGG
>CAZFGS010000095.1:0-3002 GCA_964518545.1 uncultured Sulfurimonas sp. | reverse complement strand
TTGCCAAGTTCGCCAAAGGGTCTTTTTTTAGACGCAAAGGGTGCCATGCTTCCTCTAATACCTCATGTGCTTCAAAATACTCTTCTTCATCAAGAAGTTTCATATAGGTTTGCAATGCACCTTCTAAGTCATCATTCATTGTTAGCATTATTTTACAGCCTCGTTTATTTTTTCAATCAATTTTGTTATGTTATTATCATGCGCAAAACACATTGTCGTTTTACATGCAAGATACTCATCACTCTCTTCCACAGCGCTTAAAATAAAAGGATACTTCACTTTATCTAATACAGGTTGGGCAATACGTAACGCTTCTGGCTTTGCATGAATAATAATATCTCCTTTTTCTAGTCTCAAAAAAATATGAACCAATTTAGACGCTGATGCAGGGTTTGTCTTAAGTATGCCTCCCATATTGGTAAGTGTCTCCTTAACAATTGCATTATATTTCAGTCTATCAGTAAGTGATGCCATACGAAGAAGATTATCCAACATCACTGACAAGGCAGAGGTATAGTATCTATCATCAAAATCTGCTTCTGCATTTAGCCCATCATCACTCAAATACCATTGTTTATCTTTATAAAATTTATCTATCATCTCATCTGTCAATGACTGTGCAAGTTTCAAATACTTATTATCATACGTCCGTTCATATCCAGCTATCAAAGCATCTATCAAAAAGGCATAGTCTTCAAGTAGCGCTTTTTGTGTAGGAGGCTTCCCTAAAAGTGTTTGATGGTAAAGCACACACTCAGGGTACATCAACTTCAGCAGAGCATCCATTCTCCTATTTGCTAAAAACAAATATTGCTTATCTATTTTTGAAGCTTCAAAAAGTGCTTTGATCATCATCGCATTCCAAGCAGTATTTACTTTTTTATCGACAAAAGGGAAAGTACGTTTATCACATAACTTTTTCAAATACGCTTTGAATAGCTTCAACTTTACAGGTATATGCTCACTTGTAATATGTGGCTGAGAGAACTCTCCATCTATGTTCCCATCTTCCTCTATCCCCATGTAACGTAACACATCTTCTATCTCTTGTGCTTTCCAGCCTTTTTCTTTGAGTGCACTTTTGAGTTCCAGATATTCATAGATAAAATAGCCTCCCTCTTCTCCATCAGAGTCTGCATCACTCGCACTCAGATATACACCTTCTTGCATATAATGTTTTTCCATCTCTACGATGCTCTCTTCTACTACTTTTTCATACAGCGTATCTCCAGTCATCTCAACCATTTTCACATAAACCGCAATGAGCTCTGCATTGGTATAGAGCATCTTTTCAAAGTGGGGTATCTTCCATTCACTGTCGATGGTATATCTAAAAAATCCACCGTGCACTTGATCATACAAACCACTTCGTGCCATTTTTTTAAGTGTCACCTCTGCCATATGCCACGCTTTTTGATTACTCGTTAATCTCACTATATCTAACAGTAAATCCAACTTGGATGCTTCAGGAAACTTAGAATGCGTGGCAAAGCCACCATTGTGTGCATCATACTGTTTTTCTATAGCCAAGACTACACTTGATACCAATTTTTCATTCCTATCAAGTTGCAAACCATTTTGATTCTTTTTCTTTTTATGTCTTTCTATCGCTTCTTTTAGCGCAGACGTATCTGCATTTAACACTACAAAAGAAGGCAAAAGAGAGAGTAAACCCTTGGAACCATACCCCTCTTCTTTAGGGATATACGTCCCCATAAAAAATACCTCTTTATCTGGTGTCAGAAAAATACTCAGTGGCCATCCTCCACGTTTACCATAGACATCTCTATAGATTTTCTGATACTTTTTATCTATTTGCGGATACTGCTCTCTATCTACTTTGATGGAGATAAAATCATCATTGAGTAACTTCGCTACCAAGACATCAGTAAAACTCTCCTCTTCCATTACATGACACCAGTGACAGGTACTGTACCCAATAGAGAGAAATATCAATTTATGTTCTTTTTTAGCTTTTTCAAAAGCCTCTTCCCCCCAAGGGTACCAGTTGACAGGGTTGTGGGCATGTTGTTGTAGGTATGGGGAATGCTCTTTTATGAGGGCATTGGTGTAGTGTTGTTCTGCCCTCAACAGTATCGATAAAACTATCAAAAAAAATATTTTTTGCATCTCTGTCTCTTTAGTGTATAATAATCCTAATATACCATAAAGTGATACCTATGACCAAACAAGAAAAAGAGATGATTAAAGAAAAAATAGAAAATGACATCATCGCACTTACAGGACAGATAAAAGAGTTGGAAGAAAAAGTAAAACCCATCTCTCCAGATTGTGGACTAGGGAGGCTCACTCGCCTAGAAGCGATGGGTGAACAACATGTCAACAACAAAGTTCTAGATGAATCACGCATAAGACTCACACGCCTTAACAATGCCTTGCAACGCATAGATAAACCGATGTTTGGTATCTGTATAGAGTGTGAAGAGAGTATCGGGGTTGGACGTATGTCTGTACGTCCTGAGAGCGTGAGGTGTGTGGTGTGTGCGAACTAATGCTAAAAATAATAAAACTCCTACTCTTTAGTTTTGTATTAATTTTTATAGCTTATAAGATAATTATCTATATTAAAATAGATACTTGTCTTGATTCGGGTGGAGCTTGGGATTATCATAAAAATATTTGTATTAAAGGTGAAAACATATCTTTAGAACAGATACAATGTCTTTCAAAAAAAGGAACTTGGGATGCAAAGAATAGTATTTGCATCCTATAACCCTATAGGCTCTCTATATTCCCCACAACCTTACCTACAATCTCTATCTCATCAGGCTGAATAGCTTGAGGAGGGTACATGCTGTTATCTGAGATAAGTTCTATCATCCCGTCTGCTCGCTGTTGAATACGCTTAATAAAAAGCCCTCCAGTCGTAGAAGCAACAAAAATACCATTTTTATTAATATCTGTTTGTGTTCTGTCTAAAAAGACTATAGAGCCGTCTTGAAGGGTTGGCTCCATTGACTCTCCATCTACATGAATAGCTT
>CAZFGS010000094.1:0-3078 GCA_964518545.1 uncultured Sulfurimonas sp. | reverse complement strand
GATAATCATGTTGAGCATCCTCTTTTGAACAATGCAATATACACTTATCGTGATGTTTATGTGCTGGTAGCGAGCATTTAGCATAACTCTTTATATTACATACTTTACTCATTGAACTCTCTCACATCAATTTTCCCAGTAACTACAGCATTAATCAGTGCTGTTCGTCTCTCTTTGAGGAGTTCTATCGCTTTAGTGGATTTGGTAATAAGGGTGTCTGTTTTGGAGGTTTTGTCATCAAGGTAATTCGCTATTGCTTGTTGCTCTTCCAAAGGTGGTGATAATACAGAGAGTTGCTTTAATATATCTTGTCCTAATGAAGCTCTTGTCACTAGGTTTAGTTGCTCCTCAAAGAAAGCTTGTGCTTGACCAGTTCGAAAATAATATTTAGAAAAATGTTCATTGAGAATTTTAGATAGTTGGCGGAATCTTATGGTAAAGCCAGAAAAAGTTGCTTTTTCAATCGTTTTTATACATGTTGAAGCCATACCAATATCATCTATTGTTTCGGATGTTCTGGTAAAAAAAATATCTCCTGTTTTAACAGAATATATATCTTGATCTTCTTTAGTAGATTTTGCTAATCCAGAGACTTGTTGAGGAAGTATAGCATTATTGTATATGTCGCTATAGTTTACAAACGGATATCCTGAACCAAAATACTCTCGACCTTTACTTATACCATTTTGGAGTCTTCCAATATATCGAAGAGGTATGTTCCTCCAATGCTCAGGAATCTCCCCTAACCACTCTACAGCACTATCTTTCATCTTTACATCAGGGTTAAGCCCTTTGGTGACTGCGTGAGAGATGAGGGCTTGGCGTTTCTCTTTAAGGAGTTCTATAAGTTTTTCTTGTTTTTGGATGAGGGTGTCTATTTTTACTGTGGCTTTATCGAGGTAGTTGGCTATGGCTTTTTGTTCTTGAAGTGGTGGTAAATATAAATTAAGATCATTCAATTTTTCTAATCTTAAATTGATTCGTGTAAATCCATTACCTTGTATAGATAATAATTTTCGATACATATCTCCATGTAATAAATAATTTAAAAATTTAGGAAAAATATCTTTATCAAGAAGTCTAAAACCTTTACAAAAACTGTTAAGATATAATTCTTTAACTTCAAAATCCAATAAAGATGATTTTCCTAAATCCTCGTAATCTTCGGAACTCATTAAAAAAAATAAATCATCTTTTTTGGCTCTATTTTGTTCTTCTCCCTCATTGATTACAACTAAACCAAAATAATTGTCTTCGATATACATACTTTTTGCGATATTTGTAAATGGAATAAATGGTTTACTTAGCTTATTGTCCTCATCATTAAAATCTTTACCTGCTTTACCAGACAATCCTCCATACGTAAAACCCAAAAATTTTAATTTTGTTTTATTCCAATCTTCAGGAATCTCCCCCAACCATTCAACCCCACTATCCTTATATTTAGGATACTTCTTATATCTCACGAAGCATCTCCATTATCTCTTTAGTAAGTGTTTCAAGTTCAGTATCTATCTCTTCTAATCCTCGTGGCGGCTTGTACTCATAAAAGTGCCTGTTAAACGGTATCTCATACCCTACGATGCCTACTTTACCATCTTTTTTATCGCACTTTTTCTCATCTATCCAAGCCAGTGGTACATGAGGCTTAACTTCTCGCTCAAAATACTCATAGATATCCTCTTTGAGGGGAATGTTTTCAGAGTCTCTGAGGTCTGGATTTGGCTCTAAATTACCTTTTTTATCTCTACACAACTCTGCTTTATCATCATGTTCACTTAGATGTTTTTGTAAGAGTTTTAGTTGTGAGGCTGTAAGTTTAACACCTAAAAGCTCTATGAACTTATCGCGTGAGCTGATTTTGTCGTCTTCTATATTTTTAAGTGTTTCCAAAATCTCATTTCGTAAAGCTTCATCAAGCTTTTTAAAGGCTTTATTGGCTTTTAGTAGTTCTAATCTCTCTTCATCATGAGGAAAAAAGCTAAGCTGTAGAGGTCTCTCAACTGTGATGCGACGGTATCCAAAGTCTGTTGTATCGAAGATTTTACACACTTTTGAGCTTTCAAACTTTCCATAGATACGAGTAATATCCTCGATGCTCTCTTCACTGAGCAACTTGCGTTTACTTCCAAGCGATTTTCGCATAGACTCACCCATGTTACTTGCATTTATGAGTGCTACTTTGTTTTTTCTACTTTTATCTTTGTGATTAGAAAGTATCCAGATGTATGTGGCAATACCGGTGTTAAAAAACATATCATTAGGCATAGCAACTATCGCTTCAACGAGGTCATTTTCTAAAACATAGCGACGTATCTCACTCTCACCACTTCCAGCACCTCCCGTAAAAAGAGGTGAACCGTTTAAGATAATCCCTATACGGCTTCCACCCTCGTCCACTGGACGCATTTTAGAGATAAGGTGGAGTAAAAAGAGTAGCGAACCATCACTCACTCTAGGTAGTCCTGGCCCAAAACGACCATTGTAACCTTTGAATTTATGCTCATCTTTTATAACTTTTTCAACTTTTTTCCACTCAACACCAAAGGGTGGATTAGAGAGCATATAGTCAAATTTTTCTAAAGGGAGTTGATCATCACTGAGGGTGTTTCCATACTTGATGTTCTCTACTGCTTGCCCTTTAATGAGCATATCAGCCCTACATATTGCATACGACTCGGGGTTAAGTTCCTGCCCAAATGTTACAAGCTTTGCATCAGGGTTAAGCTCATGGACATATTCACTCCCACTTGTTAAAAACCCTCCAGTTCCTGCTGTCGGGTCATAGAGACTTCGTACAACTCCTGCTTTTGTTAAAACTGCATCATCACCGATAAAAAGCAGTGCAGTAGTAAGACGCACAATATCTCTTGGGGTAAAGTGCTCTCCTGCTGTCTCATTGGAAGCCTCTGCAAAACGGCGGATAAGTTCTTCAAACACAAGTCCCATTTCGTGGTTGGAGATAATGTCTGGGTGTAGATTAACATTAGCAAACTTTTGTACTACTTGGTAAAGCAGGTTTGATTCATCAAGATACTCTAACTGCTCATGAAACTTATACTTTTCAAATATCTCACG
>CAZFGS010000093.1:0-3136 GCA_964518545.1 uncultured Sulfurimonas sp. | reverse complement strand
TAGGAATTATTATGTTAAAAGATTTTGCTAAATTACAAACATTTTTGATGGTTATAAAAGAGAAAAGTTTCTCTAAAGCATCCGCAAAACTAGGGATTTCGCAGCCCGCAGTAACACAACAGATAAAATTTATCGAAGACTATCTAGATACTAAAATAGTAGACAGAAAAAAGAATGGAATCCTTTTAACAAAAGAGGGTGAAGATCTTTACCGTATTGCACAGCGTTTAGAAAAGGCTATAGTAAACTCTGAAAAAGAGCTTTTAAAAATCATTAACAAAGAGTTTACTTTTGTTATGGGTTCTTCTTTTGCCATTGGAAACTATGTACTTCCCAACTATCTTGGAGAGATCAAGAAGCGTATCGACAATGAAGTGTTTATGAATGTAGATGTTTCATGTAATGTTATAGCTCAGCTTGTAGATAAAAAGATAGATGTTGCACTGATTGAATCTCCAGTATTTGAAGATGGAATCATCTATAGAGAATGGGTGGAAGATGAGCTTGTACTTTTCTCAAACCAACCTATAAAAAAGCATTTAAGTGCTGAAGATTTACTTGATTTTGACTGGGTTTGTAGAAATGAGGAATCTCATACAAGAAAACTTACAGCAGAAGTTTTTGAAGAGATTAGTGTACAATGTAACAACTTCAATGTTATTGGGGTATTAGCTTCACCTACTGCTATTAAAGAGTCAATCTTACATGCAGATAAAACAGCTGAGCGTCCACTAGTTTCTATCATGTCTCGCCATGTAATTCAAACAGAGCTTGACAATGGAACACTCTATGAAGCAAGACTTAAAAATCATAAAATTCTAAGAAAATTTTACATCGCTTACTCTAAAGAGCGTAAACACGATGCCTTTGTTGATAATGTTGTCAACTACCTGCTCTCTCTTAACAAAGTTTAGAGAGCGGCTTTACTTATTTCTTTAAAAACTTAGAATTCTCTGGATTATTTAAAAAAGAGGCCATTGAATTTTTCACCCCATTTTTATCTATTTTTTGTTCTTGCTTTTTTTCATCTTTGCTTGGTTTGTATGTAGAAAGATTGATAAGAACAGGTGTTTCATCAACAATAATTTGCATAATACTTAGAAGTGGAACACTCACCACACTCCCAAAATTTTCACTTCCAAAACCAGCTTCAAAAACAAGTAAGTCCTCTTCTATTCTTGCGGTTTCAAAAGTATAACCAGCAAGGAAAAAAAGTGTTAATGCACGAAATTCAGTGTTGATACTCTCAGGGAGTTCAGGATTAAAATGTGCATCCTCAATTTTACATAAAATGCCAAAATTTTGCTCTTTTTCAAAAAAATGGATAATCAACTCTTGTATATTTTTTTGCATCAAGTGTGCAAACTCTTTATCTTCTATGACATTATCTAACAATGATCTTCCTTATATTTTCTTCTGCAATTATATCAAAATCTATCATTGCATTCATAAGAGCTATTTTTTTATAAGTATAGATATCTTCTACTCTTATATCTTTTTCAAAAATTTTGCAATTTTCTAAGAGTCTAGCTCGTGTTGTGCCTTGTAAAAGAGGTCTTTTTGGAGTCAACCAATGCTCGCCATCATAAAAAGCAAGATTAGCAATGCTTGTGTCAGTTACAAAACCATTTTTAATGATGAGTATATCATCCCCCTCCCCTTTTTGTGCAAAGAGGCTATCAAGTTCCCTTCTATCTACATATTTTTTACTATACTCTATTGTATCTGATTTAACAAGTTTGAGTTTTTGTATTTGGCGTTTTTGATAAGGGATATACTCTACTTCTAGATCATCTCTAGAATAAACAACACGACACCGATAAAGCCCTTTTTTAGGGGGATGTAATAGTTCTTTGAGTTTGTACACTTGCTTTACGCCTAAAGAGTTTACAACACCCTCGTAGCGTTTTTGATGATACTCAAGATATTTTACCTCTCCATCAATGGCCTTAATAGTTTCTAAAAAACTATGCTTCACTAAAAAAGTCCTGTACTAAGGTAGCGCTCTCCTGTATCACAAAGAATTGTTACAATCGTTTTACCTTGAAACTCTTTACGAGAGGCTACCTGCATCGCTGCATAAACATTCGCTCCAGCAGAGATTCCTACAAGTAAGCCCTCATCTTTTGCAAGCTCTTTTGCAGTTCTAAAAGCATCCTCATTACTCACCTTTATCACTTCCCCATAGACACTCGTATTTAGAATATCTGGTATAAAGCCTGCACCTATACCTTGAATCTTGTGTGGTGATGGCATTTCACCTGAAAGAATAGCACTTGAGTCTGGTTCCACAGCAAAAATAGCAATATTTTGAATATGCTCTTTTAAAACCTCTGATGTACCTGTGAGAGTTCCACCTGTACCAACAGCAGCTACAAAAGCATCAAGCTTACCCTCAGTATCGTTTAAAATCTCTTTTGCTGTAGTAAGCCTATGAATCTCTGGATTTGCAGGATTTGCAAACTGCTGTAATATAATGGAGTTTGAAGTTTGTACCTGGAGCTCCTGAGCTTTTTTTATTGAACCTTTCATCCCTTGTGAAGCAGGAGTAAGTACAAGCTCTGCTCCTAGTGCTTTTAATATATTTCTTCGCTCAACACTCATAGAATCGGGCATAGTCAATATAAGTTTTAAGTTTTGTGCTGCACAATTTGCTGCAAGTGCTATACCAGTATTGCCACTTGTTGGTTCTATGATAGTTGTATCGGCATTAATCTTTCCATCTTCTTGAGCACGACGAATCATATTGAAACCTATTCTATCTTTTACAGACGAAGTTGGATTTAAAAACTCACATTTTCCAAGGATAGTCGCTCCTGTTTTTTCAGAAGCCTTGTTAAGTCTTACGAGAGGAGTATTGCCTATAAGTTCTGTAATATTGTTTGCTATTTTCATACATTTTCCCTTTATTGAGTTTATTTTACACTAAAAAGATTACGGACACAAATATCTATCATCTTATACACCTCATGAAATCCCTCAAAACCGCTAAAAAAGTATGGATCAGGTACATCTGCCCCCTCGTAGCCATATTCTCCTAGCTTTACAAGATTTGTAGCACCCATAGTTTTTAAATCTTTATAATTACTCTCATCCAGAGCTACAATTAGATCAAATTTTGCAAAATCACTCTTAT
>CAZFGS010000092.1:0-3237 GCA_964518545.1 uncultured Sulfurimonas sp. | reverse complement strand
TTTTTATCAACAAAAAGCGTATTAAGTGCAGGTGCATCAAAACCTGTTAAAAACATACCTACAACGATAAGCAGGTCAACCTCTTGGCTTTTAACTCGCTTGGCAAGATCCCGGTAGTAGTTTTGAAAACTTTTGCTATCAACACCATAAGAGGTTTGAAACATTTCGTTATAGTCATTAATTGCTGCATTTAAAAACTCTTTAGCACTGCTATCCATCGCTGATGGCTCAAAACTCTCATCAATGATATCTCCTACTGCGTCTTGCTCCTCATTTGCTGCATAAGAGAAAATAGTAGCAACCTTGAGCGGTTTTGTACTCTCTTTTTGCAAATCTTTAAATGCTTCGTAGTAAAGTTTAGCCGCATCAACACTGCTTACTGCAAACATCGCATTAAACCCTTTTCCACCAGCTGAGAGTCGATGTGTCTTTTGCTTGAAGTTGTTTAAGATGTATTGTGTGATTTCATCTATTCTATCAGGGTGCAGTAGTGCCTGCTTGTTCTCTGCCGCTGTGAGCTTTTTCTCATCTGTCTCACTCTCAATGGCTTTAAACTGTGGTCGTACATCGTTATAATCTACTTTAAACTTGAGCACCTTCTCATCACGAATCGCATCAGTAATAACATAGGAGTGTAATTCTCGCCCAAATACACTTGCCGTTGTTTCAGCCCCCAAAGCGTTTTGAGGGAAGATAGGTGTGCCTGTAAAACCAAACTGATAATACTTTTTAAACTTTTTTTGGAGATTTTTTTGTGCTTCACCAAACTGTGAACGGTGTGCCTCATCAAAAATAAACACTACATGCTCTTGATAGATAGCTAAATCATCCTCGCTTTTCATCAGGTTATTAAGTTTTTGAATGGTAGTCACTATGATTTTATTGTCTTTTTTTGCGATGTTGCGTTTGAGTCCTGCTGTACTCTCGCTTCCATTGACGCTATCTGGCGAGAAGCGCTGATACTCTTTCATAGTTTGGTAATCAAGATCTTTTCTATCTACTACAAAAAATACTTTCTCTACAAAATCAAGCTCAGTAGCAAGGCGTGCTGCTTTAAAGCTTGTGAGTGTCTTACCTGAGCCTGTAGTGTGCCAGATATAGCCTCCACTCTCAGTACAACTATAGTTTTTTGCCTCATAAGAGCTTTTTATCTTCCAAAGGATGCGCTCGGTTGCTGCTATCTGATAGGGACGCATAATAAGCAGAGTATTGCTTACATCAAAAACCGAGTAATGAATAAGCACATTTAACAAAGTCTTTTTTTGGAAAAATGTAGCGGTAAAATCTTTTAAATCTTTGATGAGTGTATTGTCAGATTTTGCCCAGTTCATCGTAAAGTCAAAACTATTTTTATTTCGTTTAGTGGTATTTGCAAAGTAGCGGGTATCGGTACCGTTTGAGATGACAAAGAGTTGGAGATATTTAAAGAGGGAATGTTCAGCGTTAAAGCTCTCTTTTGAGTAGCGGTGCACTTGGTTAAATGCCTCTCGTATGGCAACACCTCTTTTTTTAAGCTCAATTTGTACCAATGGCAGACCATTGACCAAGATAGTAACATCGTAACGGTTAGCATGGGAGCCAGTCTGTTCAAACTGTCTGATCACTTGTACACAGTTACGGGCAATGTTTTTCTTATCTAAAAGGTAGATATTTTTTATATGTCCATCATCAAAAACAAAATCATAGATATAGTCATCATGAATTTTTCGGGTTTTATCAATGCTGTTCTCACTTGGCTTGTCCAGATACTCCTCTAAAAAGCGTTGCCACTCTCCATCGCTAAAAGTTATGTCATTTAGTTTTTGCAGTTGTTCACGCACATTTGCAAGCATTTTTTGAGGAGTGTTTAAATCCTCCACATACTCATAGCCCTGATTTTGTAGATCAACTATGAGTTCATTCTCTAAGTCGGCCTCTGTTTGGTAGCCACTTCCCTCTTGTTCGATTTTAGTATATTTATCAAGTATGATGAAGTTGTTTGACTCTGCAATAGGTTTTGTATGGCTATTCATTGGTTGCTACCTCCTGCCAAAAGTTATAATTTTCATTTAAATGATTCAGTAAAAATTTAACAGTTTGCTTCTCTGCTTCAGAAGGCATAGCAACTGTTTCATTTGACAAGGTAGAATGACTTGTAAAATTAACAATACGACTCAAGTAAGCTTCTCTACCATCATCAGGTAACAATTCTGACCATCTTGGATAACCAAGGAAATTAGCCGTTTTTTCATACAGATTTCTTAAAAGTGCAAAATGATATTTTTCAATTTTATTCTCTTCAATAGCCTTTTCTATGGTTTGCTTTAAATAAAGATGATAAGAAAAACTTTTATTTGAATCACCTCTTTTTTCTGTAAGTACAAAAGTTCCATCTTCATACTTTTCCAATATATATCCGGTTTTAATGCCAAGTTCATTATATAACACATTATAAAAAAGTGTGTTGTGTGTAGTAATAATGAACTTCACACCCTCTCCATTAGTGTATTCACTAAATTTTATTAATTGTGCTAAATTTACTGCTAGCTCAATCAAATGATTTTCATCCAAAGAAGTTACAGGATCATCAATAAATATATACTCTAGCTTATCAAATCTATCCGTCTCTCGTTCATCTACTTCAGTAACATTTAACACATCAATAACTTGTTCAAGCAAGCTAAAAAATATACTCCAAATAAAATTACTCTCTTCACCTTTTGATATTTTTAAATTATCTAGGTTATCATCACCACCGCGTTCAAGAGAAAAACTTACTTCAGAAAAATCAGTATTAAATATTGGTGTTAAGGTATCACTTGTATAGTGCTGAAAATTGGCGACAATATTTCTATCTTGTCCCTGTTCATCAAATACCCAGTTAGTAAAAGAATTAGGGTGGATTTTCAATTTTCTCTCAACATCACCGTTTAAATCATTGTCCCAATAAAACAGATCTTCAGTAAAAGCACTATAGTAAAGAATATTTTTCTGTGATAGTTCAGAATTATCAGCATCTTCATTTTCATTATCTGGTGTAATCAACTCCTTAAATTCACGAGAAAGCCTTGTTTTACCTACACCATTGAAAGCATAGATAAGTTGTACTTTTTTGGAAGAATCTTTAAGTTGCTGTGCAATTTGTGTTAATGTACTTCCCATCTTATGCCTCTACTTTTGGTTTTGGAAAATCTAAGAGTAGGTTACGGTAGTATTCGTACTGTTTTTGCCTTAGCTCTATTTCGTGTGGTAAGCCCT
>CAZFGS010000091.1:0-3668 GCA_964518545.1 uncultured Sulfurimonas sp. | reverse complement strand
GGGGGGGGGGGGGGGGGGGGGGGGGGGGGGGGGGGGGGGGGGGGGGGGGGGGGTGTTATCATACCCCCTATTTTTTTTTCTTTTATATAAAAATCATTAGGCCATTTAGTCCATACATCAGAACCAAAAGAACTAAGAACTTCTTTGAGGAGATAAGAAAAATATATAGAAGCAGATTCAAGTCTTAGATCTTGTGGCAACTCTTTTAACGATAAAGCAAAAGATAAAAAAAGGTTCCCTTCTAAACCATTCCAAGAGTTATCACGACTACCAATGCCATTTGTTTGTTTTTTTGTATATACCGCACAAGGAGGTGTAAGGTGTTTCTCTTTGAGTTGTTGTTTTATATAAAGTTGTGTAGAATCTATACTCTTAAGATAAACTATCTTCAAGGCTCAATCTTTTCCCATTAATGTAAGAAAGTACATCAACCTCTGTTTTTGAAGGAGCTTGAACACGAAGAATCTCTAAACTTCCCTGCTCACATCCAACTCTTATGCTTTTTTTTGTAATATCTAAAATTTTTCCAGCTTCATTTCTACTTGTTTTTTCAAGAAGTTTTATCTCTTTAAGTTTGAGTCCACTTGAAAGATAGATACCAGGCCATGGTGTAAAAGCTCTGTACTTATTGTAAAGTTCTTGTGCATCGTTAAAAGTCACTTCACCTTCTGCTTTAGTTATTTTTTTACAATGTGTCGCTTTTGAATCATCTTGTTTTTGTGGTGTAAAAGAACTAAAGTTTTCTAATACATCAACAGTAAGATCACAAGCGATACCTGTAAGTTTTTCAAATAAGGATACCACCATCTCATCATCAGAAACTTCCAATGTAGAAATTTTAAGTATATCTCCTGTATCTAGGCCCTCTTCCATTAACATCGCTGTTACACCTGTTAGTTTATCACCATTGAGTAGTGTTTGTTGGATTGGACTTGCTCCACGATACTGAGGTAAGATAGAAGCATGAAGATTAATACATGGAGCATGATTTAAAATAGCAAGAGGTAATATCTGCCCATAAGCTGCTACAACTATGTAATCGCAATCTTGCTTTAAAAGCGATGCAACTACCGCTTCATCTCTAAGACGATTTGGTTGGTAAACATCTATACTGTTCTCTTGAGCTGTCACTTTTACAGGGGGAGGAGTAAGAAGCTTTTTACGTCCTACTGGTTTGTCAGGTTGTGTATAAACAGAAACTATCTCTATAGATTCTACACTTAGCAATCTCTCTAAAATCTTTTGTGCATAATCTGGTGTACCCATAAAGATAACTTTCATCTACTTTCCTTTTGTAAAAATTGTACCACCCTTGTGGATACCATCTAATGTAAAACTTTTTACATCATCTAAATTGAAACCACTTGCTAAGAACATCTCTTTATTGTTTTTTAAAAGATAATCTGCAGCTTTTAGTTTTGTTACTATACCACCTGTTGCAAAAACATTATGTGGTGTTACTTCACGATTTAACTCTTCAGCTGCAATCTCTGACACCTCTTTTAATGCTTTTGCATCTTTATGCTCTCTTGGATCGGCATTATAATAAGCATCAATATCTGAAAGTATGATAAGCATATCTGCATTAATATTGTTTGTAATATAAGCTGAAAGTTGATCATTATCACCAACCTCAAGTTCATCTGTAGATGTAGCATCATTTTCATTGACAATTGGGAGGACACCATTATTTAAAAGTATTTCTACTGTATTTCTTACACGCTGTATATCATCAGTTTTTTTTAGATTAACTGCGGTGACAAGCACCTGTGCTATAAGCACATTATATTTTTCAAACTTCTTAGCATATTTATCCATAAGAACTGGCTGTCCGATAGCTGCAAGAGCTTGTTTGTTTGCAATAATATTACGATCAAGTTTTAGCTTTGTGTAGCCACCTGCCACTGCACCAGAGGAGACAAGAATCACTTCATTATTCTCCTTCAACTGTGCTAAAAAATCTACAAGTGCTTGCATACGTTCTAAGGCTATAGTACCCTCTTGTGTTAGAACAGCAGAGCCAACCTTAACAACAATGCGCTTCATTTGAACTACTTTCTTCCAGCTTGTACTAAATTGAAGAGTGAGTATTTTAAAGCTTCTATATTTTTAAATGTAGCAGAAGAGATCGGTGCAACTAAGTAAGGTTTTTCTTTATCAAAACCTAATGTCTCATCTACATTTTCTTGAACATAAAAAGGCATAGCTTCATCAAAATCAAACTCATTCTTTGTACTTCTCTCAAGTCCAAGCATCTCTAAAAATGAACCGACAAGTTCTTCAACCTCTTCAGGTGGAATAATATCAACACGAGTTAAGGCGATAGCATAACTTGAGTTTCCAAGTGTTTCACTAAATGCACTAATCTCTTCTTTGAGTGTATCTATCTGCTCTTTGAGATCTCTATAGTTTCCTAAATCTACCATGTATAAAAGAATTTTTGTTCTTTCAATATGACGAAGAAATTGAATACCAAGACCCTTACCTTCATGTGCTCCACCAATGATACCAGGGATATCAGCCATAATAAATGACTCATAATCTCCAATGTTTACTTGACCAAGCTTTGGTGTAAGTGTTGTAAACTCATAATTAGCAATCTCAGGTGTCGCATTTGAAACTGTAGAGATAAGTGTTGATTTTCCAACATTTGGAAAGCCAACAAGACCAAT
This sequence comes from uncultured Sulfurimonas sp., assembly GCA_964518545.1. Taxonomy (GTDB): domain Bacteria; phylum Campylobacterota; class Campylobacteria; order Campylobacterales; family Sulfurimonadaceae; genus Sulfurimonas. Next base: position 996 of record CAZFGS010000091.1, on the reverse strand, counting down.
ATCTGCAATAAGCTTTAAATCGAGTTTAATACGACGAGTCTCACCTTTTTCACCAGGCTGTGCATAAGTTGGACGTTGATTTGTTGGGCTTCTAAAGTGATAGTTACCTAAACCACCTTTACCACCTTGAAGAAACTTCTCCTCTTGTCCATCTTTGAGCATATCAAAAAGAACTTCACCAGTTTCTTGATCTAGAATCTGTGTTCCAGGTGGAACAATGATCACTTTTTTATCACCAGATTTACCAGTCATACGTGAACCCTCACCCGGTTTACCACCATCTGCTTTTATATGCATTCTTCTTTGAAAGTGTGAGAGTGTATGTGTATTGTTATCACATCTAAAGTAGATATCTCCACCTTTTCCACCATCACCACCATTTGGACCACCATTGAGTACAAATTTTTCACGACGAAATGCAACACAACCTTGTCCACCTTTTCCCGAGCTAACTGTGAGTTCGACGCTATCTGTAAACATTTGTTTTCCTTAATCTTAATTACTTAAAAATTCACTATTGACAATAAAAAGTAAATTGTTAAATATTTGTTGTTGTAGAGTTATAAAACTCTTAGTATTGAGAGAAAATACCTGAGCTAAGAGCTCAAGTATTGTAGAATTATGCAGCAGGTATAATTGAAACTTGTTGACGTTTTTTGTCTTTACGCTCAAACGCAACTACACCATCAACTAAAGCAAATATAGTATGGTCTTTTCCCATTCCTACATTTTTACCTGGGTGAACTTTTGTTCCACGTTGACGAATGATGATGTTACCAGCGATAACAGCTTCTCCACCATATTTCTTTACACCAAGTCTTCTACCAGCCGAGTCACGATTATTCTGTGTACTACCTTGACCTTTTTTATGTGCCATACTATGCTCCTATATTAATTTTAAAGCTTATGCAGCTATTTTCGTGATACGAACACGAGTGAAGTCTCTTCTGAAACCACGTTTAACTTTACTATCTTTACGACGACGTTTTTTGAAAA
>CAZFGS010000090.1:0-3770 GCA_964518545.1 uncultured Sulfurimonas sp. | reverse complement strand
CTTAGAACACTGTGTGAATATTGCACACTTTAGATAAAATTTGATAATTTTGTAAGAAATATAATTTTATTTAAGAGAAAAAAGTAGTTTTTGATTGATTTTTTATTTGTGGAGTTATTTAGAGTATCTTGCTTAGATTTTTATAAGAAAAGTAGGGTATCATTACACTTATAAACGACCTCCCTGGTGTGTTGGTCGTTTACTTACATTTGGCGATTAAACGCCGTTATATCTTTTTATAATTTTTTTCACACGATCACGTAATTTTCTTAATGCATCTGTACTCGATTTTCCATCTGCTGTTAAATTTTCAAAATCATCACCAAGTTGTGCTTTTGCCATCCAACCAATTTTGTTATGGTACTTAATACCTACAAAACGAACATCACCAAAGTGACCTTTACAAAGTTTATATATCTCTTTGATTCTATCACTATCCATTTTTTCAGCCATTGTAGCTCCTTCTAATTTATAAATACAATATTATCATATTGTTGATTGCAAAAAGATTACAGAGTAAAGACTAATCCTCTTTTGTTGCAGCATAGATAAATCCACCTACACCAACAGCAAACACTATAACAAGGAGTATAACTTCTGCTATATCTACACCGGTAAAATCACCCATTGAGTTCTCCCTCAGTTTTTTCTTTTAATTGTCCACAAGCAGCACTTATATCGATCCCTTTAGAATCGCGTATAGTACAGAGTAGACCATGATTGACCAAATACTCTTGAAACGCCACCATATCTTTTCTCTCTGGCCTTTTATAGTCAGTTCCTGGGTATGGATTGAAAAAGATGAGATTAACCTTTGCTTTGATCCCTGTAAGTAGTTTTACTAACTTCTTTGCAGAGCCTAAATCATCATTTTTTTCTTTTATAACAAGGTACTCAAACATAACACGTTTGCGAGTGTCTATAGGGAAACGTTTGACCGCTTCAATGATGGAGTTGATATTATGTGCTTTATTCATAGGGATAAGCTCACTTCTAAGCTCATCATCAACTGCATGAAGTGAAATCGCTATATGAACACCTAAGTCCATCTCTCCAAGTTTATCTATCTTGGTGCTGAGTCCACTTGTACTCACTGTTTGGCGTTTACCACCAATGCAGAGGCCATCATCTTCTTTAAATATCTCTATAGCTTGTGCTAAGTTTGTTAGGTTATCAAGTGGTTCACCCATTCCCATATAGACAATATTGAGCTTACGGTTATGTTTGTGCGAATTATCACGCTTTAAAGTAACTACTTGGGCAACAATCTCTCCTGCACTTAAATCTCTTGTAAATCCACCTTTAGCAGTTAAACAAAAAGTACACCCTACTTTACATCCAACTTGGGTAGAAACACAGATGGTATATTTGGCTTCTTGTGTTATCTCACCATCTTCACTATGTTGTTCCTCTTTCATTTTTAGCCAAACAGCTTCCATTGTTTTGCCATCCTGAAGCTCTAGCAGATACTTAATCGTACCATCGCTAGACTCTTCTTTGTTTACAATTTTAAGGGGATTTACAAGGTACTCTTTTGCTAATTCCTCTTTCATAGACTTAGGAATATTTTTCATCTCATCATAAGTAGAGGCATACTGATGGTAAAGCCAACCATATATCTGTTTTGCACGAAATGAGGGTTTGACTATCTCTTTGAGCTCTTTGAGGGTAAAATCCATTAAGGATGGTTTGAGTTGGTTCATTTTTTTGTAAGCTCCTCTATACGTTTTTTGACATGTTCACTAAGTAGTTCTTTGGCTTTTTCATGATTTTTTAGAAAATCTTTATGAGCATTTTCGTTAGTATAGTTTGTTATACAAAATACACCACCAGCAGGAATATTGAACTCTTTTGCAATTTGAAGCACTGCAAAGAACTCCATATTTTCAGCACCTATACCAAACTTTAAAAAGTTTTTTGTGAGTGTGGCGTTTGTGCTTATGTAGTTTGAGGAGTTTATAATAATATCTTTTTTGTTAGTAGTGTTAGTACTAATAACATTCTCAAGAGGAGTATAAGCATCCTTATTTAAGAAAGAGAGTTCAATGTTAGAGGCAGTTTTACTCTCCACAATATCAAATATATCTAAATCTCCATAACTTCCAGCACTTCCAACAAAGAGCAAAAACTCTGGTTTATCAAAAAGACAAAGGCGAGTAAGATTCATAGCTGTTTCTATAAGCCCTACTCCCATAGGTTGAGCAAAGTTAAATGTTTCGTTATTTCCGGCACAAATAATCATCTATAGACGCACCGGAATATTTTGTTCATGTAAGTAATGTTTTAAGTCCATTATATCTATCTCTTTAAAGTGAAAGATACTTGCAGCAAGTGCAGCATCAGCACCACAATCAAAGGCTTCTTTTATATGCTCCATAGTTCCAGCTCCACCACTGGCAATAACAGGCACATTGACAGCACGACTAATCTGCTCTGTGATGTTAAGCTCAAAACCAGCTTTCGTTCCATCTGCATCCATTGATGTAAGAAGTATCTCACCACAACCACGATCGACAACCTCTTTGGCCCATTCTACAGCATTTATACCAGTATCAACACGTCCACCATTAAGGTAGACATTATAAACATCACCGGTTTTTTTCACATCAATTGCAGTGACTATACATTGTGAACCAAAACGTTTGGCCCCCTCATCTATAAGTTCTGGGCGTTTAATAGCTGCTGAGTTGACACTTACTTTATCACAACCTACATTGAGAAGTTTATAGATATCTTCAAGTTTACGGATCCCTCCACCAACAGTTAAAGGGATGAAAATCTCACGAGCAACTTGTGCAACAACATCTACAATTGTGTCTCTATTGTCGGATGATGCTGTGATATCTAAAAATGTGAGTTCATCAGCACCCTCTTCATTATAACGTCTTGCAACTTCTACAGGATCCCCTGCATCTTTAAGACCAACAAAGTTGACACCTTTAACAACACGACCATCTTTTACATCTAAACATGGGATGATTCTTTTTGCAAAATAATTCATAATAATTTGAAGCCTCTTATATAGTAATGCAATTATACCCCTTTTGGCTTATATTTAGTTTTTAGATCTTCTATACTTCTTGTTGCTAAGTCCTCGCCGGTCCTTCGGACATCGTCTGCGGTTCCAACACTCTTGCAAGGTAAGTCCTCGCCGGTCCTTCGGACATCGTCTGCGGTTCCAACACTAAAAACGAGAAGAAATTCTCGTTTTCTTTACGTGTTTCACGTGAAACACTGTCTAATTACTTGAAATGTATCATTTTTGTGATATAAATAACTAAATTAGTTTTTTTACTTGACCTTTTAGTAATTTACCACTATAATATTTTATAATAGTAAATGGAGTGTGATATGGAAAAAGAGCATGTGCTAGAACATTTAAGAGCGGCTAAGGCAGCGCATATAAAATGGGTACAAAAAGCAAAACTGCTTATAAATGGCTTAGATATTGAAGAGAGGATGATTCCTGTAGATTCAACAGAGTGTAAGTTTGGTAAATGGTTTTATAGTGATGGACAGGTATTGAATGCTCTTTCAAACAATCCTCTCGAGTGTATGCAACAGATAGAATCTTTACATTTTAATCTACACGATATGTACTTAAAGATTTTTACAATTTATTTTTCTGAGGAGAAAAAAGCTGGATTTTTTGCAAAACTTTTTGGTGTAAAGCGTAAAGAACCAAGTCCCTCAGAATTAGAGTTGGCAAAAGGCTACTATAATGAGATGGAAGGAATCTCAAAACATCTACTTGATGAAATCAATAGATT
>CAZFGS010000089.1:0-3803 GCA_964518545.1 uncultured Sulfurimonas sp. | reverse complement strand
CTTTTGATGCGTATGGGTTTTTTATGCTGTTATTAAAATTATATTCTTCTTTCATAATAAATTTTCCTTGTATTGTTTTGCTTCATTTTTAGTGGACTTTCTAGCACTAATAATTCTGATATTTTCTTCTGAATCTCTATAACAATGAACTACTGTTAAAATTTTTAATGTATAGCTCAAACCTAACAGAATAAATCTCTCTTCATCCTCACTATGTTCTATATCTGGAATTAAACGAGCATTTTCATCATCAAATACTGTTTTTGCTTCCTCAAACGATATTTCATGTTTTACTAAATTAGATTTAGCCTTCTTGGTATCCCAACTAAAATTTATTCTATTCATAATTATATTATAATGATATAAGCATAATTAGTCAAGGAAACTAAACAACTTTCTCGGCAGCATATAAACAGCCACATCTCTCATTTTCACTCATTATCTCATCTATTTAAGCAATTAAGCTATAATTCCACCAATGAAAAAGAAACCAAATTTTAAAGTAGAATCTCCTTATCAACCAGCAGGTGATCAGCCTAAAGCTATAGAAGTACTTAGTAAAAGTATACTCGATGGGAATCGTTATCAAACCCTTGAAGGTGTTACAGGTAGTGGGAAAACTCACACTATGGCGCGGGTTATAGAGAATGTGAAGATGCCTACTATCATTATGACTCATAACAAAACTTTAGCAGCTCAGCTCTATAGTGAGTTTCGTCAGTTCTTTCCTCATAATCATGTTGAGTATTTTGTTTCGTATTATGATTATTATCAGCCGGAGGCTTACATTCCCCGCCAAGATCTTTTTATAGAAAAAGATTCTGCCATAAATGATGAGCTTGAGCGTCTACGTTTAAGCTCAACTGCAAATCTACTCTCTTATGATGATGTAATTGTGATAGCTTCAGTTTCTGCCAACTATGGACTTGGTGATCCTGAAGAGTATCTCAATATGGTACAAGCCATAGAGGTGGGTGACGAGATAAACCAGAAAAAGCTCCTTCTTCGTTTAGTAGAGATGGGCTACTCTCGTAATGATAGCTATTTTGACTCTGGGCATATTCGTGTGAATGGGGAGAGTTTAGATATTTACCCTCCTTATTTTGAGCAAGAAGCGATTCGCATAGAGTTCTTTGGGGATGAGATAGAGGCTATTTACACTTTTGATATCATCGATAACAAAAAACTAGAAGATCATAAAAAGTTTACTATCTTTGCAACAAGTCAGTTTAGTGTCCGCCAAGAGAAGATGGCAGTTGCAATTAAACGCATTGAAGAGGAGCTTGACGAGAGACTTGCTTACTTTCAAAAAGAGGGAAAACTCCTAGAGTACCAACGACTTAAACAACGAGTTGAATTTGACCTTGAGATGCTTCAAACTACTGGGATGTGTAAGGGTGTGGAAAACTACTCGCGTTTACTTACCAACAAAAAGCCAGGAGAAGCACCATTTACCCTTTTGGACTACTTTGCACAAAACAACAAAGATTACCTTGTTATTGTCGATGAGTCTCATGTTTCACTTCCTCAGTATAGAGGGATGTATGCGGGAGATAGAGCGAGAAAAGAGGTACTAGTTGAATATGGTTTTCGTCTTCCATCAGCACTTGACAACCGTCCACTTAAAGCAGACGAATACATCAATAAAGCACCCCATTATCTCTTTGTCTCAGCAACACCAGCAGAGTATGAGCTAGAGATGTCTGCTGTAAAAGCAGAGCAAATCATCCGACCAACTGGACTACTAGACCCTATCATCGAGATAAAATCATCAGACAATCAGGTAGAAGATATCCACGATGAGATTAAAAAGATTACGGTGAATGATGAGAGAGTTCTTATCACCGTTCTTACAAAAAAGATGGCTGAAGCTCTTACAAAATACCTCGCTGATTTAGGGATAAAAGTGCAGTATATGCACTCCGACATAGACACTATAGAGCGCAATCAAATCATCAGAGCACTCCGTGTAGGGGAGTTTGATGTTCTTATAGGAATTAACTTACTTCGTGAAGGACTTGACTTGCCAGAGGTAAGTCTTGTTGCCATTTTAGATGCTGATAAAGAGGGGTTTTTACGAAGTGAAACTGCACTTATCCAAACTATTGGTCGTGCTGCTCGTAATGAAAAAGGTCGTGTCATTCTTTATGCAAATAAAATTACAGGCTCTATGCAAAGAGCCATAGAGACAACTACAACTCGTCGTGAAATTCAAGAGAAGTACAATAAAGAGCATGGCATAACTCCAACAACAACAAAAAGAACACTCGATGAAAATCTCAAACTAGAAGAGCATGGTGATCTTTACCAAAAACATAAAAAACTTGATAAAATGCCAGCCTCAGAAAGAAAAGCAATTATAAAAGAGCTTATGCTGAAGATGAAAGCAGCAGCCAAAGAGCTTAACTTTGAAGAAGCAGCCAGACTTCGTGATGAGATACAAAAAATAAAACAACTTTAGGACAACTATGGAAGATACTTTTAGCAACTTAGCAACATACGGATATATAGGACTTTTTATCTACTCTCTTGGTGGTGGATTTGTCGCACTTATAGGTGCAGGGGTACTCTCTTATATGGGGAAAATGGACTTAGCAACTTCGATGGCTGTAGCATTTAGTGCCAATGTGATTGGTGACATTATGCTGGTCTACATGGCACGCTATCAAAAGTCTATGATGATGGAGGGACTTCGTAAACATAGACGTAAACTCGCACTCTCTCATGTACTTATGAAAAAATATGGTTCATGGATAGTTCTTATCCAAAAATTTGTTTATGGTATTAAAACACTTGTTCCTATCGCTATAGGACTTACAAAGTATGATATGAAAAAATTTATTGTACTCAACACCGCAAGTTCTGTAGTTTGGGTTTTGACTTTTGGACTTGGAAGTTTTTATTTTGGAGCAGTACTCTCAGAGTTTGCAACTGTAGTAGCAACAAAACCGTGGATAGCACCTCTTGTTTTAGTGGTTCTTGGTGGATCTGTTTGGTTTTATATGGAAAAAGTTACGAAAAAGAAAGTAAAATAAGCTGAAGTTTAACACTTTTCCAAGCTGGAGCTTGGGAAAGCATTAAAAGTTTTAAGATCCTACAATAGGTCCATAAGAAGAAAAATCTGGATTATCCCCACCTTGATACTTTTTATAGTTCTCAATGAACATTGCAGCAAGTTTATCGCGAGTTGTATCAAAAGCATCTTTATCTTCCCAAGCATTACGTGGATTAAGAATCTCTGGTTTAATATCACCAAGAGTTTTAGGTACTTGAAGTCTAAATGTTTTTGTAGTATTGAATTCACTCTCTTGAATACTACCATCTAAAATAGCATTGATACAAGCACGTGTATCTTTAATGCTCATACGTTTTCCAACACCATAAGCACCACCAGTCCAACCAGTGTTTACAAGGTAAACATTTACATCATGTTTATCAATTTTTTCACCTAAAAGTTTTGCATAAACAGTTGGGTGTAAAGGTAAGAAAGCTTCACCAAAACAAGCACTGAATGTAGCAGTAGGCTCAGTGATACCACGTTCAGTTCCAGCAACCTTAGCAGTATAACCACTCAAGAAGTAGTACATCGCTTGCTCTTTAGTAAGCTTAGATACAGGAGGAAGTACCCCAAAAGCATCAGCAGTTAAGAAGATGATATTTTCAGGATGACCTGCCATCAAATTTTCTTTATGATTTTCTATATGCTCAATAGGGTAAGAAACACGAGTATTTTCTGTTTTAGAACCATCTTCATAATCTACCTCACCCTCACCATACATAACAACATTTTCTAAAAGTGCATC
>CAZFGS010000088.1:0-3905 GCA_964518545.1 uncultured Sulfurimonas sp. | reverse complement strand
GATTTTGTAACTATCATTGAAATTGCTCCAGTAATTTAATATCGCCTTCAAAAAGTGAACGAAGGTCTCCAATCTGATGAATAAGCATCGCAAAACGCTCTACACCAAGCCCAAAAGCATAACCACTTACATTCTTATACTTTACCGCTTCAAAAACATTAGGATCTACAATTCCACAACCAAGAACCTCTAGCCAACCTGTTTTTGAACAGACACGACACCCTTTACCTTGACAGAAAACACAGCTGATATCTACTTCAGCTGATGGCTCTGTAAAAGGGAAAAAAGAGGGGCGAAAACGTACCTCTACATCACCAAACATATACTTTAAGAAGTCTTCTAAAATAAACTTCAAGTTAGCAAAAGAAACTTTTCCCTCATCATCTACAAGAAGTCCCTCTATTTGATGGAACATTGGTGTATGTGTTAGATCATAATCACGACGAAAAACAGCACCAGGAGCTATCATGCGGATAGGTGGTTTTGTTTGCATCATTGTTCTAATCTGTACTGGAGATGTATGTGTTCGAAGAAGCATCTCATCTTTAAAGTAAAATGTATCTTGCATATCACGTGCAGGGTGATATTTTGGTAAATTGAGAGCTTCAAAGTTATTAAAATCATCCTCTACAATTTGCCCAGTTTTTACAGCAAAGTTCATAGATGAGAAATACTCTACAATTCTATCCATAGTTTCCATTACAGGATGCAATGCTCCTGAACTTGATGTAGTACTAAAAAGTGATACATCAATAGCTTCAGCTTCCATTGCAGCTTTTAGCTCTGCAGTTTGCAGTGCAATCTTTTTTGCAGTAAACTCATTCATAAGTGCTGTTTTATGGTTGTTTAAATCTTTTGCAATTTGTGCTTTTTGTTCATTTGGTGCAGTTTTCATCTTAGCAAACTCTGCTGCTAAGACACCTTTTTTACCAAATACAGAGATTCTAATCTCTTCTAGTTGCTCTACACTACTAGCTTCTTTTATTTTATCGTACCACTCTGTCAAACGAGTCTCCATACATTATAAATTTTAAGATAGATTATATAAAAATTTAATTTATAAACAGCTTCATTACTTTTAAATTGTGATATAATTTAAGTAATCAACAAGAAAAAAAGGAAATAATAATGTGCTTATTTTGTAAAATAGTCAATAAAGAAATTAAATCAAATATAATATTGGAAAATGATGAATTTTTAGCTTTTCATGATATCAATCCTAAAGCCCCTGTACATATTTTAGCTATACCAAAAAAACATGTAGATAGTTTTATAGAAGTAAGCCCTGAAACTATGAGTGGGATGACAAGTTTTATTCAAGATGTGGCTCGTGAAGTGAAGATTGAAAAATCAGGTTATAGAGTGATTACTAATGTTGGAGATAATGGTGGACAAGAGGTAAAACATCTCCATTTTCACATTTTAGGTGGTGCCAAACTAAAATGGGAACATTTTAGTGATGCAGATACAAAAGGTCATTTTTAATCTCATGACCTTTGTGTCATGAGACTTTAACTACAACAAGCATCAATCTCACCTAAATCTATTTGTGTTCCACCACCACTTATCATCTTTTCATTTTCACGAATCACTTTACCATTGTGAGTAATAGTATAAGAGATAGCAGTAGTGTCACGAATAGTATTGATTGTTGAACAGTATGTCTCAACAGATGCCATCACCCAACGAGCAGCTTGTGTATCATCACCATCAGAATTAAAATTGTATGAAAGATGAAGCTCTAAAAATTTTCTAGGGTGATCCTCAGCCCGAACCACCTCACCATCTACAACTAAATTACTAACAGTTTTGCCTTGATTTTGAGGAATAAGTACAACATCTGTTGCACTACAAGTAATAAGACCTGAAAGAAAATACTCAATCGGAGAGATAGTTGGACAATCAATGATAAAACTAGAATTTGGTGTTTTAGCCTCAAACTTCATAGCATCTTTATGTGTTACTGTGATTTTCATCTTTTATTTTCCTTCTTATTTATTATAATAGTATTGGAATATATCCCAATACTTACATTAGCCCATTAGGCACGAAAAGCCAAACTCTTACGAATTAGATTTTAAAAATTTTTTAAAATATTCTAGTTGTTCTTTTGTTCTCTTTGAAGCTGTTCCACCTTGAGATGTTCTTGCATTCATAGAGTGACGAAGACCTAAATACTCCATTACATCTTCATTGATACGCTCGTCAATCTCTTTGAGATACTTAAACTCCATCTCTGATAGATCCGTTCCTATCTCTTCACCCTTAGCTACCGCACGACCTGTGATAAAATGAGCTTCACGGAAAGGGATAGCACATTTTTCAACTAAGTAATCAGCTAAATCTGTAGCACTTAGATGTCCAATAGCACAAGCTTTTTCCATATTGTGAGCTTTTACTTCCATTGTTTTAATTGCTTCTTTGAGGATTTCAAGTGATATTTCAGCAGTCTCAACTGCATCAAAAACACCCTCTTTATCCTCTTGTGTGTCTTTATTATAAGCTAAAGGAAGTCCCTTCATTACTGTTAAAAGTCCCATTAGTGAGCCATAAACGCGACCTGTTTTTCCACGAAGCAGTTCTGGAACATCTGGGTTTTTCTTTTGTGGCATAATTGAACTACCTGTTGAGTACTCATCTGAGAGTTCAACAAAACCAAACTCATAACTTGACCACATCACAAGTTCTTCACTTAAACGTGAAATATGCATCATCATTGTAGAGATATTAAATAAAATCTCTAGTGCAAAGTCTCTATCACTTACTGTATCTAAACAGTTTACACTTACACTATCAAATCCAAGGATCTCTGCTGTCATCTCACGATCTACATTGTGTGGTGTTCCAGCAAGTGCAGCACATCCAAGAGGGGAGATATTATTTCTTTGTGCAGAAGATTCAAAACGCTCTATATCGCGTTTAAACATAGACATATATGCACCAAGATGAAATGCAAAGTTAATCGGTTGTGCATGTTGTAAGTGAGTCATACCAGGGATAAGTGTCTCAGTATGTTTCTCTGCTACTACTAAGATCTCTTGCATTAAAAGTTTAAGTGCATCTACAATCACATAATTTTTACGAATCACAAAACGGCGAAAATCTACAGCTACCTGATCGTTACGACTTCTTGCAGTATGAAGTTTTTTTCCAGCATCACCAATAATGGCAGTAAGACGTTTCTCAATTCCCATATGGAGATCTTCATCTGAGATTTTCCACTCAAATTCGCCAGATTCTATCTCAGATTTTACTTGATTCAATCCCTCAACAATTTGAGTAAGTTCTTCAGTTGTAAGTATCTCTTGTTTTGCGAGCATAGCTGCATGAGCTAAAGAGCCTTCTATATCTTCAAGATAGAGTTTTCTATCATACATAATTGATGCATTAAACTGATCGAGTAGTGAAGATGCGCTTGCAGAAAATCTGCCTGACCACATTTTGTCCATATTTATTTCCTTGGATTGTATTGCTACATAATTAAAAGTTTTGTATTTTATCTAAAAAGAGGGATTTAATCAAAGAGCATCTCAAGGTGCTCTTTAATTTGAAGAAAGGTTTTTAGTTACAAGCAGGAACATTACCACTATCTTTAGCATACTCAACTAAAAACTGTTTAAGATGTTTCGATTTTTTAGTGTACTTTTTAGACTTAAAGTACTTCCATGATCTCTTTGCTTTTTTATTTTTGAGGTGTAATTCGGCAAGTTTTTTGCCTTTTTTCTTCATCACTTTTTTCCAGTATCTCATTTTATACTTAGATACAAACGACTGTCCAGCATCATGACACTTCAAACATTTCTTTACAAAAACCCTTTGACCCTTGTATATCGCTGCATTTGCAGGTAGCAATGTCAAGAACATCACTGCTAGTAAGAAAAGAATAAATCTACGCATATTAAACC
>CAZFGS010000087.1:0-3937 GCA_964518545.1 uncultured Sulfurimonas sp. | reverse complement strand
GAAAATATCTCTACAATTATTTCTGATTTTTTTTTTTTTTTTTTTATAGTTATAGATAAGGAGTTCTCTATAGTCTATAAAAAAGGTGCACTTCCTTTTGTAAAAATGCCTGATGGATTTATGACTTTAAATGTCTTAGATCATCTCCATAAAGAGCTTAAGTATAGTGCAAGACATGCGATAAATCTTGCATTTAGCTCACAGAGTGTACAGAGTACAAAGTTTATAGAGCTTGATTTAGGTGAAGAAAAAACATTTGTGAGAATGATTGCAAATCCCTATACAAAAACTTCTACTGCTTCCATGCTACTTCTCTACTTTCAAGAACTACATGCAGATGACCTGCAGTTTGATACAAGTGACTTAGAACTTCCAGATGAGAGTTTTGTAATAGAGAGCCTTAGCACACAAGTTAAGCAGACACAGGAGAATAACAATCTATTATCTGAGGAGTTAGATAGTTATAAAGAAAAAATGCAACTTCTTACGGAAGAGCTTCAAAGCTCTAACGAAGAGTTGCAGAGTTCAAATGAAGAGTTAGAAACATCAAACGAAGAGTTGCAAAGCTCTAATGAAGAGTTACATGTGTCTATTGTCAATGAACAGAAACTTCAAGAGAAGTTTTCTAGTATACTAAACTCATCCCAAAATGGGATTATCGGTTTAGATATTGATGGTAATCATACTTTTGTCAATCAGGCTACCCTTAAAATACTTGGATTTTCAGAGGATGAACTTATAGGAAAAAGTGCACATAAACTTTGGCACCATACAAAAGCAGATGGCTCACACTTTCCTCTTGAAGAGTGTCAACTTCATAGTCATTATATGAATAAAAGATCTATACGTACAGAGGAAGTTTTTTGGAAAAAAGATGGAACTGCCATAGATGTAGAAGTACTGCAAAATCCACTCTTCGAAGATGGAGAAGTTGTAGGAGCAGTACTCTCTTTTCATGATATAACAGAAAAAAAGAGACTTGAAAAAGAGATAGAGCATGAGCATCGCTTAGCAAATCTCTATGCAAATACTTCAGGTACACTTCTTCTCACACTCGATAGAGATGGCAATATCACTATGGTAAATAGAGAGGGAGCAAATTTTCTTAAAACAAGACAAAAAGATTTAATAGGCAAGAACTGGATTGAGAACTTTATACCTAAAGAGCAGAGAGAAGAGATGCAAACAGTTTTCGCTTCTATTATTTCAGGTGATCAGCTCTTAGTATCTCACTATAAAAATTATATTATTGATACTAAAGGTACACAACATCTTCTTTCTTGGACAAACCACTACATAAAAGATGAAGGTGGTACTATAACTGGTGTTATCTCTTCAGGAATTGATATTACCCAAGAAGAGGCACTCTCTAAACAACTTTTTGAACAGGAAAATCTCTATAAACTTACTTTTGAGCAGGCAAATATTGGAATTGCTCATACAACTTTAGAGGGGCAGTGGATAGATACAAATGAGTATCTCAGTGAACTCTTAGGCTATACTAAAGAGGAGTTCTTGGAGCTAAGTGTTGCAGATATAACACATAAAGAGGATAGAGATGTTGATAAACAGATGATTGCACAGCTTATGAATAAAAAGAACAACTACTATCAAACAGAAAAACGCTACATTCATAAAAATGGCTCTATTATTTGGGTGGCACTCTCTGTAGTACTTTTAAGGGATGATTTAGGAGAAGCTCTCTATCTGCTTAAAATTATTCGTGATATTTCACAAATGAAACTCTTGATGTATCAACTCGAAAAACAGAATGAAAAATTTGAAAAGATTATTGAGTTTACTCCTATTCCTATTATGCTCTATAATGAAGATGGAGAGATCCTTCTCACAAATAAAATTTTTGAAAGTACTCTTGGCTATAGTAAAAATGAACTTGCTACTATTGATAATTTGGTGAAAGTACTTTTTAAAAATGAAAATGAAAAAAATATCAAAAAAATAAAAAATTATTATGCAAACCCACTTTTAACAAATGATGTTGAACAAGTTATTGTGACAAAATCTGGAGAGAAAAGAGTGGGTATCCTCAATGCAGTCTTACTTAATAAAGCAGAGATAGATGTAAAAGCTATGTATCTCATTGCTATAGTTGACATTACAGATTTGCAAAAGAAAGATGAGCTTATGATAGCACAGTCTCGACAAGCAGCGATGGGAGATATGCTTGCTATGATAGCGCATCAGTGGAGACAACCTTTGAGTGTTATCTCTCTACTCTCTAACAATGTAAAAATAAAGCTTGATCTTGAAGAGGAGATTAGCAAAGACAATATTGAGCATCTTATCTCCTCTTTAAATAAACAGACACAGTATCTCTCTCAAACCATAGATGATTTTCGAGACTTTTTTAAACCCGATAAAGTAAAAGAAGATGTGTCCATGGATACCGTTATAACAAAAGTAACTAATCTTATGGGTAAAACTTTACAAAATAATAATATAGAGTTAGTCCTTCCTCAAAATAGTGATATGAAAGTAGCAATCTATATGAACCAATTGATTCAGGTTATTATTAACCTTATCAATAATGCTAAAGATGCTATAAAAATAAAGAATATAAGTGATGGTCGTATTGAACTCTCGCTTAAAGAAGAGAAAAAAGATATCACTCTCTCCATTTGTGATAATGGAGGAGGTATTGATGCTTCGGTTAAAGAGAAAATTGGACAGCCCTATGTGAGTACTAAGTCTAAAAATGGAACAGGACTAGGTCTTTATATGTCTATCATGATAGTGACAAACTATCTTGATGGGCAAATCAAATGGGATAGTGATGAAAAAGGAAGCTGTTTTTATATTACACTTCCACTCCCTTATTTTGATGCCCATAGATAATGATGGCTACAAAAACACCCCCTTGAATAACCCCTAAAATAACCTCTGAACTTACCGCTATCATCGCAGTGAGTGTTTGAGGGATCCAGTCTCCTGAACCCAAAGTAGTAAATGTCACTGTTGAGATGTAAAAAGAGGTGATAAAGCTATGCTCATGCACTATCTTTAGATTTTCTGGTGTGAAGTTTGAGTTGAGGTGAAAAAGTGAAAATACATCAAACATATTGTACACAGTAGCATAGTAAAGAATAGTAATCACAGTGATCTCAAGATAGAGTAAAACTATATGCATAAGTGTTGCATTTGTCGGGTGATTTGTATGGGAAAAAATATATAAGGCACTATCAAGTAAAGCAAATCTAGCTAGAACAATATAGAGAACATTGAGCATGAGAAAAACATCTTTAAACTCATCAAAAAATGCTGGATTATAAAGAGAAAACCCCCACTCTAGGAGAATAGGGACAAGTACGAATGGTAAGAAGATAAAGGCTATTTGTACATTGTAGAGTAGTCGTTTTTTTGGTTTGAGAAATTCTACTTTATCAGTCATAATTACTCCTTGCTTAGTGTAATTTATAAAATGTTCTCTCGAGTGCCTCGGAGAATGTTGGGTGAGCTAAAATAGTCTCTTTTGCTTGGCTGAGATGCATATCTCCAGCAAGACTCATAGCAACGCTAGCTATCAACTCCTCTGCATTTGGTGCAAATATCTCAGCACCGAGAATCTTGCCACTTTTCTCATCTGCATACGTCACCATCAAACCATTTTTTGCATGGTTATAGACGGAGTAGGTAAACTGATTGAGCGGGACAAGACTCTCTTTGTAGGGGAGTTTTTCTTTTTCAAGTTCATTTTTCCCCTTGCCTACAATCGCGTAACTCATAGGAAGGGTATGAATAAACTTCACAACATGCTCTAAGTTGAGTGCTTTAGGAGTCTTGCCTAGTATCTGTTGTGTGACATTGAGTGCCTCAGCACGAGCTGCATGCGCTAACTGTAACTTAGCATTACAATCACCTATGGCATAGTGTTTTGCAAGTGTTGTCTCAAACATCTCATCGGTAGTGATACCTCTTT
>CAZFGS010000086.1:0-3942 GCA_964518545.1 uncultured Sulfurimonas sp. | reverse complement strand
CAGCATCAACACCCATGTAAAGTCCAGCAGCTTTTTTGATAACATCATAAGCCATTACTGAACAGTGCATCTTTTGTGGTGGAACAGCGGGAGTATCTGGATCATCACGAAGAGCAAGTTCAACATCAATATTTGTAATCTTTACAGCTTCTTGTACAGTTTTACCTATACAAAGTTCAGTCATAACATCACTCGATGCAATAGCGGTACCACAACCAAAAGATTTAAATTTAGAATCTACAATCTTATCTGTTTTAGGATCAATTTCCCAATAAAGACGCACTGCATCACCACAAGACTCTGCACCAAAATCAGCAACGATAAGCTTATGCCCACGTTTTTCTGCTTCTGATTCAAAGATTTCCCCTTGGTGTTGAGGGTTATTCATTAATGTTGTAACTTTATTTGAGTAGGCATCCCATAGAGATTCCCCTAACATATCAGCTTTTGCCATAATATGCTCCTTTTTTAATAATTATTTGTTTTTAGTGATGGTGAAGTTCGCATTCTTGAACCTCTCCACCTTTTGTTGGTTGTTGTTTTGCAAATGAAGATGAGATTGCACGTAAACGCTCAACCGCACCTTTAAAATGTGCTATCGTATAATCAATTTCTGCATCTGTAGTAAAACGCGAGAGTGAAAGTCTTATACCTGTATGAGCAAGCTCATTATCTGCACCGATAGCTAACATAACAGTATTTGCCTCTAAGTCAGCACTTGCACAAGCTGAACCTGTTGATGCTCCAATTTGACCATTGTTAAGGTCCCAAAGCATACCTTCACCCTCAACTCCACGGATGGAGATTAAGATAGTGTTTGGTGTACGATTTTCTCTATCACCAACACTAAAAGTATCACTTAATTCTAAAAGTGCATCTTCTAAACGGTCACGTTTTTCACGAATCTTTGCCATAGTGTTTTCTATATCTTTTGTTGCAAGCTCCATCGCTAGACCCATACCAACAATATAAGGAACATTAAGAGTACCAGAACGGCGACCACCCATGTGCTCACCACCATGAAGCAGTGGGCTAAGTGCTTGAGAATCTTTAATATAAAGACCACCGATCCCTTTAGGACCATGAAACTTGTGAGCAGAAAATGAGATAAAGTCTACATGAACCTTAGATACATCAACAGGGATTTTTCCAACTGCTTGTACTGCATCTGAGTGAAAAAGTACACCTTTTTCTTTACAAATCTCACCAATCTCTTCTATAGGGAAGATCATACCAGTTTCATTACTTGCCCACATAACACTTACAAGTGCAGTCTTCTCAGTGATAAAAGATTTTACAGTATGTGCTTCAACAACACCTTGGTCATTTACAGGAAGGTATGTTACTTTCACACCTTGCTCCTCTAAAAACTTACATGTTGAAAGTATAGAAGGATGTTCAACTTCAGTTGTTACTATATGGTTCTTGTCCCCATTTAAGATATGGTCAATCCATACCCCTTGAAGAACCCAGTTGTTTGACTCTGTCGCACATGATGTAAATACTATATCATCATTATCATTAGCATTGATAGCAGTATATGCTTGATCAATTGCTTTGGAAAGTGCTGGATGGCTTGCTGTACCAAACTTATGAAGTGAGTTAGGATTTCCATAAAGCTCACTAAAGAATGGTTGCATAGCTTCTACTACTTGTGGATCACACATCGTAGTAGCGTTATTATCTAAATAAACTTGCATATTTACCTCTTGTTTTTATAGGTTTTTTTAAATAGGACAATTTTTGTCTTCTTTTACTTTTGACATCATAATAGCTTTGTGATTATGATTAGCTTAAGGAAAATTAAGTTTCGTCTTGCTTTAAGAATTAAAACAGTATGAACTATTGTATAATCATTATATAGAAAATAAATATTGGGATATTGATGTTAGATACTAAGGTAAGTAAAATCGTTGTTACATCTGTGCTGTTCTTGTTTTTAGCGATAGTCAGTAATTTTATTGTTAATTATATGCATAAGAACAAAACAGAGTACTATTTAAAAGTGCAGAGTGATCTTCTTTCTGCAAAATATCAAACAAGTTACAAATATTTTAAGATTATGTCCCACGATATTTACGATATGTATATGCAAAATAAAAAGCTTATCTCATTACTCCAAAAGCTAGAGGGGAGTAACTCTTCTGAAAAAACAGTTATAAGAGAAAAAGTATATAAACTTTTACTACGCAATTATAAAAGACTAACAAATATGGGGATCTCTCAAATCCATTTTCATCTCCCAGACAATACAAGCTTTTTACGGATGTATGCACCAGGAAGTTATGAAGATGACCTGAGCTTAACACGTTACAGTGTAGTCAAGGTCAATAAAACAAAAAAACCACAAGAGGGCTTTGAAGCTTGTGATTTCATGACCGGTATACGCTTTGTATATCCAATCTTTGGAAATAATAAACACTACCTTGGAAGCATGGAAGTTTCTTTTTCTACGAGACAGATGTTAAAAAGTATCACTGATGATTATATTTATGATTCCCATATTTTAGTCTCAAAGAAGATTCTTAAAAACACCATTATAGAAAAAGAGTTTGGGAGTACATATAAAGATACTTGGGAGACCCCTTTATACTATATTGAAGAGAGTACGCATAAACAGATTAAAGATAAAAATTTTTATAATAAAATCAACACTGCAAAATTGCGAAAGCATATAGCAGAGGGGATTAAAAAGCATAGCTCTTTTTCTGTTGAGGTGGTCTATAATTATAAACATATAGTACTATCTTTTTATCCTCTAGAAGATGTAAGGGGAGAGAAAAATATCGCTTATATAGTTACTTATACACTTTCAAACTACATAAGTAATCTTGATATGGAACTTAAATATATGCAGATGTTGCTTTTTACTGTGTTAGGAATGATGTATCTTTTCTCTTTATATGTTATTCTCAATAGAGAAAAACTTAAAGAACTGGCTCTTTTTGACCCATTGACAAAACTTCCAAATCGTACTTTATTTATGATTGAGTTTCAAAATGAACTTAATCGTGCTTTTAGACATAAAAATAAAGTAGCACTTTTCTTTATAGATCTAGATGGATTTAAACAGGTCAATGATACTTATGGACATCATATAGGTGATGAACTTTTAAAACATGTGGGAGAAATTTTAGTCTCTTCTATCCGTAAAAATGATATAGCAGCAAGGTTAAGTGGGGATGAATTTACTGTTGTTTTAAGTGAGATTGAGACCTTAGATCGGGTGATGCAAGTAGCCGATAAAATTTTAAACAAGATAAATGAGGATATAATTTTAGAACATAAAATTATCCATGTCGGGGCGAGTATAGGTGTCTCGGTATATCCAGATGATTCTACAAACCTTCCTGACTTGATCAAGTATGCTGATAATGCAATGTATGATGCAAAACAAAATGGAAAAAACAGTATTTGTATTTATAAAAAGGAAAAAAATAATGTGTAATTTTAAGAATCAAAGCGAAGAAACAAAGATGCTTATCCATCTCTTTATGGAAAAAGCAGCACAAAAAGTGGGTGGGATGAATTTTTTATTGGGTCTTATTGAAGCTATGCGTACAAAAAGACCAAGCCCTCTAATGTTAAAAGAGTGTCAAATTGCTTCAAACAACACAATCATTAAATGGAACAAGGTCGTTTTTAAAGATAAGGTGGATGTGATTGAACAGATTTTAGTAGCACACAAAGAGGCTCAAGAAAAAGATTTCAATATACTCAATGAAGAAAATAAAAAGAAAAGAAAAAATATTGTCAATATGATAAGAGCACTTAGTCCGATTGAATTTATAGTTACTCCTCAAAATCCTAATGATGGAGAAGGGTTTAGTTTTAAAGTTTTTGATGTTGTAGATGAAAATAATGTCAAGTTAAACCCTATCTTTGTAGCGATGTTCTTTTGTACGCCTGAGTTTACAAAAAGAGCTATCAAATACGAAAGTT
>CAZFGS010000085.1:0-4214 GCA_964518545.1 uncultured Sulfurimonas sp. | reverse complement strand
TTTAACCATCGTTGTCTTCTTTTTTGCCTATACTCATTCATGATATTTCTTCCCTTACATCAATTTTCCCAGTAACAGCCGAGCTGATGAGGGTGGTTCGCTTCTCTTTGAGTAACTCTATAGCTTTGGTTGCTTTGGTGATTAGGGTGTCTATTTTTGTGGTTTTTTCATCTAAATAGTCAGCAATTAATTTTTGTTCTTCTAACGGCATAAATGGACAAGGTATATTGCCTAATAAATCTAAATTCAGACCATCCCTTAAATCACCGCCCGCCATGTTCCGTATTCTTTGATAGTTAGCCGTCATCCACCATAGCAACAATCTTGATTCGTATTCATTTATTGTTTCTATAGCTGCCATAGACTGATTGCATGTAGTTTTTATCCCTAGCCTAGCAACCATTCCTTTAGTTCTGCCTTGCCCTGCTAATGCCACAACTAGTGAATCAGCTTTAATCCATTTTGCACTACTATTGGCATATGCTTCTTTGGTAATATATGTCGTTGGTTTGGTAATAAAAAATTGATTAACTTCACCAGAATTAATCCATGGTATTGTACCATCTGTCCAGTATGATAAATTAGTTTTGTCAGGTGTTCCCCCAGCATATATATTAGAAATCCATTTCATACTAACTTTCACCCAATGCTCGGGAATCTCCCCTAACCACTCAGCCCCACTATCTTTCATCTTCACATCAGGATTAAGCCCTTTAGTGACTGCGTGAGAAATGAGGGCTTGGCGTTTCTCTTTGAGCAAAGCTATAAGTTTTGTCTGTTTTTCTATGAGGGTATCTATCTTGGCTGTGGCAGAGTTAAGGTAGTTGGCTATGGTTTGTTGTTCGCTATATTCACATGATGGGATTTCATAGTTTAATATAGCTTCCTGTGTCATTGTAGGTATAGTACCACCATTATTACTGTTATCAACATAAGCCTTCACTAATTTAGTGTTTAGTAGATAGTATAAATATTTAGAGTTACACTTTAGGTTTTTAAATACCACAAGCTGTGGGTTTAATGTCATTTCTTGTGGTAAGGTGTCTATGTAACCAACCTTACCAAGGGTTGAACCAGTTTTTACAAATACTACATCACCTTCATGAATCTGTATTTCTGGTGATTCATAATATTTCTTCCAATTGAGATATGTAACTTTGTCGTAAGTCATATTATCGTTTTTAATATTGCTTGGACTAAGCGTTATTGCTCCTGCCCCTTCATCAACAATATCAGCTGTGGTATAGCCTCTAAAGCCAATACGTCCAAATATAGAGCTTGTAAATTTAATTTTTGATTTCATCCAATGCTCAGGAATCTCCCCCAGCCACTCAACTCCACTATCTTTATAACTAGGATACGGCTTATACTTAGATTTCACGAAGCATCTCCATTATCTCAGCACTTAAGGTTTCAAGCTCTGCATCTATTTCCTCTAAAGCTCTAGGTGGTGTGTACTCATAGAAATGGCGGTTAAACGGTATCTCATAGCCTACTATGCCCACTTCACCATCTTTTGCATCACGCTTCTTCTCATCTATCCACGCAAGTGGCACATGAGGTGTTACTTCCCTTGCAAAATACTCATACACATCCTCACTTAACGGTACATTCTCATAGTCTCGCAAATCTGGATTTGGTTTAGGGTTGCCTTTTTTGTCTCGCATGATTTCTGCTTCATCATCATGCTCGCCTAGATGTTTCATTATCAGTTTCATCAGTGGTGTTGAGATTTCCATAGAGAGGTCGTTGAGTAGTGCATCTATACTGTAGTACTTATCTGCTCCAACACCCTCCAACATACTCAGGAACTCCTCTTGCACTGCATTGTCTATTTTTGCAAAGGCTTTATCTGCTTTGAGGGCTTCGAGTTTATCTGCATCATGAGGGGAGAAGCTTAGTTGCAATGGTCGCTCAACCGTAATGCGTCTGTATCCAAAGTCAGTCGTGTTAAATATTTTAGAAATTTTACTTGCTTCATTTTCCCCATAGATTCGTACTATGTCGCTTATCTGTTCCTCATTGAGAAACTTCCGTTTCGAGCCTAAAGATTTACGCATATCGTTACCCATATTTGAAGCATTAATGAGCTGTACTTTACCCTTGCGGTGTGCTTGTTTGTTGTTTGAAAGTATCCAGATGTAGGTAGCTATACCAGTGTTGAAAAACATATCGTTAGGCATTGCAACAATCGCTTCAAGATAATCATTTTCTAAGATATAACGGCGAATTTCACTCTCACCGCTTCCAGCTCCACCGGTAAAAAGAGGTGAACCATTGAGGATGATACCTATGCGAGAGCCACCCTCATGTGCAGGTCGCATCTTTGAGATAAGATGGAGTAAAAACAGTAAAGAGCCATCGCTTACCCGTGGAAGCCCAGCACCAAATCGACCGTTATACCCTTGCTCTTCATGTTCAGCCACTACAACTTTTTGCACCTTTTTCCACTCCACACCAAAAGGTGGATTTGAGAGCATATAGTCAAACTTCTCATCTGGGAGTTGGTCATCGCTTAGCGTGTTGCCGTGTTTGATGTTTTTAACATCTTGCCCTTTTATCATCATATCTGCTTTACACACGGCATATGACTCAGGGTTTAACTCCTGACCGAAAGTAACCAGTGTTGCATCAGGGTTGAGTTCATGTACATACTCACTACCACTTGAGAGAAATCCACCCGTACCAGCTGTCGGATCGTAAAGACTTCTTACTATCCCTTTTTTTGTTAAAACTTCATCATCTGTGGAAAAAAGCAAAGAAGTTGCAAGACGCACCATATCTCTAGGGGTAAAGTGCTCCCCTGCTGTTTCATTGGAAGCCTCTGCAAACTTTCGTATAAGTTCTTCAAACAACAAACCCATCTCATGGTTGGAGACTTTATCAGGGTGCAGCTCAAGTGTAGCAAATTTTTCTACTAACAAAAAGAGTAGATTTGCTTCATCCAATTTCTCTATTTGTGTGAAGAAATCATATTTTTCAAATATCTCTCTTGCATTGGTAGAGAAATCATTAATGTAGCTCTCAAGATTTGCTTTGATATTATTGGCATCGCCTATGAGTTTTGAGAGAGTAAATTTTGAGGTGTTGTAGAAGCTATGTCCCGATTTTCTCACCAACAATGGTTCCATCGGAACACCAAGACTCTTTCTAGCTTCATTCTCAGCAAGGACAGCTTCTCGTGTTGGCTCTAAAACACACTCAACTCTTCGCAGTAGTACAAATGGGAGAATTATTTTACCGTAGTCTGATTGTTTATAGTCCCCACGAAGCAGATCTGCTGTTGACCAAATAAGTGCTGAGTTAGCTTGTTGTGCCATTAATAATATCCTATGATTTAATTCTACTTATTATATCTTGTAGAACTAAAATCAAAATTATCCGCACTACTTCCAAACCGCCTCAATCATACTCCGCTCATCACTTCTAGCATAGATCATAGTAGTCTGAATATTCTCATGCCCCATCATCTCTTTAATAGTTGAGAGATTGACATTTTTTTGCACCATCCTCTTACCAAATGTATGACGCAGCATATGTACCCCTCTTTTTTTGATAGTTAGTTTCTTATATAATCTATCAAGCATAGTATAGAGTTCCGCTCTATGCATTACCCTTCCCTTTTGGGTTACAGCGATAAAGTGATCTTTATTCTTTTCAATCATTATTGCATCAGAAAGGAAATAATCTTTTATATACTCCAAGTCATCTTCAATAAGCTCTTGTTTGATATAAACATATCTGTACTTATTCCCTTTTCCTAAAATATAGATCTTATAAACACCCTCTTCTTTCATTAAAGAGATATCAGTCAGTTTAATCGATAATAGTTCACTCGCTCTCACACCGGTATAGTAAAGTAGTTTTACAAGCAGTCTGTTTCTCACCTGTAAAAAACTCTTCTGTTTCAAAGCTTTATGCATATACCCCTCTAAAACAACTTCTTCTTCTTTAGATAGGGACTCGCTCTCCCTTTTAACACTTTTAGGTGTTATCCCTTTGAGTTTTTGAATAAGGTCGGTGTTGTCACTGTTATTTTCAGAGATATAACCAAGGAAGGACTTTATAACTGTAATATGGAGATTTTTTGTATTGACGGCAATATCTCCTTTAGAGTTAAGATATTCCAGTATAAAATCTCTATCTATCTCATATATGGAGTTTATTGCATCTTTACTCTCTTTAAGTGCAAAAAACTGATAAAAGCTGTCTAA
>CAZFGS010000084.1:0-4242 GCA_964518545.1 uncultured Sulfurimonas sp. | reverse complement strand
CCCCAAGAAGATCTGGATTTTTCTGATTTGAACTTAGAAGTGAAAAATCTTGCAGGAGTACAAGGACTCTCTACAAAAATAGGTCGTAGTGCAAATAAGTATGGAGATAAAAGAGTCTTAGGTCCAGGAAGTTGGGGAAATTCTTATGGTTGGTTATGGGATTTAGCAAAATTTTCTTACAAATTTGATAAAAACTTCATAGATATATTTTACGGGCAAACAAAAGATAAAGATGCAGAGAGACTCTCTCTTTTTGGCAAACATGTCTATGAAGGTGCAGGTCTCTACACTCACTTTAGCACATCAAAAAATGGTGCCCTTGAGCCATTTTTTATCTATAAAAATGGTCTTTATACTGGAGCAGGTAATGGAGAGAACTCAGAGAAAAGTATAACCTATGGTTTCAGAGCATACGACAATGATCTCTTTGGATTTACTTATGAGCTTACTTATGCCAAAGCAGATGGAACACTCAAAACAAAAAACTATGATGCTTATGGATATGTTGCTAAATTTGGCTATCAGTTTAAAGGGTTCACTTTCAAGCCGACTCTTGTACTTGGGCAGATTTATGCTAGTGGAGACTCTAACCCTGAGGACAACACAGTACAAACATTTAGAACACCCTTTGGTGGAACAGATGGCTCTTTATATGGTCGTATGGACATCATGAAGTGGAGTAACCTCATAGAAGATGTCATAGAACTGCATCTCAAACCTACTCCAAGTATGCAAGTGAAACTCTCTTATCATGATTTTTCATTAGCAGAGTCAGAGGATGAATGGACATACTACAAAAAGTCAAACTTAGCAGGGAACAACTATGATGCACTTGGAGAGGAGTATGATTTTGAGTATAAACTTAGATACAATAAAACAATAGAGTTCCAAGCTATCTATGCCTATTTTCATGCTGGTGTGTTTGTTGTAGAAAATGTGGCAGATAACAATGCCCAAAGAGTTTTTTTACAAATAGAATATAAATTTAGTAGGTCATTAATTAAGACATATTAATAAAAAGGAAAAAGAAAATGATTAGCAAAATAGTAATTTTACTACTAACAGCAACTCTGCTTTTTGCACAAAATAGTAAAGTGCAAAACATAGACGATGCTTTTTATGAAAGCTCTGTCAAAAATGCACCAAATGCCAAGCCTATCTTTGTCAAAGATACAGATAGTGCTATGGGCAGATACAACCTTCATGCAAAAGAGTTAGGTATCAAGACATTAGCACGTGCACATGGACATCTTTGTGATGGTCTTGTTCTTGCCTATGTGGAACTTGCAAACACTCTACCAAAACTTTTTAGTGATGGCATCGTAGATAGAACAGACTTACGGGTAATAGCAAAGAACTCTCCATGTTTGGTAGATACATCGGCACTTATGAGTGGTGCTCGCCTAAACCATAAAACACTTTCACTTGATAACTCTTTAGGTGGTAGTTTTATAGTTCAACGTATCTCAACAGGTGCAACATATAAGGTTTCACTTGCAGATAAAAGTTTTTTAAAAGCCCTCAAAGCAAAAGAGAAAGAGATTAAGTCCAAAGAGCCTAAAAAGATCACTTCAAAAGATATAGATGAAGTAGAAGCACTGGCGTTTAAAGCGATGAAATATATGCTAAACACTGACCAAAAAAAACTTCTTAAAATCATACAACTCAAAGACTACAACTATAAGTTCAATATTGAGCAAATAGGTTCTCGTAGCGACATAGTTAATAAGCATATACAAAGGCAAAAATAATGATTAACTACTTACAAAAAACAGATGAAAAACAACGCTGGCTCTTTTTTTCTACCCTTCTCAATGCTGCCTTAGCTGCAGCAAAACTTAGCTGGGGTTGGCTCATGGGTTCTACACTTGTCGTTGCTGATGGTATCCATTCTATTTCAGATGTCTTTGGTGCTCTACTCATTTTACTTGCACTCTTTTTTGCAGCACATAAGTCTGATCGCTTCCCTTATGGCTTACATAAACTTGAAGATATGGCTGCTGTTTTAGGCGGAATAGGGATACTATTTGCAGGGTATGAGATTATTCACTCTGTCTTTTTTGAAGCAGGTATCCAAACACCTGAAGAGATTTGGACAACTATTGGATTTATTTTAGCTGTTGTTCTGACTCAATACCTTTTTTATATTTATGAGCTTAAAGCTGCTAAAAGACTGAAATCTCCAGGTGTAAAAGCAGATGCAATCAACTGGCTTGGCGATATTGGTGCGGGGTTAATTGTAGTCATTGGACTTATAGCCCACCACTATCATATAGCCTATGCTCAAGAGGTATCTGTAGTTATCATTGTATTTATGATTCTCAAAGGTGCCTATGATGTTTTAAAAGAGGGACTTTTCTCTCTTCTTGATGCAGCAGATATAGAGCTCAATGCGACTATCAAAGAGATTATTATGAGTAAATCAGACATTACAAATATTAGTCGCCTCAATGTACGCAAATCGGGAAGTGTTTACTTTGCCGATATAGAGCTAAGTATCGCAGAATTAAGTGCTTCAAAGGCACACAATAGCATTGATACTCTTGTTCATAACTTACACCAAAGTATAGAAGCATTAGAATCGGTGACAATTCACTACGAGCCGGAGCACCCTCCTTATGAGACAGTGGTTAGGCTTTTAGATGCAAACAAACAACAACTCAGTAGTAACTTTGGTCGCACACAATGGTTAGAGATTACACATATTACTGAGGAGAAGAGGCAGATAAGTCAGGAAATCATTCAAAATCCTGCACACAATGCACCACAGGGAAAAGCATTTCGTCTTGTAGCATTTTTACTCTCCCTCCATACAGATAAGATTATTATGGCAAATGTAAATTTGGATGAAAATGTCAGAACCTTGTTTGATGCACTCAACATTGAAATAAAAACAATATAAGAAAGGAAAATATTATGAGCGAACATCACCACCATCACGATGTAAGTGGCAAAAACCTCTTCATCACCATACTTTTAAATGTCATCATCACTGTTTCACAAATAGTTGGAGGAATACTTTCAGGTTCTTTAGCACTGCTAAGTGATGCTATGCATAATTTTAGTGATGTACTCGCGTTAGTCATCGCCTATGTTGCGAACCGTTTGGCAGCAAAACCAAATAGTGAGAGTAAGACATTTGGCTACAAACGTGCTGAGATTTTAGCGGCACTTTTTAATGCTTCTGTACTTATCGGAATTGCGATATTTCTCATCATCGAGTCTTTTCATAAATTCTATCATCCTGAAGCAATCAACTCGATCTGGGTTATTGGGCTTGGAACACTCAGTATTATCTTAAACGCAGCGAGTGTACTGCTTGTAAAAGATGATGCCGATGACAACATGAACATAAAAGCAGCATATCTGCACCTACTCACAGATGTAATGACAAGTGTCGCTGTTGTTGGCGGTGGCGTGCTCATGTATTACTTCGGTCTCTTTTGGATTGACCCGCTTATCTCTGCACTTATAGCAATTTATCTCATCTGGGCATCTTTTGGACTTGTCAAAGAGAGTAGTGCTATCCTGATGCAATTTACTCCCGAGGAGATAGACTTAGAAGAAGTGATAGCAAGCATAGAAGCAGAGGAAAAGATAGCAAATGTTCACCACATCCACATCTGGAAACTCAGTGATCACCGTATCCACCTCGAAGCTCACCTAGACTTTAAAGAGGATATATCGCTCTCTGAATCAAACGCCATCACCATAAAACTAGAGAAAAAACTGCACGATAGTTTTGAGATAGAACACACCACTTTTCAGTGTGAGTTTGAGAGAGATGATAGTAAGGATATAATAGCTTAAAATACTATTTCAGTATACTAAAAGTTGAATTGTTCTATAATTTTACTTACCGTTCAGTAAGGAGAAGATAAAAGTGGCAAAAATTTCAAAAAAAGAGTTGATTATCGAGCACTCTCGAAAATCATTTTCAGAGTTAGGCTACGAACTTACTAGTTTAGAGTCTATTGCTAAAGAGTGTGGGATTACAAAACCTGCTATTTATTACCATTTTAAGGATAAAGCAACACTCTACAAAGCTGTTGTTTGTCCTGAGTTTACAGCATTAGCCAAAAAAATAGAAGAGTGCACACAAGATGGTAATGCTATTGAAAGACTTGATTCTTACATACATACCTTTGGTGAGTTTCTTGTCTCTAGTCCAGATTTTAGTGCTATTTTTGCACGTGAAATTGCTAATGGCTCAAAAACTATCCCCGATGAGTGTATAGAACA
>CAZFGS010000083.1:0-4294 GCA_964518545.1 uncultured Sulfurimonas sp. | reverse complement strand
AGCATGAAGCAAAAGTCTATGCATACCATACTTTTCTCGTACAAACTTGTTATGCTCCCCTCTTCCATACTTTGTATCACCTAAAAGATGATGGTTTATATGTTTCATATGTCTACGGAGTTGATGTTTTCGTCCTGTTTTTGGAAGAAGCTTGACAAGAGAGTAACGCACGCTATCATAACGACCTACACTCGCGTTTAACTCAATAGTATCTAAACATTCATAAGTAGTTTGTGCCTCTTGAGCTTCCTTATACTTACTTGCATTTTTATCGCTTATCTTATCAAGTTTTTCTCTTAGGGAATGATCTATAAGGCCTTGAGACTCTACATACCCACGAGCTACAGCGATATATGTTTTTTGCATGGTATGATTTTTAAACTGTTCACTCATTAGTTTTGCAGTATGAGAGTCTAAGGCAAAGAGTAAAACGCCACTTGTAGGTTTATCAAGTCGATGAATTGGGTAAACCCACTGCCCTATCTGATCTCGAAGCATCTTCATAGCAAAATAGATCTCATGTTTATCTATCATAGATTTATGTACTAAAAGTCCACTTGGTTTATTGATGGCGACTAGATACTCATCTTTGTAGATTATCTCAAGTTGACACTCTGCAAACATCTACTATTTTGGATCGCGTTTAGTAGTTTTACGTTTTTTTGTTGAGACTCTTGGCTTATTAGAGTTAAATTTTCTCTCTTTTTTTCCACTTGGTTTTTTATGCTCGGCTTTGAGTTTTACCTCATCAACATCTTTACGACGGATATTAGGATCTGGTTCAAACCCTTCAACAACCTCCTTAGGAATCTTCTCACCAATAAGTCTCTCAACATCACGGATATCATATGCTTCGTAAATATCTATGAGTGTTATCGCTTCGCCTTCACGCCCAGCACGACCAGTTCGCCCAACACGATGTACATAATCTTCAGGTATAGAGGGAAGTTCATAGTTAATAACATAAGGCAAATCTTCTATATCTAGCCCACGAGAAGCGATATCTGTCGCTACAAGCACTTTAAATTTTCCCTCTTTAAATTGAGTAAGTGTTTTAAGACGTTTCGCCTTTGTTCTGTCCCCATGAATCACGCCACATTTAAGCCCATCTTTTTGAAGCTCTTCAGCTAAGGCATCAGCACTCACTTTTGTTCTAGTAAATACAAGTACCTGTGGATAGTTTCTTGAACCAATCAAGTATGCAAGAAGTGCAGCTTTACGGTCAGTATCGACTTGGTAAGCCACTTGGTTTATGGTATCTACTGTTGTATTTTTCTTCGCTGTTTCTATAAATGCAGGCTTTGTCAAAATAAGCTTAGAGAGTTTACGTACCTTATCTGAGAATGTTGCAGAGAAAAGAAGTGTTTGGTGGCGTTTAGGCATAAGCGGATGGATTTTACGTATATCTTTTGTAAAACCCATATCAAGCATTCTATCTGCTTCATCTAAAACAAATGTCTCAACATCATTAAGTTTTAAACCATTCTCAATATGCTCTAAAAGACGCCCTGGTGTTGCAATAATAATGTCGATACCGGACTTGAGTCTTGCTCTTTGTTTTTCTAAATCTTTCCCACCAACAAGGATGTCAGTTTTTATCTCCATATACTTTGCATAAGCATTAATATCTTCATAAATCTGAATAGAAAGTTCACGAGTTGGTGAGAGTATAACAGCTCTTACACCTTTATCTGCCTGAGGCTTACGAAGTTTTTGTAAAATAGGTAGAGCAAATGCAGCAGTTTTTCCAGTTCCCGTTTGTGCTGTTGCAAAGATATCTTTCTTTTGCAGTACAAGAGGGATAGCTCGTGTTTGAACAAGTGTAGGGTTTTCATAACCCAAATCAGAGATAGCATCTAGTAAAGGCTTAAATACCCCAAGTTTTTCAAATGACATTAAAGACCTTTATTGTATAAATGTGTAATTTTAGCATAATTTCAATTTTTCTCTCTAAGAATCTATTTTTTGTGATATTTATGTGATATAATTAACACATATATTTGATAAAGAAGAGTTGTTACTATGTTAGAAACTTTAAGAAAATTATACCATACAACTCTCAATATTGGGATAGATAAAGATGATTCTAATGAATTAAAACTCAATAAAATCTCCATCACTATAGTTCCGGTGATTATGGCTCCTGTTGGTTTAATTTGGGGAATGATTCTCTTGATCTTGGGAGATTGGTTCGCAGCAATCTTTCCACTTTTTTATGCATTTGCATCACTTATTAATCTTATACTCTTTTATAAAAATAAGAATATAGTACTTATTAAATGTTCACAAATGCTTCTCGTTCTTCTTGTTCCATTTATGTTAATGTGGTCACTAGGTGGGTTTGCCAATGGAAGCTATGTAATGATATGGGCATTTTTCTCCCCTATAGCTGCACTTATTTTAGATAGAGAATCAAAATCTATCTATTGGCTTGGAGCATTTATAGCACTTACTATATTTTCAGCGATTATTGATCCTTGGCTTATACGACACCAAAGTACTCTTTTACCAGAGTTTGCAGTAGAACTCTTTTTTGTTCTCAATATCAGTGTTGCACTCTCGGGTCTGTACTTTTTGCTTCATTATTTTACAACACAACGAGAAAAAGATGCTCAAGATAAGATTGGAGACAGTAGCTCTTACCTTCAAAGCTATAAAGATACCATAGATAGAAATCTTATAGTAACAAGAACAGATATAGAAGGGAAAATTACCTTTGCAAATGAAAATTTTTATCGTGTTTCAGGATTTTGCTCAGAAGAGGTTTTAGGATATACACATCAAGTTATTCGACACCCTGAAAACCCCGATGCCCTTTTTAAAAAGATGTGGGATACTATACTTTCTAAACAAACATGGCATGGACGGATCAAAAACAGAAATAAAAAAGGTGGAACCTATTGGGTTGAGACCACCATTTCTCCAATACTCAATAACAATAATGAGATAGTAGAATTTCTTGCTATTCGTAATGATGTCTCTCAGCTTCTTAAGCAACAAGAAGAACTCACAAAACTACTTTACTTTGACCATTTAACAGACCTTCACAATAGAAATGCTCTCTATAAAGATCTCAAACAAACAAAAAACTTTTCTCTTATCTTGATAAATATTGATAGTTTTTCACAACTCAACGACCTTTATGGAGAGAAAATGGGAGATAAGATTTTAAAACAATTTAGTACCTTTCTCTTAAGTTATATGATAGAAAATGAAAACACACATCTCTACAGACTTGGTGGCGATGAGTTTGCACTCCTTGTACATGATCAAAAACCTTTATCTGTTGTCAATATAGCAAAAGATTTAATCTCAAATGTCAATAAAACACCCCTTCATATAAATGAATTAATAATCTCCCTTAACATTACGGTTGGTGTCTCTTTAGAGGAAAATCTACTTCTCTTATCGACAGCAAACATGGCTCTTAAGATAGCAAGAAGATCAAAGAAAAACATTGTTGTATTTTCTGATAAACTCTCACTGAATGATGAATACGAAAAAAACATGAAATGGATTAAAGAGATAAAAGATGCTATTAAACATGATCGTATCGTTATGTATTATCAACCTATTGTCAACAATCCAGACAACACTATCAATAAATACGAAACATTAGTAAGACTCATAGATAAACAAGGCAATGTCATCTCCCCTGTACATTTTTTAGAGATTGCTAAAAAAGCAAAACTCTACAAAGAGCTCACCAAAATTATCATTCGTAAAAGTTTTAAAGCTTTTGAACATAATTCATATGAATTTTCAGTGAATATTACCATTGAAGATATTCTTGATCCAGAGATAAGAAGCTTCATTATTGATACAATTCAAGAGCATAAAATCTCCAATAGAGTTGTTTTTGAAATTGTGGAGAGCGAGAGCATAGAGAATTTTGAAGAGATTGAAAATTTTATTATTGAAGTCAAATCTTATGGATGTAAAATTGCTATTGATGATTTTGGAACAGGGTATTCAAATTTTGAGCATCTCATGAGACTTCAAGCTGACTTTATCAAGATAGATGGAAGTATCATTAAAGAGGTAGTCCACAATAAGCGCTCTGAACTGATCACTTCTGTCATCGTTGCTTTTGCTAAAGAGATGGGGATTAAAACCATTGGGGAGTATGTAGAGAGTAAAGAGATTAATGATAAACTCATCGATCTTGGGGTAAATAAATCTCAAGGCTACTATTTTGACAAACCTCAATCAACATTAGCTAAAAAGGGTGTATAATTCTCAAAAACAATTTTTGAGAATTATGAATGATTAGAAAAACAATAAAAAATACCAC
>CAZFGS010000082.1:0-4361 GCA_964518545.1 uncultured Sulfurimonas sp. | reverse complement strand
TTTTTGTATTTCTGAAGAAAGTATAGAATAAGTGTGCGAAAGGTTGGTTCGTTTTAGGGTACAACTATCTCTATGTTTTGATATTTACCTAATTGTAGGAGTTGTTTATCATTTGTTACAAAGAGTTTTACATCTATGCGAGAAGCACTACTAAGTATCAACAGGTCTTCAAAGTCCTCACATAGGTTATTAAAAAATGCTTCTTTTGCATTTGTAAAGTCATTATGTGCGATATAGTGTGGAACTATTTCTTCACTAAGTGCTTCTATAGCTAAGAGTGTTGCTTTGGAATCGTGCTTTCTTTTTTCTGTGAGCACATAATAAAAAGTAGTAATGAAATCCCCTGAAAAAAAGAACTCATAATCTTCGTTATCTTTGTTGGCAAGATACCACTCTACACTTCTTTTGGAAGTTGGTCGTGAAGTGTCAAGCAGGTCTAGGCATATATTGGCATCAAGCAAGATTTTCATTATAGCTCTTTTTCATCTCTTTATAGTCAGTATTACCTATTACACCATCAAGCATCCCTATAAACTTTCCAGTTCTTTGCTTTGATTTTTTTTCTATTGTTTCAATAAGCTCAGGTTCTTTAACTATAGCCTGAAAGTAGTGTGTCAGCAGTTGTGTAAAGTTAAGGTTTTGCTCCTGCAGAATATTGCCAACTTTATCTACAAGTTCTTTATCAAATTTAAAATTCTTACGAACAGTAAGAGTACCCATATTATACTCCTTTAAATAGTATGTATTATTTTTATACATACATTATAGCATATTCTCTTTATGTATGTAAATAAGCAGATAACTCTTCTCTTAGTCTTTCATCAAGCTCATACGGCTCAACAATCTTAATATGGGGTATCCAATATCGAATTATCTTTAGCATCTCTTCATCATAAGCGACTGTAGTCTGTACGATAAGCTTCTTCTTTGTCTGTTTGAGTACAACCTGATGAGGCAAAAGTTCACGACGCAAGAAATACTCAGCGACACTGGAGTCTATCTCCAGTATCACTTTTAATTTGTTTTTGGAAAACCATTTGTTGTTTTGATCGTTGATAATCTCGTTATAGTCACTATTTGGTGTAAACGACTTCTCTGTTTTACAGAGTTTTTCAATCTTTGTAAAGCTGTAAGTCTTTAGCTCACCACCTTCGTCGCCAACCAAGTACCACACATCATTGTTGTTGACCAGTTTATAGGGGTTTAGAAGTCGTTTTTTATCTTTATATGTAAAACAGAGTTGATGTTTAAGCACAATCGCCAAGCGAATAAGGTCAAACTCCCCCTTTTTACTACTTATATCTTCATAGGCTCCTGCTTTAACAAGCAGTGCATCACTTACTTTCTTATTTAATATATCCGAGAGGGCACTATCATCGATTGCAGGGTAAAGCTTATTAATACCGCTTAAAAGGGCAAAGTCTCGTATATCATCATAGGTAAGCCTTCCTAAAAGATAAGCTTCCATATAGTATTGCCCATTTTTATGTGTGACAGGGAGAAACTGCATTACCCTTTCATTTAGGTCTTTTTGAATACTTCTCTGTGTTACTTCAAACTCTTCTGCCAACTCTGTTACACTAAGTATCTCTCCGGCATTAAGCCGTGTTATGATGGAAGTGAGCCGTACTGCGAGCTTATCCGTTTTTGTAGGCATCTCTTTATTCATCATCTTCTAAATCAAGCCACCAGCCGATTACATCTCTATGTTTCTCTGCTGCTTTGTAAAACCACTCTTCCACAGCCATATACTCCAAGCCCATACCGTTATCACTCTCAAACTGCTCTTCCCACTCCTCTTGAGAACCAAACCCTTCAAGAATTGCCACTATAGAGTATCTTGCACCTATATTGTCATTATGATTTGTTCTAAGAAGTTGCATGAAGATTTGCAAAGCTAAATCTTTGTTGCCACCTCTCCACACAAACATCCCAAAGTTAAATATCATACGAATAATGTGACGATTTTCTATAAAACCCCAAGGAAGCTCATCAGGAAATCTACCGTTGTCGTCTAAAAGGTCTAAAGCTCTCTTGAAACCTTTTTCAATTGTTTCAAAAGCATTCTCAAAATCTTCATCCAATAAATAGTACTCATACAAAGAGATATAAGGATCAAAGTAATCAGGATCTTTTTTAATGATACTTTTGAGTGTTTTTATACTCTTTTTGATATTTTCAGATTCAGGCGATTCTGTAAATTCCCAATAAAGCTCATTGACCTTAAATCTGTCCTTATCGATAAATTCATAAGTATCATTCTCATTTTCTAGTGCAAACGCATCATCTGTGTAAAGGCTAGACTCAACATCAAAAGCCTTTTGAGAGATGGCAGGTGCTTTTACATCAAAGTAAGCACCTACATCTTTTGCAGTTATACCGCCTCTCCCATTTAAACCACTCTTTTTTAAAAACACATAGATAATGGCTGCTGCTAAAAGATTTGGCTTTTGAGCGTTTTCAATCATTTGGGGATTTGCTTCATTAAGGTTTTCAAGCATAATGAGCGGTATCTCACTTACTTTTAAAAACTCGAAGCTGTACTTACGGATTTGGTGTTCAATTGTCTTGTAATTATCTTGCATATATGCACTTCCTTCTTTAATTATGCACTTTTGTTCTTGTTATTATGCCACGAATAGTATAAACAAGAGTTTCCAAAAAATTATAACCACATATCATAGCTCTGAAAACCATACAAAGGAGCATGATGAAAAACTCATATTTCAAACACAACAACTTTCAAGACTATTCCCAATGGTGGAATAGTCTTGATATTAATTTCACCCCGTTAAATAATCCACACTACACACCATTACAAGGAGCATAATCATGTGGAGTCCATCTACACTGTTAACCATCGCCATAACCGTTGGCACCGTTTTAAAAGAGACACTAGAGTCGGATGAAGAGTAAAACTTCATCTTAACAATACAACACATAATCAAAATTAAAAAAGGATAAAACCATGTCAAAATTTCCACTAACAAACGAAGAGCTTTTAGCTCAAGCCCCAGCACTCTTTACAGAGGAACCACACTATGATGTAAGTGACAAGTACCACTTCATCCCAACAATCGATGTTATTGAAGAGATACGAGCAAACAATTGGTACCCTGTAACAGTAAGTGAAGCATCTGTAAGAGATGAAGATAAACAGGGCTACCAACAACACTTAGTCCGCTTTCGTCACTTCGATGATTTACTTCATCCACAAGAAAATGCAGTAGAGCTTTTACTCTTTAACAGCCATGACAGAAGTAAGAGCTTCTCTATATCAGCGGGGCTCTTTAGATTTGTGTGCAGTAACGGTTTAGTTATCGCAGATTCTGTGTTTGAGACCTATAAAATCAAACACTTAGGAGAGCGAGATAACGATGTAGCCTATGCGGTTGAACAAATCACAGCTATCAAACCAAAGCTTATGCAAAAGGTACAACAACTTGAATCTATAGAACTCTCAGAACTTGAAAAAGAGAGCTTTGCAAAAAGTAGCATTCCACTACGATTTGATAAACACCTGCAAGTAAATCATACAGATTTGCTTATTCCACATAGAGATGAAGACACCAAAAATGACCTCTATACCGTTATGAATGTCATTCAAGAGAATCTTATTCGTGGCAATATCTCAGGTATAAATAAAGATACAGGTCGCAGATTTACAAGTAAAGAGATTACCTCTATAAGTAAAGATGTAGAAATTAATCAAAAATTATGGAATATTGCAGAGCATATCGCAACAATTAAACAGCCTCAAATGGCATTAGCAGCATAAGGAGCAAGATTATGAAAATGACAAACTACAGACTACAAACAGAGATGGAGCGCATCAAACCAGATAATACGGAGTGGTTTAAAAACTACATCCGTCAAGTTTTAGAATCAGATAAGCCTTATCATGTAAAAACAGACTACATTGGTCTGAGTATCAAAGAGATTGATAATAAGATAGAGTATCTCTCAAATGACATCAAAGAGATGACAGCACTTAAAAAGTCTCTTACCCTTGCAAAAACTACAGCACTTGAAGCTACCGCCAGTGTATTGACAGAGTATGGCATTGACCGCCTCGATGGAACAGCTATATCATCCATAACAATCACCCCACCAAAAACCAAAACAAAAGAGACCTTTAAAATCGTAGATGAAGATGCTCTTGTGCAACTGGGTTTTTGTAAAGTAGTGATAGATGAGCAAGCAGTAAAAGATGCAATGCTCACAGTTGAGGGGATGGATGAAATCGATAAGTTTGTAGAGGTAGGGATTACAACAGAAGAGATACCTGCAAAAATCAAAGTCAATTCAAAACGCAACAGTACAAATAACCAAGCAAGTGAGCTACTCACACTTGTTGAAAA
>CAZFGS010000081.1:0-4380 GCA_964518545.1 uncultured Sulfurimonas sp. | reverse complement strand
CTCTCAAAAGCATAAGATGGAAGTTTTTGTGGACTTTTCTAATGAACTTTTAGAGAAGATAGAGCTTTTTGATATTGGGGCTATCTCAAACTTAATAGATGAGTATAAAGTTCTACTAGCTTCTTTACAAAGTCAAACATAATTTTTTTTGAGTATAATTACGAAAAAATTATAAAGGCTTTCAATGGCAACATATGTTTTTGGACATACAAGTCCAGATAGCGATTCTATCGTAGGTGCTATCTCTCTTTCATACTTAAAAAATCAACTTGGTGAAGATTGTATACCAACTCGTCAAGGGGAGATCTCTGCTGAGACTGAGTTCATCCTTTCACAGTTTGGATATGCAGATAAAATACCTGAGTTAAAAACTTCTGTAGCTGGTGAAAAGGTTTATCTTATAGATTTTTCAGACAAGGCACAGGCTCCTAAAGATATTATGGAAGCGACTATACTTGGTATCGTAGATCATCATAAATTAGGTGATTTAACTACAGATACACCATTAGAGTGTTGGATTCGCCCTATTGGGTGTTCAAATACAGTAGTATATGAGATGTTTCAATCAAATAATGTAGAAATTCCTAAAGAGATTGCAGGGATGATGATGCTTGCAATCTTGAGTGATACAGTGATCTTTAAATCACCTACATGTACAAAAGTAGATACAAAAGCAGTGAAAGAGCTTGCGAAAATTGCAGGGATTGAAGATTATAAAAAACTTGCTATGGATATGTTTATAGTCAAATCTGCTACTGAGGGTGCTAGTGCTAGAAGTCTCAATACAAGAGATTATAAAGCTTTTGATATGAATGGTAAAAAAGTTGGTGTAAACCAACTAGAGATGATAGATATCTCTGCACTTGATGAGCGAGTAGAAGAGATCATGGTCGATATGCAAGCTATGAAAGAGGAAGAGGGCTTACACACTATGCTTGTACTTCTTACAGATATCATGAAAGAGGGGTCACAACTTCTTTGTATTAGTGATGAACCTCAAAAAATAGAAGCTGCTTTTGGTGTAAAACTTCAAAACAATCAAGTATGGCTTGATGGCGTTTTAAGTCGTAAAAAACAGGTTATACCTTTCGTACAACCTCAGTTTAGTTAGTGTAAAGATAACGCTTAATCTTTTTGGTTGGCGTTTTCACAAAAGGGTCAATTTGTTCTACAAACTGAACCATTCTTGAGTAAGAGGAGATTTTAGAGTTGACATCAACTCTCATCTCTTCTAAAAGAGCTTCTATATCTGCTTTTACCTGCGCCTCTGGCTGAGAATCTGCCTTGAACATTTTGTCTACAAGTTCATAATCGAGATGGACTTTGGCTATAAGCTTGCCATCAACTCTCTCCATCACTAAGGAATCAAGAACTGCTTCGTGTTGGTTTATGGTAGCTTCTATCTGTTCTGGATAGATATTTTCTCCACCACTTCCAATGATAACATTTTTACTACGTCCACTAATGAAAAGATAGTTCTCTTCATCAAGATAACCGAGATCTCCAGTTTTAAACCATCCATCTTCCATAACCTCTTTGGTTTGTTCCTCATCTTTGTAGTAACCAAGCATAACACTTGGAGATTTTACATAGATCTCACCCTCATCATGTGCTTCATCTTCTTTGTGTATTTTTACCTCTACCCCGACCATTGGTACACCAGTTGAACGAAGCTTGATAGACTCACCAAGACGTCCACCAGCGATAAGTGGAGAGGTCTCAGTAAGTCCATAACCGATGATATAAGGGAAGTTTGCTTCTTTTAAAAACTTTTCAACATAGGGGGAGATTCCAGCACCACCAATACCAAAGAAACGGATGCGCCCTCCAAAAGTTTCTATAAGCTTTTTCCCTGCTATAAGATTAAGCTTTTTACGGGCAAAAGGGATCTTATAGATGTTTTTCATCAGGAATGATCCTGTAAATTTTGGAAGTATTTTATTTTTATAGATTTTTTCTATAATAAGTGGAACACTTACCATCATTGTTGGTCTGACAATACCAAAGGCTTTTAAAAGTACACTTGGTGTTGGTGTTTTATCTATATAGACAACACTAGAACCATGAAGAATAGGTACAATAAGCCCAACAGTACACTCTAGTGTATGTGCAAGAGGAAGTATAGATAAAAAGATATCATCGGGCTTAATTGAGATATTTTCATAAGCACTCATAGCATTTGTAACAAGGTTTTTGTGTGAAAGCATAACACCTTTTGAATGTCCAGTTGTTCCAGATGTGTAAAGAAGTGCTGCCATGTCGTCTTCATCTGGGATAGTATCTTTCATATGTGAAGAGATCTTTTCTATGGAGTTTAGGCTTTGTTTAATCTTTGTCATATAGCTGTGGTTTGTAAACTCATCAAGCTCTACGAGTGAGTCGAGTTCTATAACAAACTTTAAGTCAGATTTTGAAAGCTCTTCTATGGTAGAGAGGTGTTTTTGAGATACAAAAACAGCCTTAGCCTCAGAGTGACGGATGATATGGTGAACATCTGAAACATGAAAATCTGGAAGCACAGGTACAATCACCGCTCCAAAGTAAGTAACAGCAAAGTATGCAACAGCCCAATTTGGCATATTTTCACTGAGTAAAACAACTTTGTCACCTTTTGTAATTCCATTGTTTTGTAAGAGGATTATCATCTCTTGAACTTTTTCATTTAATTCTATGTAATTCATAGGTTCTTGTGTAACTTTTGATAATACATCATTTTCCCCATAAAGGGAAACAGACCTCTTTAAAAGGGCACGAAGTGTAAAATTTTCTAAATTTTCATAAGGGTACAGCATCTCTAATCTCTTTATATAGATATATTTAGTATTATTATACAATAAAAAGGATATGCTTGAGTAGACGTCATAAAAGTAAACAACCAAAACGCGATACTGTAACCTTTACAGAGAGAGATTTCCTGCCAACAACTCGTGAAGAGATGGATGCAAGAGGGTGGGATTATTGTGATGTGATCTTAGTAAGTGGTGATGCTTATATAGATTCCCCTTTCATCGGTGTGGCTATGGTTGGACGTATGCTTGAGAAGATGGGATACAAAGTAGGGATGATAGGGCAGCCTGATATAAAATCTCCTGATGATATTATGCGTCTTGGTGAGCCTCGTCTCTACTGGGGTGTGAGTGGTGGTAGTGTTGATAGCATGGTGAGTAACTATACTGCAACAAAAAAGTTTAGAAACTCCGATGATTATACTCCGGGTGGAAAAAACAACAAACGCCCAGATAGAGCCTTAAGTGTTTACTGTAACCTCATACGACGTTACTTTAAAAATACTGTTCCACTAGTACTTGGTGGTATCGAAGCTTCTCTCCGTCGCGTTTCACATTATGATTACTGGTCAAACAAACTAAAAAAACCCATACTTTTTGACTCAAAAGCAGATGTGATGATTTACGGTATGGGAGAAATTGCTCTAGAGCAACTCACTCGTGCTATAGAAGAGAAACGCGACTATACTGACATAAGAGGTATATGTTATATCTCTAAAGAGCCTGTATATGAGTACATACAACTTCCAAGTCATCAAGAGTGTTTGGATGATAAAGAGAAGTATATAGATCTCTTTGATGATTTTTATGACAATAATGACCCTATCTCTGCAAATGGGCTTTGCCAACCGGTAGATAGTCGTTACCTTATACAAACACCTCCTTGTGATTACCTCAATGAAGAGGAGATGGATGCTAATTCAAACTTGCCTTTTACAAGAGAACTTCATCCTTACTATGCAAAAGAGGGGAAAGTGAAGTGTCTTGAGACGATTAAGTTCTCCATCATGACCCACCATGGATGTTGGGGTGAGTGTAACTTCTGTGCCATAGGGGTGCATCAGGGGCGAACGATTCGTACCCGTTCTGAAGATAATATTCTTGCAGAAGCAAAAGACTTTAACAAGTACAAAGACTACAAAGGAATTATCTCTGATGTAGGAGGACCAACGGCAAATATGTACGGTTATGAGTGTGGTAAAAAGCTCAAACTCGGTACCTGTGATCATCAACGTTGTGTGGATGCAACACATTTATGTAGTACGATGAAGATAGATCATAGTCGTAACATAAATCTCCTTCGTCAAGTAAGAGAGGTAGAGGGTGTAAGAAAGGCTTTTGTAGCTTCGGGTGTAAGATATGATTTTATCACCGAAGATAAACGCCACGGTATGACCTACCTTGAAGAGATGGTAAAACACCATATATCTGGACAGATGAAAGTAGCCCCTGAGCATACACAACAGCATGTTTTAGAACTCATGGGAAAACCAGGAAAGCAGACACTTATAGACTTTAAAAAGATGTATGACAGACTTAATGCAGAAGAGGGAAAACAGCAGTTCCTAACCTACTATCTCATAGCAGCCCATCC
>CAZFGS010000080.1:2456-4544 GCA_964518545.1 uncultured Sulfurimonas sp. | reverse complement strand
ATCATAAGAGTTTTAAAGTGAGTTTTGCTGTACTATTCTTTGATTTTTTTAATCTCTTCTTCTATATATTTTGCCACTGATTTTAGTTCAATATCATCATATTTATTTTTCCAAGAAGGCATATCAAATTTATCTGCTCCCCAAAAATGTCCACCAAATTTTGCATATAAAAAGATCTGTTGTTCACTCAGAAGTGTTCTTGTGAGGTTATAGGGGTAGATGAAATTTTTATCTGCCTTGGATTGTTTAACATACTCACTCTCTCCATCTCCTAAGACACCATGGCATTTTGCACATCTCTTTTGAAAAATCTTTTTGCCTACACCAAGCATATTTACTTTTTCATTCTCAGTAAGTTTTGTAGAACTATCAAGAAGATACTTTACTTTCTCTTCTCTATCTGCATTAAACACCTCAGAAATATACAAAGAAACTGCTGTAATTTTTTCATCATCATAAACATGTTGAAAGGCTGGCATAATATCTGCATGTGCACCAAAATAGTATGCTCCATATTTAATGACTTTAAAGGATTGTTCTTTTGTAAGCAGTGTCTTTTGGAGTTTTTTTGGCTTGATTACAAGCTGAATTTCAGGGTTTGTTTCCCCATCTTTTCCATGACAAGAGATACATGTTTGTTCATATATCTCTTTTCCTAACTGAAGCATTTTCTCTTTTTCTATATCACTTTTTGAATCCCCATAAGCTGCATATAAGGGATATATGAGAGGTATGAGATAGAGTAAGATTTTCATCTTATATTTATTTCATTATAACTTCTAAAAGCATATTTGGATGGATAGCACACTCTACACTAAAATCACCACCGGGCTTCACTATAATACTTTTTTTAGTCCCTGTACTTTGCATACCTATATCAAATTCATTGTTTTCATCATCTGTATAAGCATTATGTGCAAAAGGATCAGAGTTCAAAAATGTGATCTTATCTCCTGGTTTTACTGAGATCTCATGGGGAATAAAAGTCTTCCCTTTTTGATCTATGACATGATTAGTTGCATAAAGTGAAAGAGTGACAAACACCATACCTAAAAGAATTTTCTTCATTATCTCTACCTTATTGTGGGAATTGTGTTGGAATTTTCAAATCTATATCTGGTCCTGTTAAGCTTTTCATAAACTCAACTACTTTAAGTACCTCTTTGTGAGTTAGATTTCTATTTTTCATCGCATCTGACTTGTTTCTCACACCATTTTCATAGCGTCCACCACTTGCACAGAGCACAGTTGCTTCTTCTAATGTTTTGACACTTCCATCATGAAAATAAGGGTACGACTTTGTAACATCACGAAGTGTTGGCGTTTTAAAAACACCATACCATGCTGCTCTGTTTTTTACATTGTAACGACCTAATTCCTTACCCTGTAACTCCCCATCATTAAGCCCAATATTTTGGAAACTTCCATCGGTAAAATTCCAGCCATCATGACAATCTATACAGTGAGCCTTCCCTTTAAAAAGGGTAAAACCCTCTTTAGCATCTTCACTTATAGCATTTTTATCCCCTTTTACATACTTGTCAAAAGGAGATTCTGTAGAAACAACCGTTCTCTCAAAAGAAGCGACTGCCTTTGCCAAAGTCTCTTTTGTCAAGCCTTCACCTGGGTAGGCTTTTTCAAAAAGTGTGACATAACCTTGAATCTTATTTAATTTTGATACAAGTTCATCTAAAGGCATATTCATCTCTACATCTGTAGACATAGGTCCTACTGCTTGTTGCTCTAATGATCTAACACGACCATCCCAAAACTGATGGCGTTGATATGCAGCATTGAGAATTACTGGAGAGTTTCTTGGTCCAATACGCCCATCGTAGCCTACTGCTTTAGATGTTGGCACCTCATCACTCCAGCCATGTTTAGGGTGATGACAGGTTGAACAAGAGATCTCATCATCCTTAGATAATCTTCTATCAAAATAAAGTAATCTTCCAAGCTCTATGCGCTCAGGTGTCAATTTGTTGTTTTTAGGCTGTGGAACCTCTGAGGGTCTTAGCCATTTTGACATATCTTCGCCAGCATCAATAGCCATTGCATAGAAAGAGAAGAGAAACACCAATACTATAA
>CAZFGS010000080.1:0-2446 GCA_964518545.1 uncultured Sulfurimonas sp. | reverse complement strand
TAAACTTTTTTAACATAATAAAAGAACCTTGTATTATTTTCTATCTTTTGTATAATAACATTTTAAACTTTGAGCCATTATAAAAAAAGATTATTGTTTAAAAAATAGTAAACATACTTAAAAGAAACCAAAGAGATGAAAAGAGTATATGCAACTATAATTTTAATTTTTGTATGCTCCTTAAAAGAGAACACTATGCCATAAAGAACATAGTAATTAGCCATAATAAATGCTCCATAAATAAAATAGCCTATAAAATAATACTCCTTAGCCAAGATACA
This sequence comes from uncultured Sulfurimonas sp., assembly GCA_964518545.1. Lineage (GTDB taxonomy): Bacteria > Campylobacterota > Campylobacteria > Campylobacterales > Sulfurimonadaceae > Sulfurimonas. Next base: position 2,165 of record CAZFGS010000080.1, on the reverse strand, counting down.
GTAGGGGCACTTATGTGTAGGAAGATCATAGATGTATCCACTAAAAAAACAAACAATAGCTATATAAGAGAGGTAAAGAAAAAGGATGCTCAAAAGTGTTAAAAAGACTTTTTTTCCCAGATAAGTTGCAAGTAGCATAAAAAGATAAGTGATATAAAAAGCAACAACAGTCTCTTGTATACTCATCCCAAAGATAAAAGTAGTTGTTTGAGATGTATAAAGGTTAGAACAACATAAAACTGGTTCTTCTACACTTAAACTCATAAAAAAATTCAGCTCAAAAAACCAAGACAGAGCAATAAGAAAATACAAAAAAATATAAAGGTACATCTTCAAAGAAAAATAAGGAAAATCTTTTGCTTTTTGATCCTCATTATCTACTTGAATCCAAAACATCGCTAGTATAATCACTATAAACTTTAAAGCTATAAGTACACTACCATAAGCTCCAGAACTTACCACACCCGCACCACACATCGCTCCAGGAATAAGCTCTGCAAGAGTATCAATACTCAAGACAAGCAAGATAAATAAAAAGATGGAGATCGATAGGGCCACTTTTATAATTGTAGTGCTTAAGAGGGACCTCTTTTCGAGTTCGTATTGAAGTGCACTTGTTGCATTTTTATTGTATCGAAGTAAGATATAAAAAGTATGATAAAGAGCAAAGGTCAAAAAAAGAAGCACTAAACTACTTAAAAATAGCTCTAAACTTACCTGGGGAGAGATTAAGATCTCATTCAAGAGATCCTCCTTCTAAATTATAAACCTTATCTACACACTCAAGTTTTTCAAAGATAGGATCATGTGTTGCTATCACAATAGTTTTTCCAAGATTTTTAAGCTTTTGTATCAGTTCTAAAAAGAAGAGGGAGTTTTTTTTATCAAGATTTGCTGTGGGTTCATCACAAAGAAGTATCTCAGCATCATTGACAATAGCCCTAGCAATGATACAACGCTGTTTTTCCCCACCTGAGAGAGTAGAGACTTTTTGTTTAGCCTTATGTTCAATATTTGCCAAAGAGAGTGCTTCTTGTATCTTTTGTGCTATCTCTTTTTCAGATAAAGATTCTAAAACTAAAGCAGGGAGTAGGTTTTGCTCTACACTTAGGTTATCGAGAAGATAAAAAGATTGTGTCACATAACCAATAGCACTTCGACGATAAGCAGAGGCATGATAATCTGAGAGGGAGACTATGTTTTCCCCCTTCACCTTTACCAAGCCTGAACTTGGTTTCATTAAAGAAGCAATAATATGCAAGAGTGTTGTTTTACCACTCCCACTACTCCCATGCAGAAGGACACACTCATTTGGTGCAATATCTAAAGAGATATCTTTTAAGGCCACAAAACTATTATGTTTGGTATTTGTAAAAACCTTATTTACATTTTGCAGTTGTATCATCTTATCATCTCACTCATATCTTTCACACAGAGTTTCCATACTGGAATCACCACAACAAGTAAAAAAGGTAAAACAAAGATACCAAATAATATGAAAAGATCTAATGGTTTGATATAAGGGGTAAATTCGGGATGGATATTTAAGTTTGCACTCCCTAGAAATATATTTCTTAATAACGGGGCATCAAGAAAAAACACATAAATATAAGCCAGAATCACCCCAATAAAAAAAGCACTAAGAACAACAATAAAATTCTCTACTAACTTAAAGGAGATAATCTGCTCAATACTCCATCCTGTAGTTCGTAAAATAACAATCTCTTTGAGATCTGAACTTTCCACCATGAAGTAATGCTGATACAATAAAAGTAAAAAAGTAACAATGGAAAAAATATACAGAACCATAAAAACACCACCCTTATAGTTAAAGAGTTTTGTATAGTGCTTGGCTATATCTTTTTTTGTGATGATTCTTGTATCAAAATGGGAGATTATAAGCTTTTCATAGACTTTTTGGTATTCATCAGGATTAGAAAGTTCAATAATAATGTCACTTACATATCCCCTCTTGATACCCAATATTTTTTTTGCTAATGGCATATCCATTACAATCATATCGTTTGTAAGAAGATCGCTCCCTTTTGGAAACTCTTTATAAATATATACTTTTTCTTTAGATCTATCAGGTGGTCTAAAAATATAATACTTTGTATAATGATACTTCTCAAAAAACTCTTTAACACCTGATTCTATAATCATAT
>CAZFGS010000079.1:0-4563 GCA_964518545.1 uncultured Sulfurimonas sp. | reverse complement strand
GACCTGTAAGAGACTATGAGTGTCTTTGTGGTAAATACAAAAAGATGCGTTATAAGGGTGTGGTTTGTGAAAAATGTGGTGTTGAAGTAACATCTACTAAAGTTCGCCGTAACCGCATGGGACATATTGAATTAGTAACTCCAGTTGCACATATTTGGTATGTTTCTTCTTTACCTTCTCGTATTGGTACTCTTTTAGGTATCAAGATGAAAGACCTTGAGCGTGTACTTTATTATGAAGCATACATTGTTGAGTCTGGTGGTGAAGCATATTATGATGCTGAAGCAAAAACACCGGTACTTCAGTATGATGTTTTAAACGAAGAACAATACCGTACATTAGTACAACGTTTTGGTGAGTTAGGCTTTAAAGCTCGTATGGGTGGTGAAGTTGTTCGTGACTTACTTGATTCTATCGATCTAGTTGATCTTTTTACTAATTTAAAAGAAGCGATTGGTGAGACTAAATCAGAAGCAAAACGTAAGACTATTGGTAAACGTTTAAAAGTTATTGAATCATTCCTTAACTCTGGAAATAACCCTGCTTGGATGATGTTAACGGTACTTCCAGTTCTTCCACCAGACCTACGTCCACTTGTATCACTTGATGGTGGTAAATTTGCAGTTTCTGATGTAAATGACCTTTATCGTCGTGTTATTAACCGTAACCAACGTCTAAAGCGTCTAGTAGAGCTTGAAGCTCCAGAAATTATTGTACGTAATGAAAAACGTATGTTACAAGAGTCTGTTGATGCACTTTTTGACAATGGTCGTCGTGCAAATGCAGTGAAGGGAGCTAATAAGCGTCCACTAAAATCACTCTCAGAGATTATTAAAGGAAAGCAAGGTCGTTTCCGTCAAAACCTTCTTGGAAAACGTGTTGACTTCTCTGGTCGTTCTGTCATTGTTGTTGGGCCAAGCCTTGCAATGGATGAGTGTGGTCTTCCTAAGAAAATGGCTCTTGAACTTTTCAAGCCACACTTGATTGCTAAACTTGAAGATAAAGGATATGCTACAACTGTTAAAGCTGCGAAGAAAATGATCGAAGCAAAAACAAATGAAGTATGGGAGTGTCTAGCTGAGATTGTTGATGGTTATCCTGTTATGCTTAACCGTGCACCAACACTTCACAAACTTTCTATCCAGGCATTTCATCCAAAACTCATCGATGGAAAAGCTATTCAGCTTCACCCATTAGTTTGTGCTGCATTCAATGCCGATTTCGATGGGGATCAAATGGCAGTTCATGTACCTTTATCTTCTGCAGCGATTGCAGAAGCAAAAGTACTAATGCTTGCTTCTATGAATATTCTTCTTCCTGCATCAGGTAAAGCTATTGCTACACCTTCACAGGATATGGTACTTGGTATCTATTATATCACTCTTGAAAAGAATGGTGTGAAAGGTTCAAACAAGCTTTTTGCAAATGTAGATGAGATTCGTATTGCACTAGAGCATGATGCACTAGATATCCATGCAAAAGTGAGAACTCGTGTTGATGGTCGTATTATCCATACAACTGCCGGGCGTTTACTTCTTAAAGCAATTCTCCCTGAATTTGTTCCTATTGAACTTTGGAATAGAGTTATGAAGAAAAAAGCGATTAATGAGATTGTTGATTATGTGCAAAAACATGGTGGTATCGGTATTACTGCTGGTTTCCTTGACCGTCTTAAAAATTTAGGTTTCAAACATGCAACTGAATCTGGTGTATCAATTTCTGCTGATGATATTCGTGTTCCAGATATGAAGCCTGCTAAAATTGCTGATTCAAAAGCTCGTGTTATTGAGATTCAAAAACAGTTTGAAGCTGGTCTTTTAACAGAGCAAGAGCGTTACAATAAGATCATTGATGTTTGGACTGATACAAACAATACACTTGCATCAGAGATGATGGATCTAGTACAAAATGATAAAGATGGGTTTAACTCTATTCATATGATGGCTGACTCTGGAGCTCGTGGTTCTGCTGCACAAATCCGTCAGCTTGCTGGTATGAGGGGTCTTATGGCGAAACCTTCTGGAGATATTATTGAAACACCAATTATCTCTAACTTTAAAGAGGGTCTTAATGTTATTGAGTACTTTATTTCAACTCACGGTGCTCGTAAAGGTCTTGCCGATACAGCACTTAAAACAGCGAATGCGGGTTACCTTACTCGTAAGCTAGTTGATGTTGCTCAAAATGTGAAGATTGTTGAACATGATTGTCATACTCACGAAGGTATAGAGATTTCAGACATCTCTGATCAAAATACTTTAATAGAGTCTTTAGAAGACAGATTGAATGGTCGTGTTTTAGCTGATGATGTTATTGATCCAATCTCAAATGAGATTTTATTTGCTGAGGGAACACTTCTTGATGAAGTATCTGCAAAAGTAATTTCAGAAGCTGGAATCAAAACTGCACATATTAGAACACCAACAACTTGTAAAAGTACTGATGGTGTATGTGCACTTTGTTATGGTGTGAATCTTGCAACTGGTTATATTGTAAGAACAGGTGAGGCTGTTGGTATTGTTGCTGCACAATCAATTGGGGAGCCTGGTACTCAGCTGACACTTCGTACATTCCACGTTGGTGGAACAGCATCTTCAACTGCACAAGAGCGTCAAGTTATTGCAAATAGAGAAGGTTTTATCCGTTACTATAACCTTAAAACTTATGCTTCTAAAGAGGGTAAAAATATCGTAGCTAACCGTCGTAATGCGGCTGTACTTCTTGTTGAACCTAAAATTAAAGCACCATTTGCTGGTAAAGTAGAGATTCAAACTATCCATGATGAAGTTATTATCTCTGTAACAGGTGATGAGACAGTTCGTTATTCTTTACGTAAAAATGAAATTGCTAAGCCAAATGAACTTGCTGGTGTAAGTGGTCAAATTGAGGGTAAATACTATTTCCCACATGCAAATGGTGATGAAGTTGTTGCTGATGATTCTATTGTTGAGACAATTAAAGATGGTTGGAATGTACCTTCACGTATCCCTTATGCATCAGAATTATTAGTTGATAATGGTGCTCCTGTGACTCAAAAAATTCTTGCTAAAGAGGAGGGTACTGTGAAGTACTTCCTTCTTAAAGGTGACTATTTAGAAAGATTTGAAGGTTTAGAAGCTGGATATGAAGTAAAAGAGAAAGGTCTTTTTGCTGCAATCATTGATACAAATAACCGCGAGGCTGTTCGTCACTATATTGCACGTGGATCTGTAATCGTTACAAATGATGATGAGGCTGTAGATGCATCATCACTTATTGCAAAACCAGCTACTGATGAGTCAGTTGTAATTGCTGAGTGGGATCCATACTCAAATCCTATCATCTCTGAAGCAAATGGTACTATTCAATATGAAGATATCATTGTTGGTACTACTGCTTCTGAGCAACTTGATGAACTTACTGGTAAAACTCGTCTTATGATCAATGATCATATCTCTAATGAATATAAACCAGCTATCGTACTTGCGACTGAAGATGGAGAGCTTATGCGTTATGCTATCGAGCCTAAATCTTCTGTATTTGTTCCAGATGGCACAACTGTTAAGATTGCTGACATCATTGCAAAAACACCAAAAGCACTTCAAAAATCATCAGATATTACTGGGGGTCTTCCTCGTGTATCTGAACTCTTTGAAGGTCGTCGTCCAAAAGCAACTGCACTAATCTCTGAGATCGATGGTGTGGTAAGCTTTGGTAAACCTCTTCGTGGTAAAGTTAGAATTATTGTTAGCAATAATGAAAATGGAATCATTAAAGAGTACTTTGTTGATAAATCACATGAAGCAGTTGTAAATACTGGTGACTTTGTACATGCTGGTGAGCGTTTAACTAGTGGTATTTTATCATCACATGAACTACTTCGTATTATGGGTGTAAAAGCACTTTATAACTATCTTGTATCTGAAGTACAACAAGTTTACCGTTCTCAAGGGGTAAATATTGCCGATAAACATATTGAGGTTATCTTTACTCAAATGTTACGTCAAGTGAAAATTGTAAAATCTGGTGATACAAAATTTATAGAGGGTGATTTAATCTCTAAAGCAAAATTTGCATTAGAGAATGAAAAAATCATGCGTCTTGGTGGTCGTCCAGCAATTGCTGAACCATTCCTTGTTGGTATTACTCGTGCTGCGGTATCTGCAGATAGTATTATCTCTGCTGCATCATTCCAAGATACAACAAAAGTTCTTACTGAAGCGGCAGTATCTGCTAAAGTAGATGATCTTAATAACCTTAAAGAAAATGTTATTATTGGTCGTACTATTCCTGTTGGAACTGGTATCTATAAAGATCAAATGATCGAATTCGTAAGTGAAGAAGAGTAGATATACTCCTTCTTTCTCTAGTATCTTAAGTGATACTAGAGATCTTAACTTTCCCCATTTTACTTCCAAAACATTAATTAATACTTAAGATAAGCAAACTTTAAATACTATTTTAGTATTATTCCGTGTCTATAACTCTCTAAATTTTTTAAAGAGTTACATTCTACTGGAAAAATTAAGTAAAGGAATTGTATGCCTACAATCAATCAACTGATTCGTAAAGAGCGTAAACGCG
>CAZFGS010000078.1:0-4596 GCA_964518545.1 uncultured Sulfurimonas sp. | reverse complement strand
GGTGTACAAACTGAAGAAGATTGGCACTTTGAGCATAAAGCTCGTCAACATAATGATCTTATGACTAAGGTTCTTCCAAAAGTTCAAGCTGCATTTGATGATTTTGAAAAGCTTACAGGTCGTAAGTATAACATCGTTGAAAAATATGATGTTGATGATGCAGATGTTGTTGTGGTTTGTATGGGTACTTCAGTTGAAACTGCTCGTGAAGTTGCTTTAGAGATGAGAGCAAAAGGAATTAAGGCTGGTGTTGTAGGTATCCGTGTGGTACGTCCATTCCCATTCTTTGAAATTCAAGAAGCACTTAAAGATGTGAAAGCAATTGCTGCACTTGATCGTTCAGCTCCAGGTGGTGCACCAGGTATGCTGTTTAACGAAATTGCTGGTTGTCTTTTCAACACTGACACAAAAGCTCTTCTTTCTGGTTATATTTATGGCCTTGGTGGTCGTGATTTAACAAAGAAACATTTAGTAGATCTATTTACTGAGCTTCAAGCAAATGTTGATGCTGGAAAAGTATTGACTCCACTACAACAATTTATCGGTGTTCGTGGACCGAAATTACAATTTTTATAGGAGAAAACTATGAGTGAAATGAAAAAAATTAAAAACTTAAAAGAGTTTTCTACATCAGCAGACCGTTTTGAAGGTGCAAATCTTCTTTGTCCTGGTTGTGCACACTCTATCATTGTTCGTGAAGTATTAAATGCGACAAATGATGACTTAGTACTTTCAGCATCAACAGGATGTCTTGAAGTTTGTACAGCAGTTTACCCATATACATCATGGGATGCTTCTTGGATCCATATCGGATTTGAAAACGGTTCTACTGCAGTTGCAGGAGCTGAGGCAATGTACAATGCTCTTAAAACCAAAGGTCGTCTCAAGCAGCCTGATCGTAATCCTAAGTTTGTATCTTTTGCAGGTGATGGTGCATCTTACGATATTGGTTTTCAGTGGATTTCTGGTTGTATGGAACGTGGTCACAACATCATGCATGTTGTTCTTGACAATGAAGTATATGCAAATACTGGTGGACAACGTTCATCTTCAACACCAATCGGTTCATCAGCAACTACATCACCAGCTGGTCGTGTATCTTATGGTGAAAAGAAAAATAAAAAAGATATGGTAGCTATTATGGCAAGCCATGGTATCCCATATTCTGCACAAGTTGCTCCAAATAAATGGAAAGATATGGTGAAGAAAATCCAACATGGTATGGCAGTAGATGGTCCTGTGTTTATTAATGCAGTATCTCCTTGTACAACTGAGTGGAAATTTGATCCTAAAGATACTATGATGCTTACAGATCTTTCGACTGATTCTTTAGTGTTTCCACTGTATGAGATCATTGATGGTCATGAGTTAAACATCACTTACAGACCTAAAAATGTTGTACCTGTTGAAGAATATTTAGCAGCACAAGGACGTTTCAAACACCTTTTCAAAGATGAGTACAAGTACTTAATCAAAGAGTGGCAAGAGCGTGTAGATGCGAACTGGGCTTACCTAAATCGCCGCGAAGAAGCCCGCGTTTAATAGCTTCAAAAAAGAAGAATGTAGTGCAATACTGCTACATTCTTCTAACTCTTCTTTCCCCTACTGAAAACTCACTTTTCTTTTTTATTAAGCATAATTCATCCTTATATTTGTTATGATTACATAAGAGGTGTATAAATGAAATATTATTTTTTATTGGTGCTGTTTTTATCAAATCAATTGTTTGCATATAGCATTGATGAGATGCTAGATCTTTATCGTATAGATAGTGACTTGTCTAAAAAAACAAAAGATGAGGCATTAGGGCATTTAACGGTATATACTCGTGATGATATAGAACGTATGCAAGCACATACTTTAAGTGATCTTACAAACTCTATTCGCTCTTTTAGATATAATGAAAACCTCTTTGGTATGCCTGATTATCTTCATGTTGACCCTCTTTTGTATGCTAGTAGTGTAGTGAAAGTATTTATCAATGACTATGAAATCTCTTCCACCTATGCGGGAAGTGGGCTTTATATATATGGAAATATTGACTTAGGTTTTGTAGATCATGTTGAGATATATGAGGGAAGCACATCCACCTCTGTAAACTCTGAACCTTCGATAATTACTATTAAACTGTATTCAAAAGACCCTAGTAGAGAGTTAGGTGGCAGAGTTGCAGGTTATGTAGGATCAAGAGGGACAAATCATCAAAATGTATCTTACGCACTTGCAGACAATGATTTAAAAACATATATATGCAAGTCGTACAGACTCAAATAGAGTTGAATATGAAAACAACTTTCATAAGATATCGAGAGATGCTGAAAATCTACATGCACTTATGACACTTGATTATAAAAAGTTCAATTTTGAAGCAGAGATTATAGACCATAAAATGGATCCATTTTTGTCTTTGAGCATGTTTGGGGCGCCTAATGATGGAGATATAGACTATCAACTTAAACGCTTAAGTTCAAGTATGACATTTTTAGATGATGATTCATTAAAATTAAAGCTCTCCTTTACAAGAATAGATGGGAAGCTTAATCTTTCCATGGCTGGCTCTCGATGGTCAAGCGATCCATTGAGTCTTCTTAGGACAGAAGATAGTTTAGTAACAAATAGTATTGATGATATCTATGATGCAAAACTAGAAAAGAGTATCTATTATGGAGCAAATCATATCGTAATAGGTTCACAATATGTTAAAAAATGGCTTCATGGTGTAACAAGTTACAATCGAGGAGTGAAAAACCTTAATGAGGAGTATGTCGATAACGATATATTTTCTCTCTATATACAAGATGATTACCTGATAAATGAAAATCAGATGTTTACTATCTCTGTTAAATCAAACCATTATAACAGTAGATCAAACAGAGATACTAGAAATTTTGAAACTACACAGTTGCGTTTAGGGTATATCTATAATTCATACACAGATGTTGTAAAAATATTTGCTTCACAGATGGAGTTAGCAACTGAACAGTTTGTTCTGACATCAACACCAGAAAATAAGATAGAAATTTTAAATGTAAGAGATTACTCTTTTGAGTATATAAAAACTCTCGGAGCACATAAGATTAGTAGCTGTGTTGAGCTTATACAAAATGAAAATCCACAAAGTACGAGAATAGCATATGGTAATAGTAAATATTTTAATAACTATAGTGGTAGTTTGAAATATGATTATGAATTTAATAAGTTTAATACTCTTAAGTCAATGGTTTACACAAATAAGTATTACAACCAAGTAACACAAGAAATAGATACTGTAAGAGGAGGATTTGTACGATTACTTAATAAGTATAGAAAATTTGATTTTTACAATGAAGCAAATTATTTTAGAGAGCTTAATACAGAGATAAATGGTATAAATTATAATGTTGGAGTTCGTTATCATGCGACAAAAGCATTAATCTTTTCATTGAAGGGAACAAATGCCTTTAATAGTGCTGCAAAAAGTAGATACAGTTACGTAAATATTGTTGGGGGAGTACCTGCGCTAGACAACCTGTATTACTCAGCAATAGATCAGACTTTTACAGCTGGTTTGGAGTATAGCTTTTGAAATACTTAGCTTTTTTCTTTCTCTTTTTTAGTACTATTGTTTTTGGGGCTGATTCCAACTGGGAAGGCTTGATTATGAAAGAAATATTATTAAGTATTTCTCATGAGAAGGATCTTAATGTCTATTCTCAAGATGAACATGTTGTGGAGTTATTAAAAATTATAAAAAAGGTACATTTAACAAAAAGTTGTGACAAAGCAGATATCGTGTTGTCTACTCTTCATTATAATAAAGGGTGTCATAAACCAGAGATAGTATTTAACTATAGTGAGTATGTAGATACTCCAGAAGCCATTGGAGTTTTCTTTTGGCAAAAAGGACGTCCAACTATTCGATTTTCAGAGCAAAGATTAAAAGAGTTTGGACTACATATAGATGGAGAATTAGCAAAGTTTGTTACAGCCAAAAACTACTAATGTAACTAAAATACGTATCGTACAGTTTACTGTTTTAGTTCTTATTATCATCTCTACTTCTTTCATCGCATTAGATGAATATAAGCATACTATGCAAGAAACACGGGATAGACTGAATGAAAAGATCATTAGTCTTCATTTAGAAACATTTTTAGAATTATCAAATATATTTGAAAAAGATACTCAGGGTAAATTTATCTCTACTGTACAAAGTAAACCACATCTTCGAGAAAATTTTGAAGATATGCTTCGTCTCTTACGTATCTCAACAGTGCAAAACCTTTTTGTTGTTACATGCAATAAGGAGGGCTATTACTACTTCTTACTTGATAGTGAAACAAAAACTCAAAAGAGAGCAAATATCAATGAGCCATTTAATCCCTTAGGTGACTTTTGGGATAATGCCTATAAGTATAAAAAAGCACAAATATTTCATCACCATGATAACAAAGATCTTTGGATTAGCGTAGCTTATCCTATCATTGAAAATAACAAAACAGTTGCAGTTATAGGTGCCGATATATCAAATAAATTAGATATAAATATGCAAATGAATTTGAAAAATTTTACAGGCTTCTTTTTTTGGATTTTAATCTTAAGTGCTTTATTCTTTAT
>CAZFGS010000077.1:0-5023 GCA_964518545.1 uncultured Sulfurimonas sp. | reverse complement strand
GGGATGCAAAGAGAAGATAAATTTTATAAAGTATTTGTTTTAGTAATTTTAAGTATCTTACTTTTTATCTCTTACAAGATATTGGGAGCTATTGATTCTAAGAGTAGTTTTTATGTATACAAGGGAGTGAAGGTGAACTTGGCACAGATACACAAGATTGAGCCAAGAGTTTCTTACTATATCACACTCTCAAGTGATACCTATGAACAGATTAATAAAAAATATAGTGTAAAACTAGATATGGATGAGATTCAAAATATAAAAAATTTTTTAAAAATGGCTCCTCAAAGTGATTTTTACAATATAGAGATTAATGCTTATATGATGTTTGATGATGAGAAGATAGAGCTTTATCATTCTGAGCACTATATTAAACTTGCTAAAGAATATAGTGTCAATGAGTATCTTTTAGAGACATTACGAGCTTATGGTATAGATGATTTTCAATACAATAATCTCTTGAAAATCAAAGATAAACGCTACAAATCACGTGATAAGTTTATAGCAGATGTAATACTTTATGCAAAACTTCGAAGAGGTGCATGGAGTGAAAAAGAGATTCCTCGACTGGGTCTCAGTAAAAAAGGTGATAAATTTATGCAAGCGCTACCTGAAAACTTAGAAGAAAATTTACTTCAAGAAAAAGAGATACAAGCTATAGTAGTTGGCTTAACTCGTGCATACAGTGAATACTTAGGAATACAATGAATCAAAAAAAATATAAAATTAAAAATATAGCCGGTCATCTCTCTAAGGGATTTTTAAATAATCCACTTACAGCTATTTTAGCTTTTGCTATTCTTTCTTTGGGATATATCTCTTTAGAGGTGATGCCTCGTGAAGAAGATCCTCAGATTGCTGTGAGTGGTGGTTCAATCATCGTTCCAATGCCTGGGGCTTCACCTGATGAGATAGATAATGCGGTACTTAAACCTCTTGAGCGGCGTTTAAGTGAGATAAAGGGTATCAAAGATATCTACTCAACGGCGATGCATAATGTGGGGATGCTCAATGTTCAGTATAAGATAGGTGAAGATAGAGAAAGTTCAAACTTAAAACTTTACGATAAAGTGATGCAAAATATGGATTCACTTCCTGGTGGAACAATGATGCCAATTGTAAAACCTTTTGATATAGATATTGATGTACCTATTGTAACCGTGGCGTTTTACAAAAAAGAGGAGAAGGGGATAGACCATATCTACCTCTATAAACAGATAAAAGATATACAACAAGAGATCAATGCAATTGAAGATATCTCCAAGACAAATCTTAAAGGTGCTAAAAAACCACAGTTTAATGTTTTGCTTGACTTAGATAAACTCTCTGCTTATCATATAAGTATAGGACAGGTGGTTCAGTCAATTCAAGCGATCGCTAAGAATGCCCCAGAGATAGATCTACCTACTAAGGACAATAGACTTATAGTTTTTGGAGTAAAAAATGCGATTAACTCTGTTGATGATTTAAAGAACTTGATAATTGCTAAGTATATGGGGTCGCTTATCTATCTAAAGGATATTGCAAATGTAGAGTATTATTATGATATCCAAAACTATAAAGAGGCACTTATATCTTACAAGGCAGATGGAGCACCTGAGCTTTCTCAGACAAAAGATCAAGTGACCCTAGAGATTTCAAAGCTTAAAGGAACAAATGCTGTTGAACTTGCAGAGAAGGTGATAGAGAACTTAGAGGAGAATGCTCAAGCCCTAGAGAAAAATGGACTTGGATATATAGTAACTCGTAACTATGGGGAAAGAGCAAATGAGGCAGTGAACGAGCTTGTTCATCATCTTGTTTTGACGATTGGTATTATTGCTTTAATTTTGATCCCATTTTTAGGTTGGCGTGAGTCGTTGGTTGTGACCATTGCTGTGCCTATGATTTTGGCTGCAACACTTTTTATCGCGTTTATGACTGATCAGACGATTAACCGTATCACCCTGTTTGCCTTTTTACTCTCTCTTGGTCTGATTGTTGATGATGCTATTATTGTTATAGAAAATATCCATAGACGGATGCATCTTAAAGAAACAGAAAATCAAACTTTTGATGAGATCATTATAGAAGCGACAGATGAAATTGGGCCTTCAACAAATATCGCTACTATCGCGATTATGCTTACTATGATACCTATGGCATTTGTGGGTGGAATGATGGGACAGTTTATGTTACCTATCCCTTTAAATGTTCCGGTTGCATTAGGAGTATCCCTTTTTGTAGCTTATGTCTTTGCCCCATTTTTAGCAAAAAAACTGATTAAACGCACTAAAGGAACCCATTAATGGATTTTGAAGATAAAATATATAATATAGTAAGTTCTAAAAAGAAGCAAAGAAAAGTTGGCTTTATTGTTCTGGGTTTATTAATCTTTGCAGTAGCAATGATCCCAACGAAGATAGTTTTAGCCAAGATGCTTCCGGGAAAAAGTGCAAATACTTTTAGTATCTATGTAGATACTGCAACAAACTCTACAATTGAGCAAACAAAAGAGGTAGTAGAGTGTGTTGCCAATATAATGAGGGGAGAGAAAGAGATTAAAAACATGGAGATGTTTTTAGGTCAAGGCGCTCCACTCGATTATGCTGGACTTGTCAAAGGAAGTGCATTTAAGGCACTTAAAAATCAAGCAGAGATAGTTATCAACCTGACTGATAAGCATCACCGAGAGGAACCCTCTTTTATGATGGTGCATCGTCTTCGACCTGTTGTACAAAAGAGTTGTGAAAATCTCTACAAGGGAACAACGGTACGTTTTGTGGAGATGCCATCTGGTCCACCAACATTTGCAACTATTGTTGTCAATCTTTATGGAAAAGACTCTCTTCTTTTACGTGAAACTTCGAAAATAGTTAAAGAATCGCTAGCAGAGACAGAGGGCTTAGTAGATATAGACGTGATGCAAGATGATGTGTATGAGAAGTATGAGATTATCCCTAATGTTGAAAAGATTATAAGCTCAAGTCTTTCAGTAGAACAGGTGAGTAATATCTTGTACCTTGCCTTTAAAGGAAATGTTGTTGCTACAAAAAATTCAGTGTTGCAACAAGATCAGATCCCCATCTTTGTATCTTTAGATAAAGAGACACGAACACTTGAACATGCTAGTAAAGAAGACCTAGAGTTAAAACTCTCGCGTTTAAAACTTCTAAACAAGCAAGGGATTATGGTACCTGTAAAAGAGGTGATAGATATCCATCCCATAGTAGCAGATCCAACAATCTTTAAGAAAAATATGCGCAATATGGTCTCAGTAACAGCAGAGTGTGATTTGGTCTCTCAAGTGTATCCTTTGATGGATGCAAGAGAGTTGATGATAACGAAGTTAGAGAAAGATTTTGATGTAGAGCGATTAACAGGGGCAAGTACTTATATGTTTGATCTTGCACTTGTACATAAAGCAACAGGGGAAAAAGTACTTGTTCGATGGGATGGGGAGATGAAAGTTTCTCTTGACACCTTTAGAGATCTTGGTGGAGCATTTATTGCAGCATTGGTATTGATGTTTTTACTTATGGTTGTCTATTATAAATCTTTTGCTTTAAGTGGTATTGTTCTTATAGGAAGTTTTTTATCTATCATCGGTGTTATTATAGGGCATTATATTACTGATATTATTGCTCTTTGGCTTACTGATGTGCATTTTTATCTTACTGCAACCTCTCTTATCGGCTTTATCTCTTTAATGGGGATTAGTGCAAGGAGTTCTTTACTTCTTATAGATTTTACAAAATCTCTTATAGAGAGTGGTATAGAAAAAAATCGTGCTATAGCAATATCAACAGCAACACGGGCAAAACCTATCCTTTTAACAGCAGTGGCGATTATCTTGGGTTCACTATTGCTTGCTACTGATCCTATTTTTGGTGGTTTGGGTATTGCACTTATCTTTGGTAGTATGGCTTCTACCTTAGTATCACTCTTTTATATACCGGTACTGATGGCAAAAACAGATGCTATCTGTCCTGCAAATGGTGCTATTGAATGTGAAGAGGGTGAAGGTATTAACGAAGCACATATGGATGTAGATGATATAGCACCTGAAGTACACCATGAATGAAAAAAGATTTGGGAAGAAACGATATGCGAGAGTGCATATCGTTTAGAAAAAAGAGATTAAAGATTAAAGTTTTTTACTTTCGTATTTTGCTTTAAGTTTTAAATACTCTTTATAATCATCAGAATTGATGTTATTTGAAACTGACTTTGTTGAATCGTTCGCATTGTTTGAAATTGTCTTAGTAGAATCATTTGCATTGTTTGTAGCAGTGTTAGATGAATCTCTTAAGTCATTTGAAACAGTTTTTGTACTGTCGTCAATGTTGTTTGAGATTGTTTTAGTAGAATCATTTGCATTGTTTGTAGCAGTGTTAGATGAATCTCTTAAATCATTAGAAACTGTCTTTGTAGAATCATTCATATTGTTAGATGTAGTTTTTGCTGCATCATTAACATCATGGGAAACTGCAACAGTTGAGTCTTTAAAATCTTTTGTAGCCATTGTTGAGCTATCTTTAAAGTCTCTCGTTGTATTACTAATTGAATCTTTAGAATCTTCTGCAACCTCAACAGTTGAATCTCTTAAATCTCTAGATACACCAGTTGTTGTATCTGAACCACTTTTTACAGTAGCAACTTCACTTGTTTTAAGGTCATCTGATACCTTAACAGCTGAATCTTTTGCATCGTGACTAACATTCGTTACTGTTCTTTCACCACTTTTAGAAACTTCAACTCCACCATCAACAGCAGATTGGCTAGCCTCTTTAGCATCGTGACTCATAGATGTCATACCATCTTTCATATCTTTGAACATATCTCCAAAACTAAAATCTGCAGATAAACTTGTAGTTAATGCCAGTGCCGCTACTGTGCTTATTACTAATTTTTTTGTCATTTATTTCCCCTGTGTTAAATTTGAACTATAAAAACTATAACTCTCTAAACCTAAACTTAAACTTAAATCACATAATTATTTCTAATAAGTTGATATAATGTTTTAAAATATCACACTTAACAG
>CAZFGS010000076.1:0-5218 GCA_964518545.1 uncultured Sulfurimonas sp. | reverse complement strand
ATGGGGAGTACTACAAAATTCCAATGTGTCGTAAATGTTTCTTACCACCTCTCTACAAAGAGACTTTCTGTAAGGATGGAAACTGTCCAACGTAAGTGCTCTTAGAGGTCTTGAAACTTTTTTACTCTTAGTGCTTCAAGTGGAGTGTTTTTGAGTAACTCTTTTATTTGAAAACTACAGTTTTCACCCTCAAAGGGGCTCTTCATTGTTTCGAGTTCCTCTACAAATCTTTTCTCACAAGCTTTTTTTATACTCTGTACAATTGCTTCTGTCTCAAGGGCTGTGTTTAAGATACTCTTAGCCATAACTCTTCCCTTTTGTCTCTCTCCTATGTTAATGGTAGGGATGTGAAAACTCGGTACCTCTAAAATGCCACTAGAGCTATTGCCCACGACAGCATCTACATAGTTAAGAGCACTAAAGTAACGGAGTTGTCCAAGAGAGCTAAAAGCAATGCTGTTGGAGTGCTCTTTTACAAACAGATCTATCATCGCATTTATCACCTTTCCTCCCGCATCGGCATTGGCTTTGGTGAAAATAAGTCCACATTTAGAAAATTGTTCTAAGGCATTTAGGATACTTTGCATCTGCTCCTGTGCACTTAAGGGAGAGAGTGTCTCAGGATGATAAGTTATGAGAAGATTACACTTTTTGAGAGAAAAATCTAAGGATACTTCAAAATCCTCTCTGCTAAGAAGTTGTAAGTTTTGTATGTTTTCTACACCTAAAGATCCTACATTATAGACTCTTTGTGGCTCTTCACCTAATTGTAAAATTCTTTTTCTATAGACTTCAGCTGCACAAAAATGCAGATGTGAGAGTTTTGTAATTGCATGACGAATGGAGTCATCCATAGCACCTTCAGTTACCTCTCCCCCATGAATATGTGCTAAAGGAATTTGAAGGAGTGTAGCGGTACTCGCAACACTTAACATCTCGTAGCGATCTCCAAGAATAACAACAATATCGGGTGAGAGTGTTGAAAATGTCTCTGTCAAGTTGATCTGTAGTTGTGCCATTGCAAGGGAGTTGGCTCTGTTACTATTCTCCTCTAAATCCATCTTTATTTTGACATCTATTAGAAAATCTTGCTCTATCTCTTTATAGGTAAGATCAAAATCTTCCTCTAAATGTGTCCCTGTAACAATGAGTTGCAACTCTAAGTTTATATCAGCATTTATTTGTTGTAAGAGAGGTTTTAAAAGACCATATTCAGCTCGTGTAGCTGTGATTACTGCTATCTTTCTCATACTATATTCTCTTGTAATGGCTCATCTATAACATATGCTTTTTTTGCAACAGTTCCAAGAACTTCATCCCATCTCATTGGGTTTAGACCACCTGCTGGTCTTTTTACACTTAGGTTCTCTTGTGTGAAAACTTCCCCTTTTTGTATGTTTTTTACAGCCACAATAGACTTTCTTGCAATGGGAATATTGGGTGTTTCACTAGGGGAAGGTTTTTTCTCAAAACTACCAAGTGCTCTTTCTATGTTGCGAATGGCTTTGAGCATTGCATGGAGTTCCTCTGGTTCTAAAGAGGCTTTATGGTCAGGACCTTCCATGTCACGTGAAAGTGTAAAATGTTTCTCTATACAGCTTGCCCCCATAGCAACAGCAGCAGTTGGAACTTCTATGCCGAGTGTATGGTCACTGTATCCTACCTCTACATTAAGCTCTTTTTGCAGAGTGAGCATGGCGTTTAGATTGACATCTTCCATAGGGGTTGGGTACATAGTGTTTGCATGAAGAATAGTTATGTTCTCTTTTTTGGTACCGTTTTGTACTAATACCTCAAAAGCATCGTGTACCTCTTGCATGGTAGCCATCCCTGTAGAGAGAACTACTTTTTTGTTTAGTTTTGCAATGGCTCGAAGATAGGGGAGATTGGTTATCTCTCCACTAGGGATTTTAAAAATTTTTAGCCCCAACTCATCTAAAAGTTGTATGCTCTCTAAATCAAAAGGAGTAGAGAGAAACATAATATTTTTTGTTTTAGAGTAATTGATGAGCTCTTTATGTGTTGTTACATCGAGTTCAAGCTTTTTCAGCATCTCAAACTGAGACTCGGAAGCTCTTGTCGTCTCTTTTTGATAATTTGCTTTTTGTGCAGACTTGCTGAGAAGAGTCTCTGCTTTAAAGGTTTGAAACTTGACAGCATCTGCTCCTGCATCACTCGCTACATCGATGAGCTTTTTTGCAAGGGCTACACTTCCATTATGATTGACCCCTGCTTCTGCAATGATGAAAACACTCATTTGACAAGACTCCCCGCTTTAATAAATCCTTCTACTGTAGTAGACTCTTTTGTTATGGCACCACTCCCTACAAAGCTGTGTTCTTTCACAAGTGTACTACCATTAATAGTGCTGTTTGTACTGATATGCACATGGTTTTCTATAATAGCATCATGTTCTACGAGTGCTTTTGAGTTGATGATACAGTTTTTACCTACTTGTGCATGAGCATTGATGAGGGCATGGTGCATTACAACGGTTCCTTCTGCAACTCTTGCATGTTTTGAGATATATGCGAGAGGGGAGATGATAGTTGGAAGTGTAAAGTTTAACTCTTTGATTTTTCTATAAAGTTTAAGTCGAATGGTATTTGATTGTATGTGACCCACTGTGATAATTGCATAACTGTACTTTTTACGTAACTCTGCTAAATCATCATCGGTGCCTATAAGAGGATACCCTAAAACCTCTTTTGATTTATTAGGGTATTTCTCAACAATTCCAACAATATTAAATTTCCCCTCCATCTCTATAGCATCTATAACACTTTTGCAGTGTCCACCTCCACCGATGAGTAAAATATCTTTCATGTTATAACCTTACACTACTTGGAATATTGATGAGTCTGCTCGCTAAATAAGAGGAGTTTGTAAGAGCATCTGTTTGACACTCTTTATAAATCTCTAATTGATTTAACAGTTTCCATACAGGACGCGACATAATGCCATTTTCATTAAGAGTTTTTAGGTATTTTTCCCTATTTTCAACTTTTATTGTATTGAGCCAGTAATTGCTTTGTGCATTAGCTGGTTCTTTGATGAAGTCTATATCGTCCATAGTCTCAAAAAACTTTGAATACTCTTCAGCCAGAATCCTTTTATTAGCTAAAAATTTTTCTATATTTTCAAGTTGTGCGACAAGAAGTGCTGCATTAAGATTTGGCATGCGGTAGTTATAGCCAATTTCATCATGTACATACTCCCATTTATGAGGGATCTTTGCTGTCGTTGTGAGGTGTTTTGCTTTTTTGGCAAGCTTTTCATCATCTGTAATTATAACTCCACCACCTCCACTTGTGATGATTTTATTTCCATTAAAACTAAATACACCAATCTTTCCAAATGTTCCTGTATGCTGTTGTTTATAGTAGCTTCCAAGAGACTCAGCACTATCTTCTACAAGAGTGATATGCCACTTCTTACATAAAGAGTTAAGCTCATCAATGCGACAAGGATGTCCAAAGGTGTGCATAGGTACACAAGCTTTTATGACTTTTTTTGTTGTTTTGTTAATACATTGTTTCTCTTGTATCATACAATGTTCTTCTAAAAAGTTTTGAAGTGCTTTGGGTGAGAGACCCATTGTTTCTCTGTCTACATCTAAAAAGATAGGTTTTGCACCTGTATAGCTAATGGCATTTGATGTAGCTACAAAGGAGAGTGCTTGTGTAATCACTTCATCATCTTTTACTACATTGGCCAATAGTAATGCAATATGGAGTGCTGATGTGCCATTAACAGTGGCAATGGCATATTTAGAGCCAACAAAAAGGGCAAAATCCTTTTCAAATCTATCGACAAAAGCTCCTACACTTGAGACAAAAGTGGAATCTATACATTCATTAAGATATTTTTTCTCATTACCTACGAATCGTGGTTCATGAAGAGGAATAAACTCCTTACTCTTGTAAAGATTTTGTATAAAGTCTATAATATTTTGCATTACATTTTCTCATCAAGGTATTTTTTCTTATCTTCATACTCAAAAGTTGGAATGAGTTTGAAAAATTCTTTTACTATATCTTCTTTGTTCCAGTGTAGTCTTGTCTTGAAACCTTGAATCGTTTTTGTAAAAAGGTTGAGTTTTACTTCATCATAGAGAGGTTCATTTTTAATAACACCAAGATTTTTAAATCTTTGCATATCGAGCTTTTCCTCATCTGTGTAAAACTCCTCAAAATCCTTCTCTCCAGTTGTATCACTTGAAGTGAAAAGACAAGGGTATTTACCTACTTTGGGAAGGGTATATACAAGTTCTCGTGCTTCCTCTTCGCTCTTACAAAGATAAGGTTCATATCCTAGCTCTTGAAGGTATTTTACTGCGATATCTGCAAAGGAGATGAGGTGTAATGAATCATCAAGTTTTGGAAAAAAGATGTCACGGTTTGCTCCAAATATACAAGACATAAGGCAGAGCTCACCACTTTCCTGAGGTGTCACAAAGTAGCGTTTTACATCATTAGGTGCTACTATGGGTTGGTGTTTTTCTATACGTTTGTTAAAGCCATGAAGAAGTGAGCCGTCACTAAACGCCACATTAGCAAAACGAGCAGTAGAGATTTTTATATATTTACTTCTACGCATTAAAAACATCTCCATAATGCGTTTACTTGCTCCCATCATATTGATAGGGTTTGCAGCCTTGTCTGTAGAAACACAGAAGTATTTTTTTGTTCTCTTGGATATAGATTGAGCAATGGTTTTATCTGTGTTGAAGATATTAACATCAATCATGCGCATAAGAGTAAAGGGATCTTTTTCACTTCGTACATGCTTTAGTGCTGAGAGGTTTAAAACATAATCATACTTTCCATCTTGTGCTATGAAAGCATCATACTCAAGACTGCCTATATCAAGTGCAAAGGTACTAAATTCTCCATCTATATAACCTAGCGAGCTTCGTATATCACGAACAAGCTCTACCATATTGTTCTCACTGATATCTACAACATGGAGTTTTTTAGGGTGGCGTTTAAAGATCTCTTTTACTACAGCCTGACCAATACTTCCTGCTCCTCCTATCACAAGAAAGGAAGATTTTTGTATAGTTTTAGATAGTTCTTTTTCATGTGTGGTGATGTCCTGAGAAAAAAGTTCTTTTTCTCTACCAATTAATTTGAGTATATTCATATCATTATTGTAGCAAATAAAGTACCATTAAAGTATTTACCAAAATAGTCGATAATAGCTTCATATAGAATAT
>CAZFGS010000075.1:0-5350 GCA_964518545.1 uncultured Sulfurimonas sp. | reverse complement strand
TAGTCGCATTTGGGAGTGCTTTTGGAGCGGGAAGTTTAACTGCTCTTGCACCCTGTTCTTTAGTCTCTGTCCCTCTTTTAGTTGGAGCATCTGTCGCACTCAACAAAGATTTAGTAGGACGCAAGAAAGTACTTTACACTTATGCTTTTGCCTCACTCTTTGCACTTGGTGTTATGCTCAGCTTTTCTATCCTTGGCTTTATAGTCGCTAAGTTTGATGGCTTTTTAAGCATCGCTCCTGCTTGGGCATATAATGTTGCAGGAGTAGTGAGCCTCTTTATAGCTCTCTATGCTTGGGGACTCTTTGGTGAGATAAATAAGTCTGGCATCATGCTCAGACTCATAAAGTTTCGCCTCTTTGGTGGTTTTCTCATCGGTATCATCTTTGGGCTTGTGAGTACTCCTTGTGCTTCAGCTCCTCTCATAAGCATCATCACTTTAGCTGCTAGTAGTGGCTATGTTTATGCTTATGGGCTTATCTTGGCGTTTGCTTTGGGACATTCTCTGCTTCTTTTAGCTGCTGGCGTTTCAGTTGGTTTTGCTCAAAGCATCACAAGTAACCAGCGTTTGAGTGACTTTTCCAACTATCTCAACAAACTCTTTGCTCTTATGCTTGGAGGCTTTGGGGTGTACTTTTTTTATCAAGCTTATTTACAATATTAGGAGATTTTTTATGAAACTATTTACACTTATTTTTACTCTTATCTTTACATCTCAACTCTTCGCTGAGTCACCAATGCTAAGAGCCACCCCTTACAAATATGTCCAATCAGCTATAGGTAAGGGAAAACCTCACTTTGTAGAGCTAGGTTCAGATAGCTGCCAAAGTTGTCAGATAATGGGAAGAGAACTTTTCAAAATAAAGCAGAAGTACCCTGCATTTAGCATAGAGTTTATCAATGTCAAACGCGAACGCCAAGCCGCTTATGAGTTTAAAATCAGAATGATCCCTACACAGATCATCTTTGATGCATCAGGCAAGGAAGTCTACAGACACATAGGACTTCTCGGATCAAAAGAGTTACACCAACTCTTTACAACTTACAACTTTTAAAGGAGTCACTATGTGGCAAGAGAGTGTCAACTATCTTACATTTGATCTACTCGGTTTGAGTGGGCATCTAGGTGATAGTATCAACTTTTTCATCTACGACACTATCAAGATATGGTTTTTACTTATCACTATCATCTTTGTGGTATCTTACCTTAGAACCCACTTCAACACAGAGTATGTTCGTGCTCACCTTCAAGGGAAGTCTGAACTCTACGGTAATGTTTTAGCCGCACTCTTTGGGATTATTACCCCCTTTTGTAGCTGTTCGGCTATTCCTCTCTTCTTAGGATTTATTCAAGCTCGTATTCCTATCGGGGTGACCTTCTCATTCCTCATATCTTCGCCTATGAACAACGAAATAGCAATCGCCCTACTCTTTGGACTCTTTGGCTGGAAAGTAACGGCTATTTATATAGGATTTGGTCTTTTAGTCGCTATTGTTGGTGGTTTTGTTATCGGTAAGCTAGGCATGGAGAAGTATGTCTTAATGGATGTTAAACCTATGGAAGGTGAACTTGAAGAAGTTAAAATTACTCTTACTATGAAAGAGAGAGTAAAAGAGGCTTATGAGTATACTCATGACATCTTTAAAGATATCTATCTCTATGTACTCATCGGTGTAGGTATAGGAGCCATCATCCACGGTTACATCCCTTCTGACTTCATCGCAAAATGGGCAGGAACAGATAATCCTTTTGCTGTTTTAGTAGCAGTTATCATGGGAGTGCCTATGTACTCAAACGCAGCGGGAGTTATGCCACTAGTCGAAGTGCTTACTGGTAAAGGTATGCTTCTAGGAACTGCTCTAGCGTTTATGATGGCAGTAACAGCACTCTCTTTACCAGAGGCGATGATACTTAAAAAAATCCTTCATGTAAAACTTATCGCTACCTTCTTTGGTATCGTAGGATTTGGGATTATCTGTATTGGGTATCTCTTTAACTTTATTTTATAGGAGAAAAAATGTTTCATTTCAAATCAAGTCCAACAGTTTGTTATTGTATTAATGTAGATGAAGAATGTATAATCAATGCTATTAACAATGGTGCGGACTCATTAGCAAAAGTTAAAAAGATGACAAAAGCTTGCACAGGAAATGAGTGTGCAGAGTTAAATCCCAGTGGGAAATGTTGTTCAAAAGATATTAAAGAGCTTATTAAATTACATACAAAGGCAAAACATGAAAAATATGAAAAATAAAACAATAAAAGCTATATCACTTATAGCATTGGCAACAACACAGTTATTAGCAAATAATCCACTTTATGAAAAAGCAGGTGTATTAGATATAGTAGATCACAAAGCAATGGTTGCTGGTTCAAAAGCTCCAGGTAAAGATATATTTCATATATCACTTGAAGATACTGGAATCATAACAGGTCATATATGTGGTTGTACTACTGCTGCTTTTGTAGTAACTAAAAATGCACTTAAAAAACTATATCCCAATGAGCCAATACAAAGACGTGGAGTAGATATCTCTATATCTGTTTACAATATGGATATTGTTGATGCCATTAGCTATTTAACAGGTACAAGGTTTAATCGTGCCCAGACGAATTATGATTTTATCTTAAATCCAAGTTTACAAGGTAAGTCTGGAACTATTACCATTAGATTTGAGAGAAAAGATAATAAAAAAAGTGTAACAGCCGTCATTGATAGAATGAAAATCTTAAATAAAGAAGAGGCAAAAATTATTGAAACAATTAAGCCAAAAGTTGCACAACATAAAGCAACAAAAGCAGAAATCATGAAATTAGCAAAAATACAGCAAGAAGTTGTTAAAAAGATTATTACAGTATTGCCAAAGAATGCTATTACATATAAGTAGGATTAAAAATGTCAACAAATAGAATAGTAAGAATAGTAGTAGGTTTAGCACTTATAGGATATGGTATTTATAGCATGAACCCATGGTTTTTTTTAGGTTTAGCACCACTTCTCACAGGACTCATCAACTGGTGTCCGCTTGAGATGAAGATGGGGACTTGTGATCCAGCTTCTGGATGTTGTGCGACACCAACTGATAGTAAAAACTCTTCATGCTGTAGCACTCCTGCTCCACAAACTGCATGGTCGACAATAAAAACAGCAGATAGTGCTTGTTGTAGCAATGATTCGGAGTGCTGTAGTGATGATACTATCAAGATAGAAGTCCTAGGAACTGGATGTAAAAAGTGTAAAATGCTCGAAGATGCTGCGAAAGAGGCTATCAAGGATTTAAAAGCTGAGTACTGTGTCATCAAGGTTGAAGATATACAAGCGATTGCAAACTATGGTGTTACCTCAACACCTGCACTGGTTATAGATGGTGTAGTAAAGACTACAGGTAGAGTACTAAGTGCTGATGAGATTAAAGCACTTATAGAAAAGTTAAAGGCTTAAATTATGAAAACAGAAACATTTGATACTTACCTAAAAACATTTGATTATCAAGAACGCAAAGATATGAAAATACAGATGCCTGAACTCTTCAAGCTCTATGAAGAGGGAAAAGCACAGATCATCGATATCCGTTTTCATGAGGAGTATGCAGCTTGGCATATCGGTTTTGGGGATCATATTCCACTGAACGAACTTCCAGATAGACTAGGTGAGATAGACCCAAAGAAAACCATAGTAACCATGTGTCCCCACTACGATAGAGCTGAGATAGCAAGACTTTTTCTCAAACTCAAAGGATTTGATGCGAGATACCTAACAGATGGTATGCTCAAAGTTGTTGATTATCTTCGTGGAGATAAGGCAAGAGATTATATGGATAAATTAAAAGGATAAAAAAATGCAAGAGTTTATAAAAAATATTATTCCAAGTGAAATGAAAAATATGAGAATAGAGATTGATGAGTTTATTGAGCTCTATAATGAAGGAAAATGTGAACTTGTAGATGTTCGTGTGCCTATGGAGACAAAGGTTTGGCAGGTTAATTTTGGACTCAAAATTCCTACTGATGAACTAGCACAAAGACTAAATGAATTACCAAAAGACAAACTCATCGTTGTAGCATGTCCGAAGTCAGATCGCTCAAATATGGCACGTACATGGTTAGCGATGCAGGGCTTTGAGGTCAAATACCTTAGCGGTGGACTTTTAGGACTGATGGAGACTCTTAAGGGTGGCATGGCAAAAAGAATAAAAATATAAAGGGTGTTTGATGAGTCCTGAACTTATACATTACGGTATCTACTTCTTTTTAACCTTAGGACTCTCTACACTCTTTTCTATGGGTGGAGTCGGTTCGGCTATAGGTCTTGTTCCCATCTTTTCTATGATGGATATGCCTATAAATCTCGCAAAGGCTATTGGGCTATTTATAAACTCTGCTTCTACTATAACGGCATCTTTTATGAACTTCTTTCGTGGGGTTTTAGATATAAAATTTGCTATCCCTCTCATCATATCTATTATGATTACGACACCTATTGGTGCTTGGATGAGTCAGTATGTCCAAAAAGAAGTAGTGGAGTGGATACTTGTAGCCTTTTTACTCGTTAGTGCCCTACTTTTACTCTTTAGTAATAGAGAGCAAAAAGTCGTTTACGATAAAGCATGGGTACTCTATCTTATCGGTGGCATTGTTGGGCTTATTTCTGGAACTATTGGTGTTGGTGGGGGTTCTCTTATCATGCCACTACTTATCTTGCTTGGTTTTGATGCAAAAAAAGCAGCTTATGCTATTAGTTTTGTTATTCCCTTTTCCACACTTGGTGCCTTTGCAACCTATCTTTCATTTGTAGATATGGACTGGGTACTTCTTGGAGTGGTAACTGTAGCAGCTATTATTGGTGGGTACTTGGGTGACTTTATCATGCACTACCGTTTGACACCTCAACAGGTTAAAAAGCTCATTGCCGTTGTCTTATTACTACTGAGTGCAAAAATGATATATAAACTTTTAGGAGTCTGAAATCAAAACTAGACTACTTGCTCTTTGTTTACTCTTAGTATCTCATACTCTTGAAGCAGGAGACTTATCCTTTGAAAGTACTATTAGAGAACGTTTTGAAACACTTGATGGTATGAACAAAAAAGAGTATGGAGATACAGACAAGTTAGCATCTGCTCAAGGAAAATCTGATGACAGATTACTTGTGAGTCGAGTAAACTTAGGGCTTGTCTATAAACCAACTGCAGATATTACATTTAAAGCTATAGGCTACTATGCTGATGTCTTTGGATGGTCTTTGGATAAATCAGACTTCAAAAAAGTCAGTGGTAATGAAGTCTACTACATGAACCCCCAAGAAGATCTGGATTTTTCTGATTTGAACTTAGAAGTGAAAAATCTTGCAG
>CAZFGS010000074.1:0-5438 GCA_964518545.1 uncultured Sulfurimonas sp. | reverse complement strand
AAAGTTAGCTAGTTAAATTAGGTGGAAATTGCACTTGTTTCTAGAATTGGCGTTATAATTTCAATAAAGTAGATACTATGTTACAAATTCTTTTCTCTCCCTCAGAAGGTAAAAACCAAGGGGGAACTTTAAACTTCTCAGAACTCTTTGGTGCGACAAATGCAAGAGATGGAATCCTTCACTCTTATAATGATATACTTCTCTCTCAAGATGAAGAGAAGATTAAAGCACTCTTTGGTATCAAAAAATGGAGTGATGCTAAAGCTTATATCTGTGATATTTTCAACTCTCCTCTTATGGCAGCGATAGAACGCTACGATGGCGTTGCTTATGATTACCTCAAATACAAAGAATTAGATACAGAGGCTCAGGAGTATCTTAAAAAAAATACTATCATCTTCTCCAACCTTTATGGTCCTATACTCGGTGGTGATGGTATAGCTAACTATAAAGTCAAGCAAGGCAATACCATTGGTGAAATTGCCCCTGATAAATTTTACAAGGAGAGATTCTCTTACCAACTAGATTTATACTTAGCTGATAAAGAGATACTTGACCTTCGTGCTGGGTATTATGATAAGTTTTACAAAAACTCTAAACCATATACAACACTCAAATTTTTAAAAAATGGAAAAACTGTGAGTCATTGGGCAAAGGCTTATAGAGGGATAGTACTTCGCGAACTTGCTAAGCACAATATAAATTCCCTTGAAGAATTTATGTCTCTAGAGATAGAGGGTTTAAGTGTGCATGAGATAAAGACTCTCAAAAACAAGACTGAGATTGTTTACAATATCGCTTAACTAGTGTAAAATACAATTTCAATACTAAAGGATTATTTTTGCAAGATTCACAAGCATACAAAGATAAAAAAGCATTTTTTGAAAAAATTATAACCCTCTATGGAAGAAATGTTCTTCTTGAGATACTCCAAGATGATACGATTGAGATACACAAGATCCATATGGCAGACTCCAATAAAACAGATGGTGCCATCAAAGAGATCCTCTCTCTTGCAAATAAACGCGGTCTTGAGATTTTTTACCACAAAAAAGCTGCTCTCTCACGCATCAGTAAAAATGCCAAGCAAGACCAAGGTGTAGCGATAGATATCATCGCTCAAAGCTATCAAAATGCCAAAGAGATCCAAAAACTAGAGAGTTTTAAGCTTATAGCACTCGATGGGATCCATAATCCTCAAAACCTTGGGATGATCATACGAAGTTGTGCTGCTGGCTATGTGGATGGAATCATCCTGCCAAAGAAAAGCTCTGCAAAAATCTCCCCGCTTGTAATCAAAGCAAGTGCGGGAACACTTTTTAAACTCCCTATCTACTTCTGTGATTCTTTAGAGGAGATCCTTCCAACACTTAAAGAGACAGATATCTATGCACTCTCTTCCCATGCAAAAAATACTATCTATGATTTAAAAGAGAGAAAAAAAAGCATTTTTGTTTTAGGGAATGAAAGTGATGGCGTTTCAAAAGAGGTTGAAGCATTATGTAATGACACCCTCTCTATACCGATGCAAAGAGGGGTTGAGTCTTTAAATGTAGCAGTTACTGCTTCACTTATCGCATTTATCCGCTAAGAGGTCATCATCCTATAAGGGCGTTCTATCGCTTTTATCACCTCATCGACAGACATATGACGACTTTTACGTAAAAACTCCTTGCCGTCTAAAAAGATCAAAACAGTAGGGATAGCAAATACATCAAAATGTGGAGCTATATCTTCTTCTACTGAGATATCGACACTTTCAACTACAAACTCTTTAAAGTTAGTATTAAGTGCTTCTAATAGTTTTGGTTTAAGTGCATGACACACATTACAAGTGGGTGCTGAGAAATATACCATTACCGCTATATTGTTTTTTATACTTTTTTCTATATTTTTAATTGTTTGCATTTGAAATTATACTCTATAATTTGCTTATAAGTTCAATAGTATTTTCATTTCTTAATATTTATCTCCTTATTTTAATGCACTTCATTGCCATGGTAGCAGGCCAAAGATAGTGACCACAAGTGTTGATATACTAAATTTTGTTGTTTTATGATAGAATAACCCTAATGAAAAAACTTCTAAAGTTAATGACCTTAAATATACCATATCGGGACAATATCTCATATAGAAGAATCATACTAGTGACTAGTACTATGCTTGTTACTATTTTTGCATTTTTCTTCTTTGGTCTTACAAATCTATTTGTTATGAATAATACTCCTGTAGTGACTTTAGATTTTACTGCAGCTATATTCTCAACTTTAGCACTTTTATATCTCGAAAAGTATAAAAATATCTCACTTACAGCAAAACTTGCCACTGCAAATATTATGTTTTTTCTTTTGCTCTTTATCTATACTTTAGGAAGCTCCCATTTTTCACTTATCTGGACTATATTTTTACCCATCTTTGCAACATTAGCAAACGGGAAAAGAGTAGGTCTTCTTTTTTCTATAATTTTTTATAGTATCTTATTTACCTTGGCCTATCAAAATATTGGTATTTGGCAAAATGGGGAATGGCTTCTCCAAGATTGGATGAGACTTGTCTTTGCTTCTAGTGTCTTGACGATTGCCATGTATCTTAATGAATCTGCACAAGAAGAATCAGACAATAAACTACAAACTGTACGATTAAGAGAACAACAGCACATTAAAAACCTTAGAGAGATTTCCATCAAAGATGAGCTTACAGGTCTTTATAATAGACATTACTATAATGAAATGATCCCTAAGCTCATGAATTTAGCAAAACGTAATGAGCATTATATTACCTTTTTTATTCTCGATATCGATTATTTTAAAAATTATAACGATAAATATGGTCATATCAAAGGGGATGAAACTCTACGAAAAGTTGCCTCTGTCATGCAAGAACATATCCAAAGAGGCGATGACTTTGTTTTTCGTCTTGGTGGCGAAGAGTTCGCAGGGATTATCATCTCTAATGATTATAAAAAAACACATAGATGGGTGATGAGTCTTTGTCAAACAGTAGAAGATTTACATATAGAACACTCTGCATCCAAAATCTCTAAATATGTGACAGCCAGCATCGGGGTAGCTACAATCTGCCATGCAAAGAACTATACGATGGATCATCTTTACAGTTTTGCAGACAAGGCACTCTATGTTGCTAAAAATGATGGACGGAATCGTAGCGAATTAAGTCTTCAATGTGGCTAGAGAGATAAAAATCTTTTACTCCCTTTTTTTTACGAGTTTTACTTAAGTTAAAACCATTACAATGCTCTTATGAATAAAAATCTACAAACTGTTTTTCACTACCATGAAACAACAAAACATGCACCTCAACACTATGCTCGATCCTTAGGTTATATGGACTGGGCAACACAACCAAATCCTTTTAGGGAGTATAAGGGATCTATTGAGATTCCACTAGAGCTTAGTTTTGACAATACTACACTTCCCTATCATCTCTTAGATTCCAATGATCTTTCAGCACCTCTATGTGAAGCCTCCATTAGTCAGTTTTTACAATTTTCTATGGGGATAGCTGCCTATAAAGAATCGGGTGGGAACTCTTGGGATGTACGGTGCAATGCATCAAGTGGAAACCTCCATCCTAGTGAAACTTATCTCATTCTCCCTCCATCTTTATATGATTATAAAAAAGAAGATGCGAGTGGAATCTACCATTACAATGTGAAAACTCATGCTTTAGAATTTCTCTCTCAAGTTCAAACTGATATATGGAAACAATTTTCTCACCCTGCAAATCAAGAGAGTACTTTTTTTGTAGCCCTCTCCTCCATCTCGTGGAGAGAAGTTTGGAAGTATGGAGAACGTGCTTTTCGTTATGTAAACTTAGATGCTGGACATGCTTGGCAAAGTCTTACTGTATCAGCTAAAATGCTGGGATGGAGAGTCGAAAGAGTTGATTCACTCTCTCACGATGAAATTGCAAAGATTCTTGGCTTAGATCAAAAGGGTAGATTTAGTGAGACTGAGATTCCAGATATGCTCCTTATTATCTCAAAAGAGAGTATCCCATCAGATGTAGATTTTTCCAATTTATTAGAAAATATTCCTGAACAATTTGAGGGAGTTGCTAATCAGTTAAGTCCAAGTATGCATAAGTGGGAGATCCTTCCTCAGATAGAACAAGCCACAGCAGCAAAAGAGATACCCCAACAACTTATTGCAACACATACTAAGTTTAAAGAACCAAGTATGGAATCTAAAGAGGTGGTGCTCAAACGCCGTAGTGTTCATGTGATGGATAAAAAGCAATCCCATATCACACAAGAACAGTTTCATACCATACTCCAAAGTGTATCTCAACCCTTAGATAACAAAGAAAATGCTTCACACCTCATGCTCTTTCTCCATAGAGTAGATGGCTATGAACAAGGCTTATATATTCTTATTCGTAAGCAAAAAGATAAAGAGGATCTACAAAATGCCATGCATAAAGATTTTCTTTGGACTCCTAGCAAGTTTGAAAACCTCTATCTCTTAGAGAAGAGAGATTTTACAATGGCTTCTAAAACGATATCGTGCTCTCAAGATATTGCAAGTGATGGAGCTTTTTCTTTAGGGATGCTTTGTCGTTTTAGCGATGAGCTAATTAGGTTTGGCACCCATCGCTATAAAGAACTTTACTGGGAGTGTGGGGCAATAGGACAGCAACTTTATCTTGAAGCGACATCTTTAGGACTTAGCGGTACTGGAATCGGATGCTTCTTAGATGATATGATGCATGGACTTTTAGGACTCAAAGGCAACAAGTTTCAGATTTTGTATCACTTTACAGTGGGCAGAGGCTATGTTGATAGTAGAATCCAAACAAAACCTGCTTATCTCCGATGTTAGAATCAAATAGAACTCCTAAGAGGTCTATTTGATTTTTTCAATGATACTTTCAACACTAAAGCCGAATTTCTCAAAAAGTTGTCCTGCTGGAGCTGAAGCACCGAAACTATCCATTGCTATTACAGTGTCTGCCAATTTGTACCACTCTAAACCACGAGATGCTTCGATAGCTACAGTTTTTGTTCCCTCTTGAATAATAGAGCTGATGTAACTAGCATCTTGTTCAATGAAAAGATCATAACAAGGAACTGAGACAACATTGACAGGAACATCAATAGAATTGAGTTTCTCTTTTATATTGAGGGCTAATTCCACTTCGCTTCCTGAAGCCATTAGTGTCATTACAGCATTTTCATCACTTGCTAAAAGGTAACCACCTTTACTTGCATCACCTCTCACCGGAGAAGGAAGCTGTGCTAAATTTTGACGAGAGCATACAAATGCAGATGGAGATTTACTCATCTCTAAAGCTCTCTGCCATGCTGCAATATTTTCAGCACCATCAGCTGGGCGCCATACATAAAAGTTAGGCAAAGCACGGAACTGTGAAAGGTGCTCAATAGGTTGATGAGTTGGACCATCTTCACCAACACCGAT
>CAZFGS010000073.1:0-5448 GCA_964518545.1 uncultured Sulfurimonas sp. | reverse complement strand
ACTTATTTTAAGCAGCTAATTTAGAGTGCATGTAAGCTTCCAGCTGGTTTTTATAACATCTATTTCCAAGCTCAACCCCGGATTTTTGGTTTTGAGACAACTCTTCTCTTAATAGTTTTAAATCACTTGGAAGCTGTTTATATTTTTTGAAAAGCCTTTTAACATCTTTATCAAAACAACCAAGAGTTTTAATGTTCAAGTTCATTGATTAACTCATCAAGTGATTTCATTGAAGTTGTATCTTTAGCATCTAATGATTTTTTCAATTCCTTAGATGCTACATCAAAGTTACTATAAAAAATATTAGCTTTTTGCTCACTAATGTAAGAGGATATAGCTTCAATAATGACATCTGTTCTGTTAATAAGCTACTGAAACATTAACTCTAAAGAAAGATAACTTTCTTATCTTCTATTTTCATGATTTTGTCACAGTACTCTAACATCCTGTCATCGTGAGTTACCATTACTATGGCAACATCTTGCTCCACTGCAATTTTTTTTAACATCTTTACAACATCTACAGATCGGTTCATATCAAGAGCTGCCGTTGGCTCATCGGCTAAGATGATTTGAGGGTTGTTCATTAAAGCTCTTGCAATGGCAACACGTTGGTTTTGACCACCACTAAGTTGTGAAGGCATTGCATCTTCTTTTTCTGCTATATCGAAGTACTTTAAAAGCTCTCTTGCCTTTGCTTTTGAGTCTACATCTTTAACATCATTGGCTTGTGGTAGAAGTGTGAGGTTATCTATGATATTGAGAAAGGGTATGAGATAGTGGGCTTGAAAGATAAAGCCTATCTTCTCTCTACGAATTTTTCTAGTCTCTTTTGTAAGCCACTTATTCTCATAAACTTTTTCATCGCCTATCCACATTGTACCACTGTTAGGTTCATCTACACACCCTAACATCATAAGAAGTGTTGTTTTTCCAGCACCACTTGGTGCGATGAGGGCTACAAGTTCCCCTTTGTTGATAGTAAAGTTTGCATCGTGTATAACATCAACAAAGGCATCCCCTTGACCAAATGATTTGTTAAGGTTTTTTACTTTTATAGCTTGTTTTATACTCATTTTATCCACCTATAGCAGCTCTAGGGTCTGCACTTATAACTTTTCTAACCCCTACAAAAGAGGCAATGACAGAGGCTATTACAACAATAACAAAAAGTGTAAGAGCATCAGGAGCTTGAAGCACTACATTTTTTGGAAACTTGGTGTAGATGAGATGAGAAAATATATTACCAAAGATAAAGGCAAATACCCCAAGAAGTAAAGTCTCCTCAACAATCATTTTTATAATCGTTCCATTTGGAAGACCAATAAGTTTCATAATAGAGATCTCCTTCATCTTCTCCAAGGTCATGGTATAGATGATAAGAGAGATGATAATAGTAGCAACTGCAATTAAGATCACTGTAAATAAGCCTATCTGTTTTGATGCTTTTTCAACTACATATTTCGTTAAAACATCGCTTTGTTGTTTTCGAGTATAGACACTTTTATGAAGCCATCTACGAAGCTCTTTAGCTGTGTTTTCTATGGTATATGTTGGTTTTACAGTAGCAATGATTGCATTGACGAGATGGGCATCTTTATTTATAATGCCTCTTGCTCTATCTGTTTGAATGCGTTTGTTTGTATAAGTAAATTGTAATATCTGAGCATCTTTGAGACTGATGTAAACAAGTGGGTCTCCACCAGATGCTACAGTACCGTGAGTGATACCAACAACAGTATAGATATCACGACCTAGTTGCATGGTATCGCCAATCTTGTAAAGTGTTTTATCGCTGACAACAATCTCATAATGGTCACTTTGTAAAACTCGCCCAGCAATAAGTCTATTTTGATTTATAGGGTTTATCTTTCCATAAATATCATAACCAATAGCAAAAACAGTAAGTTTTTTCTCCCCAAAAGGGATCTGGAGGCTTTGAAATGTGATAGCCTCACTTTTATCTATTGCTTGGTAACCTTGTAGGGTGTATTTTAAATCTTCATGCACTCTTGAAGCCTCAGCAAAGGGTCCTAGAGTATTTTCTTGAACCACCCATAGGTCTACATCTAAATCATCTAAGATAACTCTTGCATCAGCTATCATACCACGATACACACCAATCATAATAAGAACAATTCCAAGTAACATCCCCACACCCATAGCCGTTACAATAAACTTACCAAGAGTGTGTCGGATATCCTCCTTTGCTAAATGGATCATTGGTGTATTTTCATCCCATCTGAAAGTGGTTTTTTACTATTGCTTGGTGTAATGATCTGCATACTCTCATCAAGATTTCGTACTGCAAAGCTGTTGTCATTTTTATCGATGATATCGAGTTTTACAAAATGAGCATGGGAGTCTTTGGCTACCCAAACACCAAGCTCTCCACCATTTTGTACAACAACTTTAGCAGGGACAGTGACAACATCATTCAGTGTTCGTATATCGATACTTGTTTTAGCTTGTTCATTCATATAAAAAGGTTTTGGTATCTCAAGAAATGCTACATCGATTTCACGTTCAAGTGTCACAGCATCACTCATAGCATTGATACGTTTCACAATGCCTTTGTAATGTTTGTTTGGTTGTGAACGCAGTGTTATATTGGCAGACTGTCCAAGTCTGATATCTGCACTTACCCGCTCATCTACCTTTGTTGCAACCCAGAGAGTTGTTGGATCAACTATCTGAAGAATTGGAGTTGAAGCTACAACATTTTGAGCAACTTCGGCATCTCGACTTATCACATAACCATCTACTGGTGCATACACTTTAAGTCTGTCTATTTTTGTTTGGATGGCATCTACATTTTTGGAAGCTATAAGTGCTGCTGCTTTAGCAGAGTTTATGTGTGCTTTAGAGGCACTGATGGCTGCATCTATACTGTCCAAATCCGCTTTTGCTTTGTCATACTCTGCTTGTGAAGCAAATTTTTGTTCTTTTAGTTTTGCATAACGATCATATGTGATTTGAAGCAGTTTCTTTTGAGCTTTTTGATTGTTAAGATCATTTTTAGATGCCTTGATATCAAACTCCGCTTTTTGCAGACTTGCTTGTGCTACAGCTAAAAGAGCAGGGAGATCTACTCCATCCATCTCTATAAGAAGATCCCCTTTTTTAACCCACTCACCATTATCGGTATGGATAGCGAGAATTTTTCCACCTGTTTGAGCAGTGATAGCATAGACATTTTTTGCTCCAACATTTCCAATCCCACTAATGCTAACCCTAAGTGTGTCTTTTTTTGCTTGGATAAGTGTATAGCTTGTTTTTGGTATGTAGACTTTATTATAAAAAAGTGTGCCTGCCAAAGCTAGTAGTATGATAGCGATGAGGTATTTTGTATATTTATTCATTATATTTTTCCTTGTAGATATTCTAATTGATGAACTGCACTACTTCTTTCATACTTGGCAGTGAGTAATCCTAATTTTGCATCAAGTTGAAGTGCTAATGCATCTAAGACCTCGATGTAGGTTGCGAGTCCCTCTTTGTATCGAGCATCTAAAAGCTTATAAGTACTTACTGCTGCATCAAGCTGTGCATTTTTTGCAGCTATTGTTTTTTCATAGCGTTGTAAGTCTATAAGTAATGATTCTATTTGCCCTCTGAGTGCTAAGAGTTTCGAGTTATATTCTGCTTGAGAACTTTGTCTATTTATCTCTGCTTGTTCTACTTGTGCAGATGTTCGTCCACCACTGTAAAGTGGAATATTAAGAGTGATACCTACAAGGGAAGAGTCGTACTCATTTAAAGTGTTTTGATAGCTATAAGATGCAACACCATCAACAGAACCATAATGGGAAGCCTTCGCAGATTTATGTTCTAAGTAACTTTTTTGTATCCCTTTTTTTAAAGCTTTGAGGGAGGGTGAATCTTGAACAATTTTTTGCTCATTGAGTGTATTAGCTCCTATTTGAAGTGTGTCTTCTAGCTCTACATCTTCAGGAATATCTTCATTGATATAGAGTGACAAACTTACTCTGGCTTTTTCAAAATTTGCTTGTGCAATGGCAAGATTGTCTTTGGCTACATAAAAAGAGGAGAGAAAACGTGTTGCATCAGCAGATGTTTTCATCCCTTGTTGTACCTCTGCTAGAGCTTGTTTGTAAAGAGCTTCTTTAGATTCTAAATCTTTCTCTCTTACTTCTATGGCAGAGTGTTGCACTAGCATCAGTTCATATTGAAGTTTGACCTGATAAGCGAGGTAGGCTTTGGCATCTTCTAAAGAGAGTTTAGCGATATCAATATTTTCTTTTTGTGCATCGATATTAGCCGTTGTTTTAGAAAAATCCCATATCTTTTGATGGAGTGTTGCACTAAGAATATAACCATCATTATCGACAGTGTGAAAAACACCATCACTTGGAAGTACATACGTTTTCGTAGGATCATACTCTGCATAAAGACTCACTTGTGGCAAGTAGTCTGCCTCTGCAAGATCGACACCGCGTTTATTTTTATGTACCACTAAAGTGGCTTTTTGTATATCTGGATGGCTACTGAGTGCTTTTTGGATGGCAGAATCCAGTGTTAATGTTTGAGCAAAAAGTTGTGTGCCTAAGAGGGCAAAGAGTAGTAGATTTTTTTTGAACACTTTCTCTCCTTTATATGTGTGGTATTATGGCACATCAACGTTAAGTCAGCGTTAAAATTCGTCATCCTTCTCAAAGGCTTCTAACTCTTTTTGGTACTCAAGTTCCTCTTTTGCTTTGAGCTCCTCTTGAGACATCATCGCCTCTGCTACAAACTGACCTATATGTGTCTTGTTCTCAAGCTTATAGAAGTATGCATAGCTACCAACGCCTACAATAAGTGCAGTAAGTAATGTTATGATTTTTTGTGCAGTGTTAAAGGTTTGGATCTTCTCTTTTCTTGTAATCTCACAAACACCACCAGGGCAGTGAGTTGCCTTAGAACTCATCACAAGATTGTATATCTTACATCCAAGACAGATGGAAAAAGCAGACTCGCTCAGCAAGAGTAGAAGACAGATGATACAAACAAAAACCTTAAGAGGATTTGGTTGCCAGTTGATAACAAGAAGATAAAACATAGGTAGAGCTAAAAGAAGACCAAGCCCCCAAGCAAATCGTTTTTGTGCTGCTCCTACATACTCAGGTGTTTGATTTTGCACAAAAAAACGCCCTAGTAACATAGATGGTGAGTAGCTAGGATTGATCACACGGATGAGAAAATCAAGTGTGAAAAATGAGATAAAATAACGAGTAACCACTCCATGAGAAAGCATCACTGCATTGGTAAGGCTTAAAATCCCAATGGCAAATAAAATTCCAGCCGCAGCTCTAGCTTCACGTTCGTTAATAACTCTAACATCATAACCCTCTACCTTTTCACCATAGGTAAAAAAATCTTTTATCATCCCTCTATTTCCTTTTTTGTCTCTGTATCGCATATAGTTGTTCTAATCTTAGTATTGTAT
>CAZFGS010000072.1:0-5600 GCA_964518545.1 uncultured Sulfurimonas sp. | reverse complement strand
TGTGGGAATGTAGGTCGCTGCCTAGTTCGTCAATCAATACTCCCTTTTTATTTTTTATCATACTTTTAAATCTATGTAATTTCTTTTAATATCACAACTATTTTATTTATATTTATTTTTGTTGGCTTTATTTGTAAAGGTCTATATTAGCTTCTTTAGTATTTCTTCTTCTACTCTCCAGAGATGATCTGGTTTATTCATCTTTACTTTTTCTAAGCGCATAAGAAAGTATTCTCTTGCTACCTCTTTAGCTCCTAAACTTTGAAGGTGTTGTGTTGGGACTTGTGCATCTATAAATTCATATCCCCACTCTTTGAGATGGGCTACTAAAATACTAAAAGCAGCTTTGGATGCATCGCTGACATGTGCAAACATCGACTCACCACAAAATACTTTTCCAATACTCAGTCCATATAAGCCACCAACTAGCACACCATTTTGATAGGCTTCAACAGTGTGAGCTATACCCATACCATGAAGTACTTCAAAGGACTCTATTAAGTCGTTATGAAGCCATGTTCCCTCTTGTCCAGGTCTTGGTGTTGAAGCACATTTCTCCAGAACTTCTCTAAAGTTTGTATCAAATTTATATTCAAAGTGTTTGAGTTTCTTTTTTAGAGATCTACGAAGTTTAAAGTCTTCAAGTTCTAAGATAAGTCTTGGCTGGGGTGACCACCAAAGTAAGGGATCTTGAGGTGAATTCCATGGAAAGATACCAAGATGATATGCTTTGATAAGACGAGAGGGGTTCAAGTCCCCTCCCCATGCTACTATGCCATCTTCATTAGCATCTCGTGGATCTGGAAAATCTAAATTGTATTTATTAAGCTCTGGAATTCTCAATGTGCTTCTTCAAACTCTAAGAGTAATTTTTCTTTATATGATACTATCACTTTACCACCATTTTGAAGAGTTCCAAAAAGGATCTCATCACTCAGTTTATTTGTTATATTATCTTGTATATAACGTTTAAGAGGTCGTGCTCCCATCTCGATGGAGTATGATTCTTGTGCTATGAATTTTACAGCATTATCAGTGATATCTACAAGAATATTTTTCTTTTGAAGTTTTTGGTTGAGTTCATTTATAAATTTTGTTACAACTGCTTGAACTGTTTCTTGTGAGAGTTGCTCAAACTCTACTATGGCATCTAATCTATTTCTAAATTCTGGAGTAAAGAAAGATTTTAACTCCTCATTTTTTGAGATACTACTGTCTTTATTAAAGCCCATGACACTTCTGGCATTTGCACCTATATTTGATGTCATTATTAAGATAACATTTTGAAAATCTGCCTTATAGCCATTGTTATCTGTGAGTGTTGCACTATCCATAATTTGTAAAAGTATGTTAATTAAATCTTGATGTGCTTTTTCAATCTCATCTAGTAGTAAAACAGTGTAAGGATGCTTTTTGATAACTTCTGTAAGTAATCCACCTTGCTCATACCCTACATATCCTGGAGGTGCTCCTACTAAACGTGAAAGTGCATGTTTTTCCATATATTCACTCATATCAAAACGCTCAAAGTTAATACCAAGGGTTTTACTAAGAGAGATAGCCAGCTCTGTTTTACCAACACCTGTTGGACCAGAAAACAAGAATGAAGCTATCGGTTTATCCGATGGAGTAAGACCAGCTTTAGAGATTTTTATAGCCTTTGCTACTTCCATAACTGCACTGTCTTGCCCAATAACTTTTTGCTTGAGTGTTTCTTCAAGAGTAGCTAGAGATGTAGTTTCATCTTTATCTATAGTGCCATTTGAGATGCCAACAATACTGGAAATTGTCTTTTGTATATCTTTAGCACTTACCTTTGTTTTTTGGTTCTTTTGTAGATGAAATTTTGCAGCAGTCTCATCTATAAGGTCTATGGCTTTATCCGGAAGAAATCTATTTGTTATGTAGCGTTTTGAGAGTGCTACAGCCTCTTTAAGTGCTTTGTTTGTGTATTTGACACCATGATGTTTTTCATATGTTGATTGCAGCCCTTTTAAAATCAGGTAACTAGTTTTTTCTGATGGCTCATCTATAGAAACTTTAGAAAATCTTCTGCTTAGTGCCTTGTCCTTTTCAAATCCATTACGATATTCGGCAAAGGTTGTAGCTCCCATACAGCGAAGCTCACCAGAAGCAAGGGCAGGTTTTAGCTGATTCGCTGCATCCATAGTGCCACTTGTTGCTCCTGCACCAATGAGGGTATGTATCTCATCTATAAAAAGGATTGCATCTGGTTGGAGTTTGAGTTCATCCATCACACCTTTGAGCCGTTTTTCAAAATCACCTCT
The DNA here is from genome assembly GCA_964518545.1 of uncultured Sulfurimonas sp. Classification (GTDB taxonomy): domain Bacteria; phylum Campylobacterota; class Campylobacteria; order Campylobacterales; family Sulfurimonadaceae; genus Sulfurimonas. The sequence goes on along the minus strand of CAZFGS010000072.1, from coordinate 3,312 downwards.
ATATTTTGTTCCAGCAAGCAGAGCACTCATATCAAGGGCATAGAGTTGTGCTTGTTGTAAGATTTTTGGTACATTAGCTGAGGCAATACCCAAGGCAAGCCCTTCGGCAATAGCAGTTTTACCAACACCAGCTTCCCCTACTAAAATAGGATTGTTCTTTTTACGACGGCATAAAATCTGCATTACTCTTTTTATCTCATCATCTCGTCCTATGACAGGATCAATTTTTCCCTCTTTTGCTTTTTGAAGAAGATTGATAGAATACTTTTCTAAGTAACCGTCACTCTCTTGTTCAAGGGAAGGTGTTTGAGAGTGAGAGATGAGTTCAAGTATATCAAGACGAGAGATTTGATACTCATTGAGAAGCATATAAGAAAAAGTGTGCTCTTCATCGTAGATAGCTGCTAAGAGGTCACCAATCTCTGCTATATTTTGTTGAGCCGATTGGATATGTTTTACCATATTGTCAACTAAACGTGAGAGGGCTACACTCTCGTAAGGGTCCTGTGCAATATGTTCAGGAAGGGAGTCTATATTGCTCTTTATATAGAGTGCTAGCTCCTCTTTCATTTTTTCTACATTTCCACCACAGGCTTCTATGATAGCTGCACCCTCTTTAGAGCTAAGAAGGAGATAAAAAACATGTTCTATAGTAAGATACTCGTGACGAAGTTCCCTTGCAAATAGGATAGACTTCTGAAAAATATCGTTAAGTGAAGAACTAATCATTACTCCTCCTCCATTGTGGCCTTAAGTGGAAAGCCATTGTCTCTTGCTTTCTTAATCACTTGCATCACTTTTGTTTCAGCTATCTCATGGGTATAAACACCACATAAACCGCGCTCTTTTTTGTGCACTTCAAGCATAATATTTTCTGCTTGTTCGTATGTTTTATGAAAAATACTTACAAGGATATCTATCACAAAATCCATAGAGGTGTAGTCGTCATTTAAAAGGTAAACCTTGTATTTTTTTGGATATTTTATTTTTACTTCATCTCGAAGTTCATAATTTATATGTGTTGCCATTTTATAGTACCGCTTCTAAAAAATCATCTATAATATCTTGAGGATTTTCTAGCCCTATAGATATACGGATAAGCCCATCAGTGATACCTAGAAATTTTCTTGTTTGTTGATCAAAATCACTGTAAATGGTTGAAGCCATATGGAGAGCCAATGTACGAGAATCGCCAATATTTGCTGTAATAGTTGCAATCTTTGTTTTGTTAAGAAAATTATATGCAGCCTCTTTAGAACCCATATCTATAGTAAGAAGTGTTCCACATCCATTACTAAAATCTTCTTGGTAGCGTTTATGGTGAGGATGCTTACTTAAACATGGGTGATTGATCTTAAGTCCCGCTTTATCTAAAGCTTTTGCTACAATTTCAACACTTTGAATCACCCGTGGCAATCTTAGAGCAAGTGTTTCAAGACCAAGCATTGTTTGGTATGAGGCCTGTGCATTGGCACTCATCCCAATATCTCTAAGGGCACGTTTTTTTGCATTGGGGATAAGTGCCATTTTCCCAGCACCTTTGATAAACTTAGTCATCCATCCATATCGTGATGTTTTAAACTTGTCATTTCCCTCATTAATGGCACGAAAAACTGCACATCCACCTAGTGCATTTGCACTCCCTGAGATGATTTTTGTTGTTGAATACACAACAATATCTGCACCAAGTTTTAAGGGTGAAATACTTAAAGGTGTGATGGTGTTGTCAACTATGAGTACTACTCCTGTATCATTCGCTATCTTTGCAACAGCTTTGATATCTGGAAGTCTCATGTTAGGATTACCCACACTCTCTAAAAAAAGTATCTTTGTTTTATCTGTGATAGCACTTTGAATTTCTTTAAGTTCATCAACATCGAAAAAGTGTGTTGTAATTCCAAAACGTTGAAAGGTTTCATTGAAGAGGGAGTATGTGCCTCCAAAGAGCCCACCTATACTTATAATCTCATCACCTGATGCTAAGAGTGACATTGTTGCAAGTGTAGTCGCACCCATACCAGAGCTAGTAGCTACAGCACCAATGCCTCCATCCATCTCAGCCATGATAGACTCTAAGCGAGCTGTGGTTGGATTACCCATGCGGGAGTAGAGAGGTTTTTTTACACTTCCGTTAAAAATTCCCTCTGCTATTTCTGGTGTTTCGTATGCAAATGCTGCTGAACTTACAATAGCAGGGGAGATTGCTCCGGCTTTGTTTCCAACAGAGTGAACAAATTTTGTACAATATTCTTCAAAATGAGACATTAAAAAATTACCTTCTAAGTTAATTGATAAATTATACTAAATCTTTGGATAATATACTCTTGAGCTATTTTTTTATGCTAAAATTATAGTTATATTAAAGAATATAGGAAACATTTATGCAAGAACAAACAACTTTAGATAGATTAGGTGAAAAAGTCTCACAAGTACTTCAACAATTTCACTCTTTAAAAGGTGAAAATGAGATGTTAAGAAATGAGTTGATGACACTCAAAGCAGAACGTGAACTCAAAGATAAAGAGATAGAGAGACTTGGCGAAGAAAACGCGATGAAAGATTTAGAGATAGAAGAGATTGTTAATAAAATCGAAAGTATTTTAGGCTAAATCTTTATGAGTAAAAAAATAGGTTTACATATTGGAGGTCGAAAATTTGATGTGGATGTGGATGAAAAATTTGCCCCATTTTTAGAGCATCAGATGGCAAAAGATTTCAATGTGGAAGGGAATAACGACTTAAAAGTTTTACTCCAAGCCTATGTAAGAAAAACACATGAACTCTATATTCAAGAACAAAAGATAGATAATATCATCAAAAAGATAGAGCAATAAAGAATATTATAAGTTAAAAGTGCTATAATTTCACCCTCTTAAAAGAGAAATGGTGTGCGCTCGTAGCTCAGCTGGATAGAGCACTGGTTTGCGGTACCAGCGGTCACACGTTCGAATCGTGTCGGGCGCACCATACTTAAACTCCCTAAACAACATACTTTCAAAGACTTTTTCAACAACAAATAATTTATCTAAAAATATGAGTTATGTATATAGTTATGTGTCCATCAATGTACCTATTTATGCTAAAATACACTTATACGAGGTGATTTATGAATGATTTTAATGACGATATAGACGATTTTACAGAAGAAGAGATACTTCAGTTCATGCAAGAAGCAGGAGATGAGTACCAAGAGTGGAATGCAAACTTAGCGAGTATGGTTGAAAAGTTAAATGATAGCAACAAAATATTTTTATCAGAACGCCAATTCTAGAAACAAGTGCAATTTCCACCTAATTTAACTAGCTAACTTTT
>CAZFGS010000071.1:0-5769 GCA_964518545.1 uncultured Sulfurimonas sp. | reverse complement strand
CATCAATACGAACAAATGCACCAAAATCAGTAAGTGAAGTAACAGTTCCAGTTACAATATCACCCTCATTGTAGTTTTTCATAAACTCATCAAATGGTTTAGGAAGTAATCTTTTTAACGATACACGAAGTTTATGAGTTTTTGAATTAATTTCAATAACTTCAACATCAATCTCTTGACCAACTTCTAAGTAATCATTTGGATTTTTAACATTTTTGTTCCAAGTGATCTCGGAGATATGTAAGAAACCTTCAATATCATTCCCTAAATCAACAAATACACCGTAGTTTTCGATGTTTGAAACAGTTACAGTAATTGTATCACCTTCATCAAGTTCTGATTCAACTTCAGCCCATGGATCTGGAAGAACTGCTTTAATTGAAAGAGATAGGTGACGTTTGTCTTTATCGTAAGAGATAGCTTTTACAGTTACTGTATCGCCCTCTTCATATAATTTTGAAGGGTTTACTGGCCCTTTGTAAGAGATCTCGTTGTAATGAACAAGTCCATCAACACCACCAACATCAACAAACATACCATATGAAGTGATTTTTTTAATTGTACCTTCAACAACAACATCTTCTGCCATAAGTTGATCGATAATCTCTTTTTTCTTTTTACGCTCTTCGTTGAAAAGTTTTCTACGAGAAACGATGATTGAGTTTTCAGCTGCATCTACTTTAATAACTTGTGCTTTAATCTTACGACCAACAACATCGTCAGTATCTTTAAAAGCTGCAAGTGAACGTGGCATGAAAAAAGAAACTGCATCAGCTTCTACTACATAACCACCACGATTCTTCTTGGTAATAATACCTTCGATAATAACATCTTCAAAGTCTTCTTTGTGTACATCGATGAATTCAATAGTTTTTTCTTGCTCTAATACTTTCTTGTAAGAGATTTTAGGACGCTCATTATAGTATCCCATAATCATAACTTTGATCTTATCTCCAACATTGAACTTAAGTTCACCATCTTCACTAATCTCATCTAAGTTAATAATACCTTCTAGTTTGTCACCTACACCTACTAATGCTCTGTTTTCGTCTGCTTGAATTTCAACAACTTCACCCTCTACTATACGGCTTGTCTCTTGTTTTTTTTCACTCTCTGCAAACATCTCTGCAAAATTTTCTTCTTCTTCAAATGATTCGTTATCGAACGCCATTGCCTATCCTCTGTTACATAAAAATTGTCGTGATTATATCTAAAAAATGATTATTTTGCTATTAATTGAGTGATATTTTAAATAAGAAAGTAAAAGTGTTCCTAGAAAAGTTAAGAATTAACACTTTTTTGAATCGAATCGATCACATTTTGTATAATCCAATCGGGTGTAGAAGCTCCAGCAGAGAGTCCACAAAACTTTTTATCTTGGAACCATGAAAAATCGATATCGTTTTCATCCTCTATATGGTACGAATCTTCACAATTTTCATTTGCAATATTGAAAAGTTGTTTTGTATTTGATGAATTTTTCCCACCAATTACAATCATCACATCAGCAACTTTTGAGATCTTTCTCACAGCATCTTGATTTTCAAAGGTAGCATTACATATAGTATTAAAAACACGTACCTCTTTATGGCGAGGTATAAGATAGTTGGCTATCTCCATATAATCTTCCACTTTACGTGTAGTTTGTGCAATCAATGCAATACGCTCATGAAGTTTTAGGTCTTCTAAATCTTCTACATTTGTCACAACTTTTGCACCATGTGTTGCATAAGATCTTACACCTTTTATCTCTGGATGTGCTTCATCTCCGAATATAATCACATCATACCCTGCTTCACTCATCTCTTGTGCGATCTCTTGAGGCTTTGTAACAAAAGGGCAAGTTGCATCAACTACATCTACACCAGAATCCTTTAATTCTGCGAGTTCACTTTTTACTATCCCGTGAGTACGGACAATTGCCTTCTCACCTGGTTTAAAAGTTTTAAAATCATCAACAAGCCCAACTTTAAAATCTTGATCAAGTCTTGCTATCTCTTTTGAATTATGGATAAGTGGACCGTAGGTTGCAGCATTTGTATTTTCTTCTGCAATTTTAATAGCACGCTTCACACCAAAACAAAAACCATAGTTCTCTGCAAGTTGTATTTTCATCATTATCTATCTAACTTTATAGTAGTAATTCTCTGAAGCAACTCAAAGAAATTTGGAAAAGAGGTATTGATACATTCTAAATCAGTCACTTCCATACCACATCGAAGTCCTGCAATAATAAAACTCATAGCAATTCTATGATCACCATCACTATCTACTACAGCTGAGTGAAGTTCTCCACCCACTACTTTATAGCCATCTTTATATTCATCCACTTCAATACCACAAAAGCGAAGTCCCTCTACCACTGTAGAGATTCTATCTGATTCTTTTACACGTAGCTCTTCTGCATTTTTCACAAGTGATTCACCTTCAGCACAAGCCATTGCAATACTGAGTGCTGGTAATTCATCGATAAGCCACGAGATATTGTTCTCTACTGTTATCGCTTTGAGTGGTGCATATTTTACTCTGATATCTCCGATTGGTTCATATTTATTATCATTTAGTGTATAAGTGATATCTGCACCCATTCTCTCTAAAGCTTTAAAAGCTTCAATTCGAGTAGGATTCAGTGTAACACCTTCTAAAATCACATCACTCCCCTCTGTAATTGCTGCAGCCACTGCAAAGAAAAATGCTGATGATGGATCAGCTGGCACACGGATAGTGAGAGGAGAAAGAAGTTGTGTCATTGGCTGAATCGTTGTTTTCAAACCATCAACCTTAACCTCTGCACCCATCCCTTGTAACATTCTCTCTGTATGATCACGCGAAAGTTCAGGTTCTGTGTAAGTACACTCCCCATCTGCACGAAGAGCTGCAAGAATCATACAAGATTTCACTTGTGCAGAAGCGATCTTACTTTCATAATGAAAAGCTTGCAATGATGCTCCACGGATACTTAAAGGGGCTAGATCCCCATTTTCACGTCCATCTATCTTTGCCCCTATACTTATAAGAGGAGTAGTAACTCTTTTCATTGGACGACGACGAAGATATTTATCTCCTGTAAGCACAAAATGTCCATTAGCAGAGCTTAAAAGTCCACAAAAAAGACGCATTCCAGTCCCAGAATTTCCACAATCTAGTACCTCAAAACTCTCTTGAATACCATCACTTGAGATCTTAATAGTAGTTCCATCATCTTCCACTTGAGCCCCAAGATTTTTAACAATCTCCAAAGAGTTCATCGTATCTTCTGCACGAAGAAAATTTTCTATCACACTCTCCCCATCTGCTAACATAGCAAACATAGCACTACGATGAGATATAGACTTATCTGGTGCAATCTCTGAGATACTTAGAAAAAATGATTTTGCTGGAGATACTACTACCTTACTCATTATCTTAAACCAATTCCAAGTTCAGAACCTAAGGCTCCTAAAATAGTTTCCATTACATTGTTAATATCTTCTTCTTCTAGTGTTTTTGCAGTAGATTGTAAAACAAAACGGATACTTAAACTCATATTTTCACCTAAAGATTCATCACTGTACTTATCTACAGGATAAAATCTTACAAGATTAGGGATCTCACTTTTTTCAATCACAGACTTCACATTTTCATAACTCATAGATTGAGGCATAATAACACTTAAATCTCTAAAAGATGCTTGATATTTTGATGTTTTTGAAGCAATTTTTAATCCATAAGAGAGTTTTTCAAAATCTAATTCACACATAAAAGTTGTACTTAAATCATAAGCCTTTTCAACTTCAGGATGTACACGAAATAGCTCACCAATAGATACATCATCAAGTAATACTTCAGCTGATTGAAATTCATGTGATAAAGCATGAGTAGTTTTGTATTCACGGAGTTCTATATCTCCTATAACATCAGCTATTTTTTGCACAAAAGATGCAAAATCAACCTTAGAAGGTTTTCCACCATTTATTAATGACTCTTTCTCTTTCTCTCCACTGAAGATAAATGCCATTTTTAATGATTCATCGCGTTTAGGAGTAAATACTGAACCAACTTCAAAAAGCTTTACACAAGAGTAACCATTCTTCACATTTTGAGAAGCTGCTTTTAGCAAACCTGTTAGAAGTGTTGGTCTTAATGTATCAAGTGTTTGAACAATTGGATTTAAAAGTTCAAGCTCCTCTTTTGTAGTCTCAAACCCATAAGAGTTGAGTACTTTTTTCTCATCAAAAACAAAATGAACACTTTCATGAAAACCATTAGAAGCTGCACGATGTCTATATACACTGCGTTTTTTATATGTAAAATAATCATCTTCTAGGCGATTGTCTTCAGTAAGAACAAAAGGTTTTGATGGGATATTATCAATCCCAACCATTCTTACAATCTCTTCTATAATATCTTGTTTATTTACAATATCATGGCGAAATTGAGGAACTGACACGACAAACTTGTCTGTTGAAGATTTAGAGATATCAAAGCCTAAGTTCTTAAGTATCTTAGATATTTTGACCTTATCAATCTTTGCACCAATAATATCATCGATCTCTTGTTTTGTAACGATAACAATAGTATCTTTATGGGTATTTGAGAGGTCTATGCTTCCACCAAAAGTTGAAGAACTAGAGTGTGCTTCAATCATATCTATACAATAAGAAAGACCACCATTAAGTTCTGGCTCTGAACCACGTGATGTTTTATAAAACATTGGACCAGCTTCTAATTTATTTGTAGCCATCTGTTTTGAGATAATATCTGGTGGGATATAAGAAGCTTCAATAAGTACTGTTCCCTCTTTATAAGTAACCTTAGACTCATCATACTGAATAATCCCTATAGTAGAAGCTTTGGCTTTCCCCATAATAGAAGCATATCCATTTTCATCTTCTTGTAAAGCCACCTTCGCCATCACTTCATCTTCAGTACAAAAGAAACCATAATTATATGCACGAAGTATCACACCTGTAGCATGTGTGATGTAAAGCATCATCGCTTCTATATCGGTTTCTCTATTCTCTTCAATTTGTGCAAGACGAATTTTTACATTAAGAGGGAGTGCAAGATCTTTAAGCTCCACCGCTTTATAACTTAATGAAATATCAAACTCTTTTTCATGAGATAAGCTTAAAATTCTACCAATACCACGTTTATCATCATTATCTGTAACCACATACTCTTTAATAGGTCTGTCAAAAGCAGCAGATAAATCACGTGCTACACCACGAACACTTAAACAATCTCCACGGTTGGCCGTAAGCTCTATCTCAATCAAATCATCATTTAATATAGCATTTGTTGCAACTTCAGCACCAAGTTCATAAGCACCAATACTCTCATCAAGTTCCATAATACCATTGCCGATGTCAGGAAGTCCTATCTCACTTGCTGAACAGATCATACCTTCAGATTCTACACCACGAAGTTTTACTGGTTTAATCACAAGACCACCTGGCATCTCTGCACCAATAGTAGCAACAACAACATCAAGCCCTGCTCTAACATTTGAAGCACCACATACAATTTGGCGAACACTAGTACCTATATCTACCTTACAAATATTTAACTTGTCTGCATCTGGATGTTTTTCACACTCTAAAACATGACCAAAAACAATCTTTTTTGGTACTCTGTACTCATGTATACGATCAACTTCAAGACCTATAGCATTAAAAGTTTTTGCAATCTCATCTGTAGAGAGACCATCTAAATCTATCCACTCTTGTAACCAAGATTTTGTAACTATCATTGAAATTGCTCCAGTAATTTAATATCGCCTTCAAAAAG
>CAZFGS010000070.1:0-5872 GCA_964518545.1 uncultured Sulfurimonas sp. | reverse complement strand
TAAAACTATAAAATAAGTATTATATCACTTTAGTGTGATTATTACTATATATTTTTGCTAGAGATATATAATATGTTATAATTATACACAAGTTGAAAAAAGGAACTCTTATGTATGTATCATCGTTTAAAACATTTGTGCATTCAAATACAACGCAAAAAACATACAAAGAGAAAGAAAATACTCCTACAAAAGAACTAGAAAGCAGCTCTTTTAAAAATATATTAAATACTGTAGAGAGTGGTAGTTCTATAAAACCACAGCTTCCTATCAATTACATCTCTGGGTATAAGGTTCTCAACAATCAACAAAAACTCCAAAGTGATAATAAAAATCCAGAACTTCTCAAGTTTTCAAAAGTCAATGCCCAAAATAATGCTCAAGAAAAATATGTAGAAGATAAAACAATGTTTTCACTTTTAAAAAAACCAAAAGCTACCTTACATCAAACCCCAAGGGTAAGTAGTAAACTCTCACCTGAGATACAAGATATCACAATACAAAATCTACGAAATACTATGATTGATACATATACAGCAAATGAAAACTATTATCAAATCACTTCTGTAGCCTAGTCCTCTTCTAGCCAAGCCTCTGTTTTTAAGACTCTATTATCATCAAATATTTTTAATTTAAAAGCATTTATAGCTTTCCCATCTTCAATATCTAAAATAGCAATTTGTAAGATTTTCTTACACTTTTTAGGGATATCATAATGCCCTTTCATCCCTGTAAGAAATTGTCTTAAAGGAACTTTTTTATCCATCCCTATAACATTATCTCTACAGCCTGTAAGACCTATATCTGTTAGATATGCGGTTCCATGTGAAATCTGGAAATCATCACTACTTACATGGGTATGTGTTCCTATGATTCCAGCCACCTCTCCTTGCAAAAGCATAAGCATCCCTCGCATTTCACTTGTTGCTTCAGCATGAAAATCTATAAAAATATTTTGCACACCATTTTCTTTTAATTTAGTCACATTCTCTCTTGCACAACGAAAGGCATTATCACTCATAGGTAAACCATAATGTCCCATCAAGTTCAAAACAGCCAATTTTTTTCCTGCAACATCATATATTTTTAAACCTGTTCCTGCAACTTCATTCGGGTAGTTATGGGGACGTAAAATCTCTCTCGTATCAAACAAAGGAAGAATATCTTTTTTATCCCAAGAATGATTGCCCCCTGTCATCACATCTATACCATACGAAAAGAGTTCATCACAATTTTTCATAGTAAGTCCAAATCCATGCGAAGCATTTTCATAGTTTGCTATAACGAAATCTATATTTTCTTCATCTCTGAGTTTTTGAAGATGTTCTTGGATCATCTTACGTCCAGGTTGTCCGACGATATCTCCGATAAATGCTATTCTCATTATAGTACCTTTGGTTTATTATTTCTTAGATAAAAAAGTGTTGCTTTGATGATATCATCATCATCTTTACTCTCTGATTTTATTGTTTCTTTTGATTCATTTATATAGGTAATAGTAATATTTTGTCCATAATTACTAACAGATTTGATCTTCTTCTCTAAAGAGAGTAGTTTAATAACCATCAATTCAAAAAATTGTTTTGTTGGAAGATCTAACTCACCAAATCTATCATTAAGTTCCTCTTCTATCTCATACACCTCTACTGGTGTTTCACATTGAGAGAGACGTCTATAGATATCTAAACGCAGTCTATCTTCTTTGACCACCTCATCAGAGATATATGCTGAGATAGTAAGTTTTATATCTACTTTTGCCCGTTCACTTTCTTGAGTATTGCTCAACTCTTTTATGGCATCTTCTAACATTCGTAGGTAAAGAGAATAGCCTATATTTTTGATATGTCCACTTTGTGCATCACCTACAAGATTTCCACCACCACGTATCTCTAAGTCGTGATAGGCAAGAACTGAACCTGAACCAAGAAAAGAGTTTGATTCAAGTGCTAAGAGACGTTTTTTTGCTTCATCTGTTAAAAGCTCTTTACTTTTTACAATAAAATAAGCAAAACCCTCTACATGACCGCGCCCTACACGGCCACGAAGCTGATGCAGATCTGCAATACCAAATCTATCTGCTCCATCTACTAAAATAGTATTGACCTTAGGCATATGTATACCACTTTCAATGATACTTGTTGCAACCATCAAGTCATACTCCCCTGCTTCAAACTTGAGTAACTCTTTTTCTGTCTCAACTGCTGAGATCTTAGAATGGAGCATCACAACTCGCAGATCTGGTAAAAGAGCTTTAAGTTCTCCGAGCTTTATAGGCATATGATCAATAGAATTATGTACATAAAACACCTGACCTCCACGGCGCAGCTCCCGTAGTATCACCTCTTTTATAAGTTTTTCATCATACTCTTTGACAAAGGTTCTTACCCCTTGGCGTTCACTTGGAGGTGTGAGGAGTTGCGACATTGTTTTAATCGAGCTCATAGCTTGATTGAGTGAACGTGGTATTGGTGTGGCACTCATAGAAAGAAGATGGACATTGTGATAAAGCTCTTTTATCTTCTCTTTTTGTTTTACACCAAATTTATGCTCTTCATCAATGATAACCACACCAAGTTTTTTAAATTCCAATCCAAAAAGGGCATGTGTCCCAACAACACAATCTATCTCTCCACTTGCAAGTCCCTTTATAACTGCATTTTTATCTTTTGTACTGACAAACCTGTCAAGTTTCGCATAGCGAAGACCAAGCTCACTAAAACGCTCATCAACACTTCTCCAGTGTTGTGCTGAGAGGAGTGTTGTTGGTACTATAAATGCTGATTGAAATCCGGACTTATATGCAGCAAAGATAGTATTGAGTGCCACTTCAGTTTTTCCAAAACCAACATCACCACTAAGAAGTCTGTCCATAATATGCCCTGAAGAGATCTCTTGTATAATCTCAGCTATCGCCTGTGTCTGATCTTCGGTGTATTCAAAGCCTGAGAGTTTTTGAAACTCACTCAACTCTTTTTTAGCGATAGCAATCTTAGGTGCTTTAATGAGTGAACGAGCTGCTGCAGTATTTACAATCTGACCTGCAATCTCTAAGAGACGTTTTCGCACTTTGGCTTTGAGTTTTCCAAAACTCCCTTTACCAAGTCTATCTAAAACAGGAACACTTCCACCACTTGCAATATAACGATCTATAAAGTCTAAGTTTTCCACAGGAAGTAAGATTTTATCATCACCCACATACTTTATAACTATAAAATCTTTCACACCACCGAGTATCTCTGTTTGTTCTATCTTCTCAAAGATACCAACACCATAATCTTCATGAACAACATAATCCCCAGCTTTTAAATCATCAAGCATGATAGAGCTTTTTCTACGACGGCGTTTTTTATCAGGTTTATTTAAAGAGATAATGAGCTCATCAGGGGTAATTATATTTAAGATATACCCTGCTGTTACTTGTGTGATGTTGGAAGTATCATATAAACCAACTTGTTTAAGAGAAGCTGCAGAAGCTGCAATAATAGTGACTTTTTTATCTGTATGAACGCGCAGAAGCTGACCTATATCTGTAACAACAAGTTCTTTAACATCATCATTCTCTTCTAATATCTCAAGATCAAACTTTTCTCTACTTATACGGGGATTATTGATTCCATAAGCATCTTTAAGAGTATCGTCAAGATTTCGAGAGAGCATCACTTTTTTATCTTGCATAAAATCAATACTTTGATCTTCGAGATACCAAAATCCCAAAGATGCTATATCTTTAAGCATTGCATCAAATGGAGAACTTTCTACTTTCTCTTGTAGTTGATTGAATGATGTTTCATCCAAAGAATAAAATGCAGGTGTTAGCATGTATGTATCAAGTTCCTCACCCAGAGTTCTTTGTGTCTCTAAAGAAAACTCTTTGATCTGCTCTATTTCATTGTCAAACAAAGAGATTCTTATAGGGTTTGAAGTTGCTGGAACAAAGATATCGATAATATCTCCACGATGAGAGATCTCCCCTTCGACCTGAACCATATCAACAAAGTTATAACCCCAAAAGAGCATCTTCTCTTTAAAGGACTTTAACTCTAAAACCTCTCCAAAATCTAAAGTGATACTCTCAAGCAACTCCTCTTTTGGTAAAGGAAAAAGTAATGTTTTTAAAGGAGATATGATAAGTGGCTTTTTTTTCGCTTTGTAGTAAGTTCTTAAAGCAGCAAGAAGTTCATGTAACTCCTCTTTATAGGAGCGAAGATCATCTCCAAAACTTGGACGAAAATCTGGAAAGAGTATAACATCTCTTCGAAAAAAGTGAGCAACAGCTTCAAGTTCATGTGCCTCTTTAATATCATCACATACCAGAAGATCCAACTCATTTGATTTATGTGTTTTAAAATAATGAAATAAAGAGGACTGTGACATAAGTTTCCTAGGGTAGTTTTAATGATGACATTTTACCCTAAGAAGTTTAGTTAAGATTTAGAAAGATCTGCACTTATCTTTTTTTTAGAGTCTTTCGAATCTTTCACTATACTGTTTCCTTCAAAAATACCTCTTGATTCTATGACTAATTCTAAAGAAGAGATCTCCCCTTTCACATGTCCAGCAGCTTTAATTTCTACTCTATCTGCATTAATAGTACCCTCAACAGTTCCCTGAACAACTAACCTTTGTGTATTGATTACCCCTTTAACTTGACCATTTTTGCCGATATTGACCTCTTTTTTAGAGTGGATTTCACCATCTAGCACCCCATCAATATAAAGGTTGCAGTCTAACTCTATTTCCCCTTTGATTCTTGCACCTGTGGTGATGATGGTAGTGTTTGAGTCGGTTTGAGTACTTTTATGTTCGCTGTCGCTGTTACTAAAGATTGCCATGGTATTTTCTTTTCCTTTTCAAATATTTGATTATAGTTTTCGATACTCCACTTTATAAACCAAAATGGATTAACTACATTATGGATAAAACGTATCTCATAATGGAGATGGGGACCATTACTCATACCAGAGTTTCCAGTATAGGCGATTAAATCCCCTTTTTTTACAAATTTTGTTGATTTTATCACAATTTTGTTTAAATGTCCGTAGTAGGTTCTAAAGCCAAATGCATGTTGAATAATCACTAAACGACCAAAACCACTCTTTTTATGATTTCCTGCATATTCTATAATTCCATCTGCAGGTGCATATACGGGAGTATTCATTTTTGCTTTCATATCACTACCACGATGAAACTCATGTTTTCCTAGTGTCGGATGGATTCTATAACCAAACTTACTTGTAATACCGTGGTATTCAATAGGTGAGCCACTAGGTATAAGCTGTAACATTGTAGCCATATGCTCAGAGTTAATTTTTGTAAAATTTACTCTCTCTTGTAATGAACCTTCACTTGAAACTGGATTCATACCTATCATTGTTTCTATCTCAGATAAGGAATCTGAAAGTTCATGAAGCTCTTGTTGTTTCTTTTGCAGAGATGACTTTGTTGATGCCATAGTAGCCTGAAGTTCTTTATTTTGTTTTTTAAGTTTTTTATATGCAAGTTCTACTGAAGTTCTTTTTGTTTGTATATCTTCAACACTTGAACTTAAGTACAAGATAACAGCTACACCAAGAAAACTCACAACAACTAAAAACACCAGAGTATACAAGATAGCTTGCTTGACAAACTTGTGTAGATTTATCTGCTTCACACCACTATCGTCATGAATGGTGATTGTAAAATGGTTATCCAATATATCCCTTTAAAAATGCCTCTGCTACACTAAACGATCCAAAAATTAGATATTTTTTATCGTTTTGCAAACCTATAAAGTCTTTATATGAAAATCCTAAACCTTCTAGAGTTCTTTGCATATTTACCCGTGTCTCTATTCTCTCTTCATCAACTTTTATAATATATATATCTTCTATTA
>CAZFGS010000069.1:0-5991 GCA_964518545.1 uncultured Sulfurimonas sp. | reverse complement strand
GTACAAACCCTGTAGATATTCCTAACTGTTATGCTTGTCACTCAAGAAATGGTAAGGCTGCTCAAATGGCAAGAGATGAAGGTCTTGGTTTCTCTGACAAAGAGTATAACTACTGGAAATCTTACCCTGATGAATCTGAATATATGGCAAGACTTGCAGAGTCTTCAATCAACATCCTTTCACTTCACGATGCTCACCATGGTACAACTTTCTTAAAAGATTACCGTGAAAATGCTTCTGGTAACCGTCTTGGTTCAACTGGTTTAGTAAACTGTGCAGACTGTCATGGTGATAATGTTTCGGGGAACTTACAAGAGCCACGCCCTACTGCTAGTGGATACAAAGCTGTAAAAGCTAAGCCTCTTTCAGAAGCAATTCATGGTTTCCACCTTGCAATGGTTCCAATGCCAGATGGTGCTGGTAGAAGTCAAGCATGTCAATCTTGTCACCCTACTCACTTCCAAAATCCAAATATGAATGATGATTCTAATCCATTTAGAGTAACAGACAGATATGGTGAAGGTAGATTTAACAAAGGTGATATTCGTAAATCTGGTGGTGGTTGTTATGTAAGACGTGATGCTCACTCTAACCCTGATGCTAAGCCTCCTTTCTTCTTAAATGATTATGGTAAATGGCAATATAAAAATGTTTCTGTTAAAGATGAGCATGGTAAAGATGCTGGCGAGTTAAGAGGTTTATACTGTACTAACTGTCACACTAAAGTAGCTCAAGGTATGCAAAACTATGATAATATCACTCATGATTCAACTCAATCTGGTAAATCACTGAGAAACAAATCTATCAAAGAGATTATCAAAGAGTTAGCTGGTGGAGATGAGAAGAAATTTGCTGCTATTGCTGACCCTAAAACAACTGGGAACAATGAAGTTCTTTCTTACTATGCAGATCACAAATCAGCTGTACTTGTTAAAAATGCAGGTAAAGATGGTAAACTTGATCTTAAACCATGGAATCACCCAACTGGTGGAGATGTTCCATATATGGCTGCTTCTGGTGGTAACGACTGGTGGTTAAGTGCTAGTGAGCCTCACTGTGCGGATTGTCATGTTGCTCCATTTGTTGAGAGTGAAACTGGTGGTAAATACTTCCCAATTGATTTACCTAACAAATACTCTTTATATAGATATTCTAAAGCACATGGAAACATCGCATGTCAATCATGTCATGAGTCGACTCACGGTCTTTACTCTACAAGATATGATGGTAAAGAGCGTTCAGTTGATAGTACAACACACGAACAAGCACTTCAATATTCTCCAGATGGTGAATATGCTGGTCCTGTAACTTGTGCTGCATGTCACACTGTTAATGATAAAGGTGTTCCTTTACAACTTAAAGATACTGAGTATGAAAATGATTACTGGGCTGCAGTAACATTAGCTCACTTTATGAGAGAGGGTGATCAAAAACTTTCAATCAAAGAGTTAACTAAAAAGTATCCATATAACAAATCTACAAAAGTTGTTAAAGACGGCTGGAACTAGATTCTTTTTACCCCTCCTTTGAGGGGTAATTATTTTGCTAAAAGTATATTTAGATATATTTTTACTAAAATAACAAAGGCAAATCTTTTTATGAATACATACTTCACATCCATTTTACTTTCTGCAACACTCTTTACATCACTGCAAGCTGAACTTGTTGTCACCTATTTTGATCGTGGTCAGGTAAAAGCTGAAACAAACTACATAGATGGTACAAACACAGAGATTAAGGCTGGCATAAAACAAGGGATAGAGAAAGTTTACTATCAAATGGGAAAACTCGCTTATCAAGTAAACTATATAAAGAACAAACGCGATGGTAAACTTACCTGGTATGACAAACAAGGCGTTAAACTTTCTGATGTGCATTATAAGATGGGTAAACTCGATGGTGTTGAGTACTCTTATTATCCTAATGGGGCTATAAAGCATGAGGTTACTTATGTCAATGATCTTAAAGAGGGTTTACAAAAAGAGTACTTTCAAAATAAAAAGCTTGCTCTTGAAGTTCCTTATCTGCATGGTAAAAAAAATGGTCTCCAAAAAGAGTACACTCCAGAGGGTCACCTCTTCACTGAAGTCAACTATGTCAATAACTATAAAGAGGGCTACCAAAAGTGGTACGATAAAAACGGACAAGTGATGAAAACTATCTTTTACAAGATGGATAGGCCCATCAATATCATGAAAAAAGTACAAGATAACAAATCCTTTGATGTAACTATCAAAGGAATCGACTTTTCACCTCAAAAACCGCGTGACTAATGGTATAATTGCATAATTAAAAATAGGATTTTTTACAATTATGCAATTTACTCTTGAAGCTCAAAGTGGCAAGGCTCGTGCTGCAACCATAACAACAAAACACTCTACCATTAAAACCCCAGTGTTTATGCCTGTTGGCACCATTGGAAGTGTTAAATCTTTAGATGTAGATGATCTACTTAACAAACTAGGTGCAGAGATCATCCTTGCAAATACTTACCATACATACCTTCGTCCTGGTGATAAAACCATAGCAAAGTTAGGAAAACTTCACGGTTTTACTCAGTA
The DNA here is from genome assembly GCA_964518545.1 of uncultured Sulfurimonas sp. Classification (GTDB taxonomy): domain Bacteria; phylum Campylobacterota; class Campylobacteria; order Campylobacterales; family Sulfurimonadaceae; genus Sulfurimonas. The sequence goes on along the minus strand of CAZFGS010000069.1, from coordinate 3,430 downwards.
TCCAAAAAGTTTTTTAACAGATAGTGGTGGGTTTCAAGCATTTAGCCTCTCAGATATCTCTAAACCTAAAAAAGATGGTATAGAATTTAGAAGCCATATAGATGGATCCAAACACTTTTTTACCCCAAAAAAAGTGATAGATATTCAAACAAATCTTGGCTCTGACATTATGATGATACTTGATGACTTAGTAGCACTTCCTGCTACACAAGAGCGCATTAAAGTAAGTATAGAGCGAACAACTGCTTGGGCACAAGAATCTATAGAGTATTTTCGTTCTCAACAAGAAAAAGGGATCTGTAGCGATCAAAATATCTTTGCTATTATCCAAGGGGGAACAGATAAAGCTTTTCGTACGAAGAGTGCTACAGAGCTTTGTGCTATGGATTATGATGGTTTTGCGATAGGTGGTCTTAGTGTTGGTGAGCTAAACAATGAGATGTATGACACAGTAGAGCATACTACTCAGTATATGCCAGAAGACAAACCTCGTTATTTGATGGGTGTTGGAACACCTGAAGACCTCATAGAGAACATTGAACGTGGTATAGATATGTTTGACTGTGTTATGCCTACTAGAAATGCAAGAAATGGTACACTTTTTACATCTTTTGGTAAAATGAATATCAAAGGTGCTAAGTTTAAAGAAGACCCTGCACCAATCGATCCTGAGTGTGAATGTCTTACCTGTAAAACTTACTCACGTGCTTATATGAATCATCTTTTTCGTGCTCGAGAGATCACATATTTTAGACTAGCAACACTTCATAATTTGCATTATTATCTTAACCTTATGAGAGAGGTGCGTGAGGCAATACTTGAAGATAGATTTGCTGAGTATAAAAAAGAATTTTATAGAAAAAGAACATAGAGGAGAAAAGATATGAACGATACAACCGATATAACAACACTCACACTTCGTATAGCTATCTTTGTGGTAATTGCAGGGATTTTTTACTTTGTACTTAAGGGTGATAAGACTAAGAAATAGTCTTACACTCCCCATAAAGTACTTCACCATTATAAAGTGACTGAGGGTTTTTCACCTTATAACTTTTTAGAGTATCAAGAAGCACGAAGTCTGCTTTAGTTCCCACCTCAATCTTACCTAATTCTAAGCCTATCGTTTTTGCAGGATTTTTCACAGTTAGCTTTACTAATTCACTCATACTAATAAGATTGGATTTTACAAGTTTTGTATAGTAAAGTGGCAATGCATCTTCTAGTGCTTCACACCCATAAGCTGCATCAAAAAACGCCACTTCTTTATTTACTGGGGAGTTTGGTTGATGAAGTGTTGTTAATAGATCTATCTCTGAGTGTTTTAGAGCCGCTTGCAGTAATACAACATCCTTTTTTGAAGCTAGTGGTGGATCAAGTTTTGCTGTTGTATTAAACCCTTTACATGATTCATCAGAGTGAAGAAGATGGTGTATACTCACTTCACATTTGACATCTACCCCCTCCTCTTTTGCCTTGCTAATAAGTTCAATAGAACGCGGCGATGCTATAGACTTGAAAAGTATACTAACCTGAAAATGTTTTGCAATCTCAATCATACGAGAGACATGAAGCACTTCACTTAAAGCCGGGATACCTGCAAGACCAAGGTGTGAACTCACCTCACCCTCTAACATTACACCAGCATTCTTTAAAGAGTTATCTTCAGCCTTACAAAAAAGTGTCACCTTATACATCTGTACATACTCAGCTATCTTAATAGCAATATCATTTTTTGCAATAGTACTCATATAGGGTGCAACAACACCTTTTTTCAGTAGTATGGCGATATTACTCAGGCTCATATCTTCTTTTAAAGTGTTTAGCATCAAATCGATCTTAGCACCACTCAATGTTGCTGTACCATTTTGGGCAAACTCCAAAACTACTTCATCATCTATAGCTGGTGTTGAATCTGCATTTAATACAAGATGCCCTATCCCACCTTGAAGTGCTTTTTTAGAGATAGCATGAATATTTTTGGCATTAAGATTGGAATCTTGAAGTCTGATGTTTGTATCTACAAGTGAAGGGAGTAAATAGCTCCCCTTTGCATCGAGAACATCTGTGTCTGTTAAGTTTGCACCTATCTCAACAACAACACCATTTTCTATACGAAGATCAACTCTTCTTTCGCCACTTTCATCACAAACTACTGCATTTGATATAAGCATTTCAGACCACCTTTGATATAATGATGACATTATAAATCATGAAGGCTTAGAGTTGCGTTTACTTTTACTTGTTTTACTACTATTTACTACTATTTATTATATTGATGATAGTTATGAAGTTTATGGAGATAGTGAATCATGAAAATTTTAGTATCAGCACTAGAACACTCGGCAAATATACATTTAAAATCACTCAAAAAACATCTTAATGATACTACAGAATTTGTTGGTATCTTTGATAAAGATTTAGGTGAGCCTATTGTAGATTTAAGAAGTTTAGCGATTATGGGTTTTGTTGATGCATTAAAAAAGCTGCGTTTCTTCTTCAAGCTTAATGCACAGATGGTAGAGTTAGCTAAAGATGTAGATAAAGTTCTTCTTATTGACTCTTCAGGTTTTAATCTCCCTCTGGCAAAAAAGATTAAAAAAAAGTACCCTGATAAAGAGATAATCTACTACATTCTCCCACAAGCTTGGGCTTGGAAGAAAAAACGTATACCTGTTTTAGCTCAGACTATAGACAAACTCGCTTCTATACTCCCTTTTGAGCCTAGTTATTATCCTGATGATGCACCCATAGAGTATGTTGGGCACCCTCTTCTTGATATCATTACACAACACAAAACAGAGATAGCTCCTGAGATACGCACTATCGCGTTTATGCCAGGAAGCCGTAAGGGTGAGATACGAAAACTGATGCCAATTTTCCATGAACTTGTACACAAGATAGAGAAAAAAGCAGTCATTATCATACCCCCACATTTTTCAAAAGATGAGATACAAGAGCTCTACGGTGATCTCTCATATTTTGAAATTGTACAAGATGCACATAAAACACTGCTAGAAGTTGATTTTGCTTTTATATGTAGTGGTACAGCGACACTTGAGGCTTCCCTTATTGGAACACCTTTCATACTCACTTATATCGCCAATAAATTTGATTATTTTATCGCTTCGCGACTTGTTAAACTCAACTATCTTGGCCTTGGCAATATTATGTTTGAAAAGTTTGCAGATAGAACACTCCACCCGGAGTTTATCCAAGATGATGTAAGTGTTGATACCCTTTTAGAAGCTTATAAAAAGTATGACAGAGAGAAATTTTTTCAAGATTCACAAGCCCTTAATGGTTACCTCCAGCATGGAAGTTCAAAAAGAGTTGCAGAGATTATAGAGGATTCTTAACGGCGTTTGAGTCCATTAAGTAGATCTGCAAACTCTTTTGCATTTTTTGCACCAGTGATCTTTTTTAATAC
>CAZFGS010000068.1:0-6258 GCA_964518545.1 uncultured Sulfurimonas sp. | reverse complement strand
AGATTAAAAAAATCAAAGAATAGTACAGCAAAACTCACTTTAAAACTCTTATGATATAATCGCGCCATTATTATAATTTAAGAGGTTCATATTATGGCTCAAACTATTACAGAAAAAATCTTCTCTGAGCATGTTGGTCACGAGGTTTTTGCAGGTGAAATTATCCGTTCAAACATCGACATGGTCATAGGGAATGATATTACAACTCCTATTTCTATCTCAGCATTTAATCTAAGTGGTGCAAAAAAACTGGCAAATCCAGATGGTTTCTCTATTGTTTTAGATCACTTTATCCCTGCAAAAGATATTGCTTCAGCAAATCAGGCAAGAATTTCTCGTGATTTTGCGAAAAAACATAAACTTAAAAACTTTTTTGATGAAAAAGATATGGGTATTGAGCATGCACTTTTACCGGAAAAAGGGCTTGTAGTTCCTGGTGATGTTATCATTGGTGCTGATTCACACACTTGTACTCATGGTGCTCTTGGAGCTTTTTCAACAGGTATGGGTTCTACTGACCTTGCATTTGCAATGATTACCGGAGGGAACTGGTTTAAAGTTCCTGAATCTATTAAAGTTGTTCTTAGTGGCAAGCCAGGAAAACATACAACGGGAAAAGATATCATCTTGGAAATTATTCGTATGATTGGTGTAGATGGTGCACTTTATAAGACACTAGAATTTACTGGTTCAACGATTGAGCACCTTACAATGGACGATAGATTTTCTATGTGTAATATGGCGATTGAAGCGGGTGCAAAATCTGGAATTGTTGCTGTTGATGATATTACAAGAGAATTTTTAGCAGATAAAAACTTAGCACGTGAGTCAAAAGAGCATTATTCTGATGAAGATGCAGTGTACTCTGAAGTTCTTGAGATAGATGTTGCAAACCTTGATCCTGTGATTGCTTACCCATTTTTACCATCAAATGGACACTCTGTTGTGCAAGCCGTAGCAGATAAAATTAAAGTAGACCAAGCATTTATTGGTTCATGTACAAATGGTCGTTTAGCTGACTTAAAAGTGGCTGCTGAGATTTTAAAAGGGCATAAAGTGCATGAAGATGTACGTCTTATTGTTACTCCAGGAACACAAAAGATTCTTCGTGAAGCGAACCATTTAGGTTATATAGACATCATTGTTGATGCTGGTGGAGTTGTAAGTAATCCAACTTGTGGAGCATGCCTTGGTGGATATATGGGAATTCTTGGTGATGATGAAGTGGCCATCTCTACAACAAACAGAAATTTTGTTGGACGAATGGGAAGTAGAAGCTCTAAGGTTTATCTTGCAAATTCAGCAGTTGCTGCAATCTCTGCAATTACAGGGTATATAACAGATCCGAGATAGAAATCACTAAGATTTCACTTTTCTTGGGTATAATTCAAGTACAATTCAATATATAATACAAGGAAATAAAGATGAAAAAACTTCTTCTTATACCAGCACTTATGCTAGGTACTATGGCTTTAGCAAATGACTATGCATATGAAATCTCTCCAATGGTTGGTTACAATATGGCTGAGGGAAATGTAGGGATTAAAGGTGATGATCACTATTTAGGTGGTGTTGAATTACAATACAACCTTCCAGATTCAAACTTCTCTCCAGAATTTTCTGTTCTTTATTCTCCAGATGTAGATAACGACAATGGCACAGACACATCAGTAACTCGTGCACTTATAAATGGTGTTTACAGTTTTGATGCAATGGATGCTGTTGTACCATTTGTAAAAGCTGGTGCAGGGTATGAGTTTGTTGGTAGTGATGTTAATGACAGAAACCTTGGTGGTATCGTTTTTGATGCAGGTGCTGGTGTTAAAGTTCCACTTACAGAAGCATTATCACTTAAAGCAGAAGCGATGTATTTAGCTAAAGTTGGAAATAACTATAATGTTCGTGTAGACAACAATATGTTAGTTCTTGCTGGTCTTAATTATGCATTTGGTGAAAGAGCTCCTAAAGTTGCTCCTGTAGCTGCTCCACTTGATGAAGATAATGATGGTGTTGTTGATGCAGAAGATAACTGTTTACATACTCCTGCAGGAACTAAAGTAGATGCTCTTGGATGTGCTCTTGTTCTTGATGGTGACGGTGATGGTGTAACTGATGATTTAGATAAATGTCCTACAACTCCATCTGGTACAACAGTAGATGCTGATGGTTGTAAAGTAGATGGTGATGATGATCAAGATGGCGTTCTTAACTCTAAAGATATTTGTCCAAACACTCCACTTGGTGAGGCAGTAAATGTAGATGGTTGTCCACTTGTTGTAAATCTTGAGATTAATTTTGCAAATGATTCTGCTGTAGTTCCTGCTGATGTTGATGCTCTTATTCAAACTTATGCAGATTTCTTAAATAGATACACAAACTATGATGCAAAAATCGTTGGCTATACAGATTCACGTGGTAGTGCTACATATAATCAAAAACTTTCAGAAAAACGTGCAAATGCAGTTAAAGATGCACTTGTAGCTAAAGGTGTTAACCCAGCACAACTAAGTGCAATGGGTGCTGGTGAAGCAAACCCAGTAGCATCAAACGATACTGCAGAAGGTCGTGCACAAAACAGAAGAATTGAAGCAGAGCTTACAAGAAACTAATGTTTAACACCCCTTGTGTCATCTTTGCAGGTGGCAAAAGTTCAAGGATGAAGAGAGATAAATCTCTTCTTCCTTTTTCTACATTTTCTACACTTACTGAGTATCAATATTCAAGACTTTCCCAAATATTTTCCAATGTATATGTATCATGCAAAGATAAAGAGAAGTTTTCTTTTGAGGCAAATTTTATAGAAGACAACTCTCAAGAATATGCTCCAACAGCAGGTTTTGTAGCAAGTTTTAAAAAACTTCAAAGTGAAAAGTTTTTTGCTATAAGTGTCGATACTCCATTTATCACTAATGATGAAATAGAGATACTTTTAGAAAAAGATACTTCAAACATAGATGCTACAATAGCTCGACTTGATGGTAAGATGCAACCAATGTGCGGTATTTATCACCATACTTTAGAAGAAAAATTTTTACAAATGCAAAAAGAGTCTCAACATAAATTAGGCTTTTTACTTAAAAGTGTAAAGACAAACTATGTAGATTTTTTTGATAGAGAACCTTTTTTAAATCTAAATCATCCACATGAGTATGAAATAGCACTTCATCGTATCAAAACAAATCATTAACACCTCTTTGCTATAATAGTGTCAAACAAATACACTTTATAAAGAGAATCAAATGAATTTAACACACTTAGATGAAAATCAAAGACCAAAGATGGTCGATGTAAGTGAGAAAGAACAAACAACAAGAGTTGCTGTGGCGAGTGGAACTATAGAGATGAGTCGCGATGCTTATGATGCAATAGTGTCTGAGAGAACAAAAAAAGGTCCTGTTTTGCAAACAGCTGTTATAGCAGCAATTATGGGAACAAAACAAACAAGCACTCTTATCCCCATGTGCCATCCACTCAATCTTAGTGGAATCAATTGTGATATAGAAGAGTTGGAAAATCTTCCCGGTTTTAAATTAACAGTAACAGCAAAACTTACCGGACAAACAGGAGTTGAGATGGAAGCCTTAACAGGAACAAGTGTAGGGCTTTTAACAATTTATGATATGGTAAAAGCAATAGATAAAGGGATGATAATCCGTAATGTACAATTAGAATCTAAATCAGGAGGTAAAAGTGGTAACTTTAGACGATAAAAAATTGGAACTTACATATCCGTGTAACTGGTGCTATAAGGTGATTGCAAGTGAAAAAGAGGCTTTAGAAAAAGCGATCCATGATGTGATAGAAGAGAGAGAGCACAAGCTTTCTCACTCTAATAATTCTAAAACAGGAAAATATATAAGTATGAATCTTGATTTACTCGTACATAATGAAGAGGACAGAACTTTTATATTTGAGGCATTGAAAAAACATCAAGATATAAAAATGGTACTTTAAAAGGGGTATAAAATGAATGTAGAAAAACTAAATGAAGAGCTTGAAAAGTCCTATAGCAGAAGATTTAAAAGTGTGGAAAAAAGAGTTTCTTCTGCAATAGAAAACCTTATAGAGTATAATGACTTTGATGTAGATAAATTGAACTTAGCTGAAATGAAAAGTTTGGTAAATACTATTTTAAACTTAGAAACTTCATCTTTACAAGAGGATGTAGAAACACTGCTTGCACAAAAAGAGTTGATTGAGAGAAGTTTAGAGAAAAAGTATACACAACTTCAAGAGACAAAATATGATGTTTTCGATGTTTTAGAAGAGAGAGTTAAATTAAATGATACTGCTTTGGCAAAACTGCATCAGGTAAAACTTCAGTCTATAGATCTGTATGACATCTTAAGTGAGATGGTTGAATCTGCACTTATAACTGCCCTTGAAAAAGATAGTGATGGTGATATTAGTGAAACCACCATTGAAGTGATTAAAGAGATCACTTTTGAAGCTATCAAAGAGGGGTCTCTTAATACTATACGTATAAGAAAAATTCTCTCAACGATTCTTATCGTAGCGATAGATCTTTCTGAAGCTACACCAAATAGAGCAGAAGAGATTCTCAGTGCTACACTTCGAGGTATGAGAAGTGGGCTTATAAAATCGATAGATCGATTTAAAAAGAGACTTGCTTATACACCTGTGGAAGCAAAACATATCTTGATAGAAGATTATGACACCATAATCGAAGATCTTAATCAAACAGATATCCTCTTCTCTCAAGTGATAATAACACAGGCATCTCAAAGCTCTCCAGTGATACATAGAATCCTTTTATCTATCAATAAAGAGATGCATTATGATTTAGAAGAGTTAGTACATATCTCTAAAGAAACTGCAGAAGTTATGAAAGAGAGATTTGCTTCTTTTGCAAAAAATGCGGTGAAGCATGCAGATACAGCCTTTAAGTCCCCAAAAGCACAAGAAGCAAAACGTATGGGTATAGAAGCCTGGGGTGTAGCAAAGGTAGCACTTGGTTCAGCAATCAAGTCTGCAAAAGATGCTATTGATAAAAAATAACTTAAGATTACATATTATAATTATGTGATAAACATGAGTTGTTATTATTTTATTATAATACATAATTATAACAAATAGGAGAATATTATGATGTTACATCCAGCTACAGCACACTTTGCAATGGTTTTACCCGTTGTTGCTTCAGTTTTTGGTTTAGTTTATATGTTTACAAAGAGTGAGGGGATGTCTAAGATATCTTCACGTCTTACATTAGTCGCAGCAATCGCAATGGTTGGTGTTTGGTATACGGGATCGCAAGCAGGACCTCAGATATATGATTATCTGAGTGAAGCAGGTCAGCATGAATTAATTGAACATAAGACACTTGGCTTATACCTTGCTATCGCGTTTGGTATTATCGCACTATTAAAAATTGTTGGGTGTAAAATGAAAAGTTTTGCCTTAGAAGCTCTTGCTGTTATTTTACTCTTGGGTGGTACAGCAACAGTTTTTTTACAAGGTAAAGATGGTGGAGAATTGGTATACAACTATGGTATGCCATTTAAAGCATATATGATTGAGGACTCTTTAAAAGAAGCAGCCCTAGCAGCAGATGATGAAGATGAGTGTGATGCCAAACTTGAAGCTTATGAAGATGCTATGGATGATATTCAGATGATAAGTGAAGATGTAGATACGATCTATGGAAATAAACCATCTGAAAATTCTGAAACATCAGAGGAAGAGGAGGAGTAGTGAATCCTTCTCAAGATAAATTGAAAACTCTTTTTATAAAAGAATTGGAGAAATACTCTGATAAAAAAGAGTCTTTCAAGACATATAGTCTCTGTATGAAAGAGATAAATGAGTGGCTGAAAAAGAGAGAAAAATAGGATGAATATTGTAGCATCAGAGCTCTATGAAACACAGCTAAAAGATATCTTAGATGAGATGATTACTATAGATTATAAAGTTGCAAAAAACTTTAAATCTTATCTAGATACTATCATTATAAATATTCCAACAAAGTATAATAAATATAAGAAATCAATATATTATGATGATAATAATGTTCGCGATGTAGTCCATGGTGGCTTTGTTATACCCTTTTATGTAGATGAAATCAATGATACTTTTGTGATATTAGGCATAGTTGAAAAGAAATAAATTTTAATTATGTTTCGATAAGTAACTTAGCAGGTCCGAAATATTAAGAATATCACATTTTTATCTCATTTTTTTGTATAATGATATGCCCCCTATATTTTTTATTAAGTATAAAATGGCATAATATGAGAG
>CAZFGS010000067.1:0-6266 GCA_964518545.1 uncultured Sulfurimonas sp. | reverse complement strand
ATATCATATCTAAATAAGACAAATATTGTCTTATTTAAAATCAATTTCTATTAAATCTCTTTTTAAGCTAAGAGAGCTGCTTCTTCAGCTTCCTCTTTTGCTTTTGTATCGGCAATAATTCTCTCAATACCTTCTGGATTATCCATAAGGTCTTGTGTAATTTTATAAGAACAAAATTTTGGTCCACACATAGAACAAAATTCTGCTTCTTTAAATACATCTTGAGGAAGTGTTTCATCATGGTATTCACGAGCTCTTTCAGAGTCAAGTGCAAGTTCAAACTGTTTTTCCCAGTCAAAAGAGAAACGTGCATCACTCATCTCATCATCGACATCTCTCGCACCTTTACGACCACGAGCAATATCAGCTGCATGAGCAGCAATTTTGTAAGCGATGATACCTTCACGTACATCATCTGCATTTGGAAGTCCTAAGTGCTCTTTTGGTGTTACATAACATAACATACTAGCACCATGCCAACCACCAACAGCTGCACCAATAGCAGAAGAGATATGATCATACCCAGCAGCAATATCTGTTACAAGTGGTCCTAAAATATAGAAAGGAGCTTCATGACAAAGTTCTCTTTGAATCTTCATATTACGCTCAATTTGGTTTAATGGAACATGTCCTGGACCTTCAATCATAACTTGAACATCTTTTTCCCATGCTCTTAATGTAAGTTCACCTAAAACTTTAAGCTCACCTAGTTGTGCATCATCAGAAGCATCAGCTAAACAACCCGGACGAAGTGAATCACCCAAAGAAAGAGAAACATCATACTTTGCACAGATATCTAAGATATCATCAAATGCTGTATAAAAAGGGTTTTCTCTGTGATAGTGCATCATCCATGCAGCCATCAATGAGCCACCACGAGATACAATACCCATCTTACGTTGAGCAATTTTTGGCATAGTCTCTAACAAGAAACCAGCATGAATAGTAAAATAAGACACACCCTGTTTTGCTTGGCGTTCAAGCACTTCAAGCATAACTTCTATACTTAAATCTTCTATGTTATTTCCAACATCATGTAAGATTTGGTAAATTGGCACTGTCCCAATTGGAATCTTCGAAGCATTAATAACAGCTTTTCTAATTTCATCTAAATCTCCACCTGTAGAGAGATCCATTGCTGTATCTGCTTTATAGTGTTGAGAAACTTCCATCTTTTCAACTTCGCCCATAACATCAGATGCAATTGCGGACGAACCAATATTTGCATTTATCTTACATTTACTTGCAATTCCAATAGCCATTGGTTCTAATGATGTATGGTTTACATTTGCAGGAATAATCAGACGTCCGCGTGCAATCTCACTACGAACAAGTTCTGGTGATAAGTCTTCTATCTTTGCAACATACTCCATTTCCTGAGTGATGATGCCTTTTTTTGCGTAATACATCTGTGTTCTTACAGAATCATTTTCACGCTCTTTTACCCATGAAGATCTCATAGTTTCTCCTAAATATTTCTTTTATAACTTTGTATATATAGTGGAAATATAATCAAATAAAATTAAAACAATATAAAGTCATTTACTAGATAAGATTTTTTATTTAAAATTTGTATTTTTTAGCGACATTAAAAACTGTTCAAGATTAAAAAAAGCTTTAGAAGTGTATAATTTCGTAACACTTTAATAAGCGTAGGAGTTTATTTGCCTAATACAACACTTATTTTACTAGCTGCTGGTAGTTCTAGCCGTTTTAACCAAGAAGTTAAGAAACAATGGCTTCGCATAGATCATAAGCCTTTGTGGCAATTTGTAGCAGATAGATTTGCCAAGACCTCTCTTTTTAGTAAAATCATTATCACATCTTCTGCTGATGATATTAATTTTATGAAAAACTATGCTTCATACACTTTCATAAAGGGTGGAAGCTCAAGGCAGATCTCTTTAGCAAATGCTCTTAAAGTCGTCGATACTGAGTATGTTCTCGTAAGTGACATAGCCAGAGCATGTGTAGATACACACTTTCTTGAAAAAATTCTTTCTCAATCGACCCTTGCAGATTGCATTGTTCCTTATTTACCACTAACAGATACGATTGTATATAATGGTAACACTATAGATAGAGACCTTGTTAAAAGAGTTCAAACCCCCCAATTATCCCATACTAAAACACTCAAAAAAGCTTTAGGTACTTCAGAAGAATTTACAGATGAAAGTAGTGCTATAGTTGCCTATGGTGGTTCAAGAGAGTTTATACTTGGCGAAGAAAATGCACATAAAATCACCTACCCTGCTGACCTCAATAAGATCCCATGTTTAAGCGCTCCATCAGCAGATATATTAAGTGGTAACGGCTTTGATGTTCATGCCTTTGATACAAAAGGTGACATGTGGCTTGGTGGTGTTTTAATCGACTCTGATTATGGATTTTTGGCACATAGTGATGGTGATGTTGCAATTCATGCACTCATAGATGCACTTTTAGGTGCAGCAGGTATGGGGGACATTGGGATGATGTTTCCAGATAATGATGATACATATAAAGGAATCGACTCAAAAGAGTTACTCCAAGAGGTGGTACGTAAAATTTACAACTTTGGTTTTACAATCATTAATGTAGATATAACAATTGCCGCACAAAAACCACGTATTGGACAATATAAACAAAAGATGAGAGGAACTCTTGCACCTCTTCTTAACATAGAGATGGCAAGAGTAAACATAAAAGCAACAACAACTGAAAAACTCGGCTTTATTGGTAGAGGCGAAGGTGTTGGAGTGATTGCAAATGCAAATTTAAAATATTTTGATTGGACAAAAATTTGAAGATACTAATTATAGAAAACGAAATTTATTTAGCACAGAGTATAGCAACAAAGCTAGGTGAGTTAGGACATATATGTGAGATGTGTACCTCTACAAAGGATGCGATTAAAAGCACAAACTACGATGTAGTACTTCTCTCAACTAACATTAATGGACAAGACTTTAATCCTGTTATAGAAACATTTAAAAACTCCATTGTGATCCTTATGGTTTCATATATCTCTAACGATACTGTTTCTAAACCATTAAGTGCAGGTGCTAAAGATTATATTTTAAAACCATTTATGATTGAAGAACTTATCCGTAAGATAGACCATTATCAAGACTATGAGAAACTTAAAAAACGCAATCAAGCTTATGAAAAATACCTTACACACTCTTTCTCAAGTGTTTCACAAGATCATGATTACAGCACTCTTGAACTTCCCCTTTTTATAAGTTCAAGTTTTCAAAAACATAGTGATGCATTTGCTTTTGAGTATGCACAAGAAAAAAATCTTCCTATCCACTTTTTAACACTCAGCGATCCAAAATCTCTTAATGAAGTCTCTTCTCTTCCTCAAAACTGCATTATATACATCATTGATTATCAAGTACTCAAAAAAGCAGATAAAAAAACTTTTTGTGATCTTATAAGCGATAAAAAAGTGATTATTGCCAGTACTGACAAGATAGAAGATGTTGCACATCCAGTTTTGGAGATAAAAAGTGAAAACAACATCTTCGATAAGGGTGAAATCCTCCCAATTGAAGACTATGTTAAATTTATAGTACTCAACTACCAAAATAAATATCCAGATACGGAACTCTCAAAAAAATTAGGTATAAGTCGTAAAAGCTTATGGGAGAAGAGAAAGAAATATGACATCATTAAGAAAAAATAAAACTCTTTACATAGATAAAGAAGCTGCTTCGGCACTTGAACTTGTCAAAGATGGCTTACTCAATCCTGTTACTAAACTAATGGGAGAAAAAGAGAGTGCTTCTGTTCTAAAAACAGGAATGCTTGATGGCAAAACATTTCCATTTCCTTTTATTTTAGCTCCATCTGGAAAGAAAAATGAAGAGATGATACAATCCCTAGAGATGGGAGAGGAGATCAGCATCATTTGTGATGATCTTGAGTTTGCAACTCTTATAGTTGATGAAGTGTTTCAAATTGATCCTAAAGAGCGTGTCAAACATATCTATGGGACAGATGATTTAACACATCCAGGTGTAATGGCTACAATTAAACGCATAGGCTCGTGGGCACTCAGTGGAGAGTATACACTTACAAATACAAAAACCAATGAAAATATTTTAAAAATCAAACAAGCAAAAAAGCTTGTTGAAGCCAATCATACTACATCTTTAGTTATGGCGGCAAATCCCCTTCACCGTGCACATGAGAGACTTATTCGTCAAACATTAGAAACAACAGACTTACTTGTTATCTTCTTACTTAAACCTTATGACAGTGCCAACCTTGCTTTTGATGTCAGAAAAGAATCCTTGGAGTTTTTTATTAACAACTTTCTACCAAAAAACCGTGTTGTGATTGTTCCACTTGAAAACAGTTATATTTTTGCAGGCTACAATGAGATTATCATCGATGCTATTGTTGCTAAAAATTATGGATGTAACCGTCTTACTATTGGACGAAATCATGCTGGTCTTGGTATGTTTTATGATTGTAACTCAAATAAATCTATCATCGATAAGGTGATAGGGATTGAGATAGAGATAAGCATAGCAAGTGAGTATGTATACTGCAACAAATGTAGAACACTTGTAAGTAAAAACACATGTCCACATGGGCAACACCATCAAATCTCTTACCATGCAGATTCGATATTAGAACTTTTAGAAGCTGGGCTCTTACCACCTGCCGTTCTTATAAGAAAAGAGATAAGTGCCTTTTTACTCTCTAAACTTATCCCCAATAGATTTAAAAAGCTAGAAAAACTTTACTATGATACCTTCCCAGTTGAGGGACTTTTAGAAGAGCATACAGAAAAAGATTTTTATCTAGAACTGATGAAACTTTACCAAACAACTTCACTTACATAGGCCGTATAATGACATTTAAAAATATTTTTTACTCTTTTATTGGTTTACTGAGTGGTCTACTCATTCTTTTATACCTTGATGAGAGTACACTTTTCCTATCAGCACTTCTTTTAAGTGTTCTTGTTTTTAAAACAACAAAATCTGACTTTGATAAGATTGTTGGAACATGGTTTGCATTAAGTGTTGCACCTGCATTTGGTATTTCCCTTGATACCCTTACACACTTAGAGAATGGTTTTCTAGTACAAGCGATCCTCTCATTTATACTTTTTATCGCATTTTATACATATAAACCTTCTATTATTGGGAGACTCTACAAAAATTCCAAGGCTAATATTGGGATAATAATCTCAGCAATTATCTCTGGATTTGCAGCAGGAATTTTGAGCTCATTAACTTGGCAAAGCTATTTAAAGTTTGTAAGTTTTTAGAGCCTATTTGATGCCTCTTTTTCATGATAAAGTGAAAGAGATGGAAAGGCAAATTCTAGATTATTGTTTTCAAATATCTCCATAATTTTATGCATTACATCCTCTTTTACTTCAAGCCATTCTTTCCATACGACACTTTTAGAGTAGCAATATACTAAAATATTAATGCTCGATGGACCAAACTCATCCATATACACTAAAAGTGTACGTTTAACACCCTCATGATCCTCAAGAGATACAAGCTTGGGAGCATGTATACTTTTATGACTATGTTGTGTATTAAGCGTTGCTATTCCTGGATGTTTATCTAGCATATTACGAATCTCACTAACAGCATTTTTTAAATCTTCACGCTTGGAATCATACTTCACCCCAAGACTCATCTTGATACGACGCCCCAAAGTTCTTCTGTCCCAGTTTTTTACATCAGTGTTTGCAAAAGTACCATTAGGGATGGCTATAAGAGCATTATCAAAGGTTCGTAGTGTTGTCACACGAAGACCTATCTCTACAACCACACCCTCATCTTTGCCAACAACAATCCAATCCCCTTGAGAAAACACATCACTAAAGAGTATAGAGAGTGTTCCGAAAAAGTTACTGATAGTATCACGGGCTGCAAAAGCAACAGCAAAACCACCAATACCAAGACCAGAGAGTACTGCCGTAAGATTCACTCCTGCAAAATGCAATACTATGAGAAGCCCTATGATTATAATAACAAAATTAAGTATCTTAATCCCAACATTGATAAGTTCATTTTTAATCTGTTTTTTACTTGTTGGCAGTTCACTTAGACGTATTGCAGCTACAGTATTGACAAGAATATAGATCATCATTGTAAAGATAAAACCATAGATGATATTAAATACTTTAGCAACCATCTCTATAGAGCTAAAATCATTATAGACATAAATAGTCATATTGATATTTATAAGAAGAATAAGCAGTTCAATTGGTCTTCTTAGTTTTTCTAAAATATCTTTAGAATATTTAC
>CAZFGS010000066.1:0-6281 GCA_964518545.1 uncultured Sulfurimonas sp. | reverse complement strand
CAGATAAACTTACACCGTTTATCAACCGCTATAACGAACTTAGCGAATTGCTAAGTTCACCTGATATCACTTCTGACATCAAACGGATGACAGATCTTTCCAGAGAACAATCAAATCTTTTACCAATCGTTGAAAAAGCAAGAGAATACAAAACTCTTATACAAGATATTTCTGATACAAGAGAGATGTTAAGTGATGCCGAGATGGGTGAGATGGCTAAAGAGGAACTCAAAGAACTTGAACCTCGTAAGCCAGAGATTGAAGAGGAGATTAAGATGCTTCTTCTCCCTAAGGATCCAAATGACGATAGAAATATTATCGTTGAGCTTCGTGCTGGAGCTGGTGGAGATGAAGCAGCTATCTTTGTTGGGGATCTCTTTGATGCCTATACCCGCTATGCCGATCTACGTGGATGGAAGATAGAACTTATCTCTACATCTGCTAGTGATGCAGGTGGATATAAAGAAGTTACTGCACTTATCAAGGGTGAACAGGTTTATAGTCGGTTGAAATATGAGGGTGGGACACACCGTGTTCAACGTGTTCCAGCGACAGAATCGCAAGGACGTGTACACACTTCAGCAATCACAGTTGCAGTGATGCCGGAGGTAGATGATGTTGAGATTGAGATTAGTGAAAATGATCTTAAGATTGATGTTATGCGCTCTTCTGGATGTGGTGGACAATCAGTAAATACAACAGATTCTGCTGTTCGTATTACACACTTGCCAACAGGCTTGGTTGTAACCAATCAAGATCAAAAATCACAACATAAAAACCGTGAAAAGGCGATGAAAGTTCTTAAAGCAAGACTTTATGACTTAGAGATGCAAGCACAGCAGTCTGAAAATGCAGCTGAACGTGCTGCTCAAGTGGGAACTGGTGATAGATCTGGGCGTATTCGTACATACAACTATCCTCAAAACCGTATGAGTGATCATCGTATCAATCTTACACTTTATAGACTCAATGAGATCATGAGTGGTGGACTTCTTGACGAAGTTATCGAACCACTTATCGCAGATCATCAAGCAAAGATTGTTGAAGCAGCAGGGCTATAAGCCTCTGTTTTAAACAACTCTGACTTTCAGAATTCAATCTTACTCTCAAGCTCCGGCTTGAAAGTCAACTTAAACTCTAAATTTCCCACTCCGTATTAAAAGTATTTTTTACACGACCTTTAAAGGTTATAGTTTTCTCATTAACACCTAAGTAAAGTGTTTCACCACTTGTAGGATAAACCTCTATGCTCTCTTTTACCTTCTTCTCTTCTAAGCTACGATAAAAACAAGCTGCCATACCTGTACCGCAGGCAAGTGTTTCATTTTCTACACCACGTTCATATGTTCGTACTCTTAAGTTCTCACCCTCTAAAGCACAGATATTGACATTGGCATTGTATTTGTAACGGAGCTCTCTAGCCTCTTCAATATCAAACGACTCTACGCTTTCTTGAATGCAAACAAGATGTGGTACACCTGTATTTAGAAGCCACCAGTTTTTTCCATTATGTTCTATAGTAGTATCAATAATCTCTGGAGGTGTAAGCTCACTTAAAACCATTGCACTTTTTAGATCACCCTCTTCCACTGCTGCATGAATCACTCCTGCACCGGTAAGAAAATTCATCTCTTTAGGGGCAAGTTCATTCACATAAGCATAATGAGCACAGGCACGACTCCCATTCCCACACATATCGGCATGACTTCCATCAGAATTGTAAAAAATCCATTCGAAATCATACTCACTATGTGGAATCACAACGATAAGACCATCTGCACCTATTCCATCTTGACGATGACAAAGCTCACGAGCAAGTTGTGTAAAATCATCTCTCATTGGTGTATGAAAAAGTACAAAATCATTTCCATTTGCACTGTATTTTGCTATCTGCATCTTCAATCCTTTATAGGTATTTCTTTTTAATTATTGTAACAAAATCTTCCACCTCTTGTTGAAGGTGCTTCAGATTTTTTGAGTTATCTATCACCCAAGTTGCTCTTTTCTTTTTTTCATCTATTGGCATCTGAGAAGCTATACGATTTAAAGATTCCTCTTTTGAATAACCATTACGTTTCATAAAACGCTCAAGTTGCACATCTAAAGGAGTATAAACCACTACAGAATCTTTTATATTGTAATTATTATTTTCAAAGAAAAGGGGGATGTCTATAAGGTAAGGAAATTTAAAACTATCTTGCTTTTGACTGCGTTTTTCTATCTCAGTGCGAATTTTTGGATGAAGGTATGCTTCTAAAGTTTTTTTGGCATTCTCGTCTGAAAATACCAGTTCCCCAAGTTTTGCACGATCAACTTTTTTAGAGCCTTTGAGATACTCTTCTCCATAGGTATCAGCTACCCATAAAGAGGAGGTGTCTAAAATCTCATGGGAGATTGTATCTGCATCAATAACACGCATACCATTGAGGGCCATTAATGATGCCACAGTACTTTTTCCTGTAGCAATACCACCACTCAAGGCTATGGCATACTCAAATGCCATTAGTTTTTAATTACACCCAAGTATGCTTTACGTACATTATTTCCCATAGCAAAGGCTGCTGGATGAACATCACAGTTGTAAAATTCTAAACCATCAAGCATATCACTACGTTGTAAAATAATATCTGCTGTAGGGTGGTACTCCTTAGAAGCAAAAAGTGCAGTCTCTCCGTTTCCAAGATTATATGGCATAATCACTTTTGTATACTTTCCTAAGATTTGCATCATAGTTGTATTTGCCTCCACATCACCTAAAGATGGGTGTCTGCTTACAAGTAATCCATCCTCTTTTAAAACACGGTTTAGATGTGCTAAAACTGCTGCATCTGCATCTATCTCAGAGATAACAACATCATATTCGCTATCTGCTGCTCCACGAAGAGCATCTATGTTTGCAGCTAATGCCTCAGATGCAATATTATCATGCTTTGCAACTTCAGCTTCAAAAGCATCTGCATTGTCACTTAAGATCAATACTTTTTGAGGGTCTTTAGATGTACAAAGTGCTACATGCACCATCATTTCATTGTAAATAAAATTTTTCATATTTAAAATTCCTTATATTTGAAATGGATTTTAGCATATTTGGATTAATTTTACTTAATTAAAGATATAATTGCATCAAATTAATATTAATCTAAAGGTAATTGAATGGATTTCAATAAAATCAGAAAAATATGTAGACCAATTAGAATTATTTTAGGACTTGGACTTATTGCTACAGGTGTTATTATAAGCAATCCTTGGTTTTATTTAGGTGTCATACCTCTTATTGCAGGTCTTGCCAATTTTTGTCCATTATGTATCATTTCAAAGAAATGTGATTTACCTGAACCAAAGGAAGACTAGATGAGTCAAATTAGCTATAAAGATGCTGGTGTAGATATTGATGCTGGAAACAGTTTTGTAGAGAACATTAAACCCTTAGTAAAAGCAACTAAAATTCCAGGTGTAATGGGTGGAATTGGTTCTTTTGCAGGTGCATTTGAACTTCCTACTGGCTTCAAAGAGCCGGTAATGCTAGCTGCAACTGATGGAGTTGGTACAAAACTCAAACTTGCCATCGACAGTGGTATTCACCATACTGTTGGAATTGACTTAGTTGCAATGTGTGTAAATGACCTACTGTGTAACTTTGGAACACCTTCATTCTTCTTAGATTATTATGCAACTGGTAAACTAGATGTAGTAAATGCTACAAATGTAGTAGCAGGTATCGCAGAGGGTTGTAAACGCAGTGAATGTGCCCTTATTGGTGGTGAAACTGCAGAGATGCCAGGTATGTACTCTGAAGATGACTATGATCTTGCTGGTTTTGCTGTAGGTGTGGCTGAAAAGTCAGAGATGGACAGAGTAAGTTTAGTTCGTGCAGGACACAAACTTATAGCACTTCCATCATCTGGTCTTCATTCGAACGGTTTTTCTCTTGCAAGAAAAGTACTTTTTGAAAAAATGGGTATGAAATTTGAAGATGACTTCAATGGCAAACCATTAATTGAAACTCTCCTAGAGCCAACAAATATCTATGTAAAAATGTTTAAAGAGCTTAAAGGTGAGATTGTTGCTATGGCACATATCACTGGTGGTGGTATAGTTGAAAATCTGCCACGTGTACTCCCTGAGAACTTAATGGCAGAAGTGCAAAAAGATGCTATTAAAGTACTTCCAATATTTGAGCTTATGAGTGAGCATATCGACCGTGATGAGATGTTTAGAGCATTTAATATGGGTGTAGGTATGATACTTGTAGTAGAAGAGAAAAATGTAGACACTGTTCTCGCAAAAGCTGATGGCTCTTACCTTATAGGTGAGATTAAAGAAGGCAAGCGTGAAGCAAAAATGGTATAGGTTTTTACCTATACCAAATAAATTTTATATAACCTTCAGAGAATCTCTTCTCTGAAAATCAATCAAGATACTTACTTTTTAAAAGCTTTCTCTAAATCTTTAGTGATTGCACCTGGAACAGTTGCAATTCCCATAAATCCACCCATATCAAGTAATGGATATGAAAGAGCGATATAATACTTTGCATTTAATGCTTTTGCTTGACCATTTTCAATAGCTACAGTCCATGGAAGGAGAGCTGCATTTTGACGACCAATTTTCTTTACAAATTTCTTTGTACGTTTTCCAAGATCATACCCAAGTAAAGTTGTAGTATCTGAAAGTTTAAGTTCAAAAATCACAGCCTTACCTTTTTTATACTTCATCGCTTTTGCTACTGCATCTGCAGTTGTAGCATTAGGTTTTCCAAGCATATCTGGTTCTTGATAATATGGCATACCCATCATAAAGTGATATCCCGCAAGAGCATCAAAATCTAACTGATCAGGAGATGCTTTAAGTCCTGGAAATGCAGCATTAATTTTTTCTAATGCACCACCAAATACTGCATGGTTATACTCATCTTGCATAAATGCTTTTCCAAAGTAGACAGGATTTGTAAAACTAATCATTTTAGCTTTATCATCAATAAATACACGACACACTGTTGCAGCAAAAGCACGACCAGGTTTAGCCGCTTCTGCCTTAATAGCATCATTTGTAAATACTAAAGTTGAGCCTTTTTTCACAGATGGATAATCTGCCAAAACACTAAAACCAGCAGCTTCAAGCTTAGCTTTTACACTTGCCTTGTCTTGGTACTCACCTACTAAGTAAGTGTTTACCTTTGTACCCTCTAATCCAGTTTTAGCAGTTCCAGTTTTGCCTGATGTACAAGCACTAAAAAAGAGTACTGATAGTGATGCAACAAGTACTAATAATTTTTTCATATCTCTTTTGCTCCTAAATCTTTCATGATACCAATAATTTCGTTATCAATTTTTTTAATCCAGTCAAGTTTAGCAGGATCTTTTATCTCCATTACAGCAGCCCATACAGAAAGACGAGGCATACCAACTACCATTTTATTACTTCCCTCTTTAATATAAAAATACATTGCACAAGGAGCAAAAACACCAGCATCAGGACGACCTTTGTTGAAAACATTGTATGAGAATGTAAAGTGACATAAACCATACACAAAAAACTGATCATAAGTACCAAATGGCATCTCTAGATCCTCTTCATAAGTCTCTTTAAAGTTTTTAAATCCAGCAATAATATAGTGCTTCTCTTCAAATGCAGCTTCAAACTCTTCTTGGAAAGCTTCAGCCCATTCAACAACATCACCACTTCTATCTACTTCAAATTCGAAAGTCATCATAGGTTGTGCTGGAAGTTTGTCGTATGTTGTATTGAGAATTTTACCACCAAACTCTTTTGTTACATAAGCATCAAGAGGTTTAAACATCTCAACATAAGCTTTTCTATCAGCTTCATTTGTAACACCTGTAATATCTAACATAGTTTCAGGTGCTAAATGCCCAATATATGTTACATTTTCAGCTTTTGTTTTATATATATGAAGGTTAAAGGGTTGAAAACCAGCAGCTTGCGGAGAAGATACCAATATATCATGTAATGCTGCATCATTAGAGATTGAGAAAAAACCTAAGTTATCTAGGTTTGTTGTCCAAGCTTTATCATAATCTGGATCTTCAGGGTTACCATAACGCTTCTCATAAGCATCATTAATTTTTTCATGTGGATCAGAAAGAGAGAAACCAGTTGCATCTTCTAAAGATGGTAAGAACTCTTTTTCATATTTTTCTTCTTGGTCACCATCAATCACATTAAAGTGAGCAGCAGGAGCTCCATAAAGTGTAGCAGCAGCAAATGAAAGTGCAAGAGTTGATTTTATTAGATTTTTAATCATATTATTTCCTTATTTT
>CAZFGS010000065.1:0-6293 GCA_964518545.1 uncultured Sulfurimonas sp. | reverse complement strand
TATACCACATGAGTATGCACATGCACTTTTATTTAAGTTACAACATTTTACAAAAGAAAAAGCAGGACACTCTAAAGTATGGCAAGAGACTTGTGTAAAACTTGGTGGAAAAGATTGTCAGCAGTATGTTGATCAATACGAAATAATAATGTCCAAGATGCCGTTTCAGTAGTTTGACTCTACCACTCTCAATCTCTTCTAAAGCTTCTTGAGTATATAAAATATTTGCATCTGTCATTACCTCCTTTATGTACCATAGGCATAGTATATCTATTGGTACTAGAGGTTAAAACCTTTTAAATACTTTAATCTATGATTTTTAAGCTATAATATCTTTATAAATTATAATTATTATGGGATAAGCTAATGGCTAGGGTTACTAAGGAAGAGAGAAAAACAACTATTATTTCGGCCTCTTTAAAATTGTTTTCAGAAAAAGGGTTTTATATTACCACTATTCCTGATATTGCCAAGAAAGTTGGTATGAGTGTTGGGAATTTTTATAACTATTTTACCTCAAAAGATGTACTTGCAAAAGAGCTCATTGTATACATATCAGAGTATTTAGGTGAAAATATTCGTGAGATAAACGATAAAGATATTTCTACCGAAGAAAAAATTTATGAAATAGTCTCTATGTATTTTAATATGGCAGATGAAAGACCTGAGATGATAGAATATTTTCTGCGTGTTTATCTTTCAAATCGTGAAGTGTTTGGAGATGGTTGCGAAGGTATGCTCTGTGTATCACCTTTTGTTACAGAGATGATGATGTTTTTTAATGATGGTGTAGAGTGTAATGAGCTACATAATCAAGATTTTTTCTCTGCATTTGGTCTGTTTATGGGCTATCTTGGTGGTATGGTCTTTCTCTTTGGAGAGAAAATTCTTCCTGAACCATTAGAGTGGTATAAAGAGTCTATTTCACAAAATATTTATAATGCACTCAAAACAAGATAAAAAACCATCTATTATATGGTTTCAGGGCTTAACTTGCAATGGAAATACTCATTCCTTTTTAAATCTTGAAAATTTAGAAAAACTTTTAGATAAGTTTGAAATATACTCTCATCCCTCTCTCTCTTCAATTCAAAACTTTCATACTATCACTGAGTGTAGCTTAGAGTGTGATATTTTTATCTTTGAGGGTACTTATGATCCTTTGATGAAACGCAATGATGTCTTAGTTTCTAAAATTGTAGAGTATTATGCAAAATGTGCAAAATATATTATTGCAGTGGGCTCTTGTGCTAGTTTTGGAGGTGTTTTTAAAGCGAGTGCTCCTGAGAGAAACAGTGGAATACTTTTTAATGAGCAAGAAAAATCTGGACCACTTTTAGATTATGACTCAAAAGTTATCAATATCTCTGGCTGTCCTATACACCCTGAGTGGCTAGCATATACTTTGGGTATGATAGAAAAAGGAAGAGAGGTAGAGGTAGATTCTTTACATCGTCCAATAGAACTTTATAGTAATTTAGCACATCATGGATGTACAAGAAATGAGTACTTTGAGTGGAAAGTAGATACTGATGGCTTTGGAGAGAAAGAGGGCTGTCTCTATTACAAACAAGGGTGTAGAGCACCTATGACTCATGCCTCTTGTAATAAAATACTCTGGAATGAAGTAAGTTCAAAAACAAGGGTAGGAACACCATGTTTTGGCTGTACAGAACCAGATTTTCCCCGCTCAAATCTCTTTAGTACAAAAACAAATATGTCTATACCAGAAGATGTACCACTTGGAGTTCCAAAACGCAGTTATTTAACAATGGCAGGGATTGCAAAAACATTTCATATTAAACGACTAGAAGGAAAACTCATTGATTACAAAACAGCTGATTGATCAGATAGAGGGTGAAGCCTCTGTCTATTTTGATATGAAAGATGATATGGTTGATTTTGCAACTATTGCATTCCCCCATTTTCGAGGTATAGAGTCTATTTTAAAGGGTAAAAATGCTTTAGATGCTTTAGTAATTACTCCTAGGGTGTGTGGTATCTGTGGTCATGCACATCTTATGGCAACAGTTCGTGCTATTGAAGATGCCTATAAAAATGCAGGATACTCAATAGAGTTGAGTAAGAAAGTAGAAATAATCAGAGAGTTTACACTTGTTATGGAGATGATTCAAAACCATTTTAAGTGGATATATCTGACAATTATTCCAGAGGTTGCAAAGTTGAGTAACTCTACTCAAGAACAGACACCTCTAAAAGGTGCTTATGCAGCGAGTATAGCCTCTAAAGCTATTGCTGTATTTGCAGGACAGTGGCCTCACTCCTCTTATATGATACCGGGTGGAATAACAACAGATCCTACAAATATAGACCTATTAAAAGTAGAATCCTATATGGATGAGTTAGTAGGATTCTTTGAAAAAGAGTCTATAGGGATTTCACTTGATCGATTTCTCTCCTTTGAGTCATGTAAAGATTTTGCTAATCTTGATAGTGATGTTTCTTTACTTGAGAGTAGTTTAATGGATCTAAATATGAATGAAAAGGGATTTGCATACGATAGATTTTTAGTTATTGGGGAGCATCTATTTACAAAGCCTTCAAAACTAAAACAGACACGGGCATTTAGTATAGATTCAAAGTATGTTAATACCGTAGATGCATACTCACCAGATCAAGTTTCATATGCAAAAAATGCTCAATATAAAAATCTTTTTTATGAAACAGGACCTTTATCAAGAGCAATTGCTAGTAAATTACCAATAGTGAAAAATATGCATAGACGATTTAAAGATAGTGCATACTCAAGAGTAATGGCAAGAGTTTTTGAGCTAGCAACACTTTTACAACATGCTAAAAAATTACTCTCTGAGATAGATATTTCTCAAAAATCCTATCTAAAGAATGTGGATATTTCAAAAATTACAGCAAAGGGAGTTGGTGTCGTTGAAGCACCGCGTGGACCTTTACTTCATACTATAAATATTAAAGATGGCATTATTCAAGAATATAAAATAGTGACACCAACACAATTTAATATCGGTAGCAGTACACAGGAAAATCCAACACCTGCACAGAAAGCGATGCAAGGTGTTACAAAACAAGAAGCACTCTTTATCTTTCGTACTTTTGATGTTTGCTCTGTCTGTACTACACATTGAAAATTCTTATAAGTCCATAATCAATATAAGAAAAATTGAATTTAACCTGAATTTAAAAAAGCTAACATTTCTTTAAGTTATAGTTTTGTAATATGATGAATGATTATTCATTTATAACAAGAGGAGTTTACTATGGCGGATAGAATAGAAGGTGTAAAAAAGCTTTTTACATCTAAAAGTGCACGTGTAGAAACAAACAGAGGTGATGCTCATTATGAGAAACTGTTTGAATCGTGCCAAGCAAGAATTGATGAGTTGAAAACGCAAACACCATCAAAAAATCGTTTAGATATTGATGATATGTTAGAAGATCAAGGGGTAAATCGCCGTGATTTTATGAAGTGGGCAAGTGCTGTTACTGGTATGCTGATGTTACCAGCCTCATTTACTCCTCTTGTTGCAGATGCAGCACTTCTTATGAATAGAGCTCCAGTAATCTGGATAGAGCTCTCAGACTGTGCAGGAAATACTGAAGCAATGCTACGTTCTGATGGACCAAAAATCGATGAAATTTTATTAGACATCATCTCTTTAGAGTTTAATGAAACGATTATGGCAGCATCTGGACATCAAGCAGAAGCACAACTTGAAGATGCAATGCACAAGTTTAAAGATAAGTATCTTCTCTTTGTTGAAGGTGCAGTTCCAATGGGTATGAATGGAGCATATGGTACTATCGGTGCAGAGGGTGAGACTATGCACGATCACTTGCAACGAATAGCAAAACATGCAGCAGCTATTGTTGCGGTAGGTTCTTGTGCTACATTTGGTGGTGTTCCAGCAGCTTCTCCAAACCCAACAGGTGCAGTTGGTGTTATGGATGTTGTGCAAGGCAAACCACTTATAAATATTCCAGCTTGTCCTGCAAACCCTGCCAATATGGTTGGTGTTATCATCCACTATATCTTAACTGGTCAAGTCCCTGAGTTAGATTCACTTCTACGTCCTAAATTTGCATTTGGTTACCGTATTCACGATAATTGTGAACGTCGTGCACACTTTGATGCTGGTGAATATGTTGAAGAGTGGGGAGATGAAGGTGCGAAAAACAACTTCTGTCTCTATAAAGTTGGATGTAAAGGTCCAATGACATTTAACAACTGCTCAATAGTGCGTTACAACGAAGGTGTAAACTGGCCAGTAGGTGTTGGTCGTGGTTGTATCGGTTGTTCTGAGCCAGATTTCTGGGATAAGTATGCCTATGAGCGTCCAATGGCAGATGCAAATATCAAAGCACCAACAGGTGGTGTTGAAAAAACTGTAGATGAGTTTGGTTTAGGTCTACTTACAGCAGCAGGTATTGGTATAGGTATTCATGCAGCAGCGAGTATGGCAGCAGGTAAAAAAGAAGATGGAGGAGAAGCATAATGGCAAAAAAACATATAATAGTAGATCCAATTACTAGAATTGAGGGTCACTTAAGAGTTGAAGCAATAATCGATGAAAATAACACAATTGTAGATGCATATACAGCATCTACACTATTTCGTGGGATAGAAACAATCCTTCAAGGACGTGATCCTCGTGATGCAGGTCTTTTAGCTATGCGTATCTGTGGTGTTTGTACAGGTACACACTACCAAAGAAGTATAGAAGCAGTTGAGGATGCATTTGATGTGACTATTCCTAAAAATGCTCGTATAGTTCGTAACCTTATTCAGGGTGCACTTTATGTTCACGATCACCTAGTTCACTTCTATCACCTTCATGCACTTGATTTTGTTGATGTAGTTTCTGCACTTTCAGCTGATCCTAAAAAGACTTCAGAAGAAGCTGTAAAATGGGCTGGTGTTGCTGGTACAAATCCTTTTATTGAGGGTGCTGGACAGTTTAAAGAGATTCAAGATAGAGTAGCGAAGTTTGTAAAACAAGGTCGTCTAGGAATCTTTGGAAATGGTTACTGGGGTAATAAACACTATAAACTTACACCAGAACAAAACCTCATAGGAGTTGCTCACTACCTAAAAGCTTTGGATATTCAAAGAGATATGGCAAAAATGCAAGCTATCTTTGGTGGAAAAAATCCACACCCTCAATCTATTGTAGTTGGTGGTGTTACTTGTGTCCAAGATATTAAAAATCCTGCTCGTATAGCACTATTTAAGACACTTTTAAAAGAGAGTACAAAGTTTATTAAACAAGCATATCTTCCAGATGTTTATATGGCAGGAACTATGTATGCTGATGAAGCAACTGATAGCTCTGCTACATTTACTGCCCATAAAAAAGGTAAAGGTGTTGGTGGAACTGGTGGAGGACTTCTAAATTATATGACATACGGAGATTTCCGTCTTGATGATACAGGTTTTTACAAGTCTGCGCTTCTCTTCCCTTCTGGTGTTGTTTTAAATGGTGATTTAAGTAAAGTTTATCCATTTGATCCAGAAAAAGTTGAAGAGGATGTAACACATGCTTGGTATGAAGCTTCAGGTCCTCAACATCCATATGAGGGAACTACCATTCCTAAGTATACTGGTTTAGAGAAAAAAGCTGATGGTATGGCTTATCTTAAAACTGATGAGAAATACTCTTGGATTAAGTCTCCAATTTACGATGATAAGAGAATGGAAGTTGGTCCTTTAGCTCGTATGGTTGTCGGTGTTGCATCTGGTCATGAGTTAATTACAAAATATGTAACAAACTTCTTAAAACGTGGTAATTTACCAACTGAAGTTCTCTTCTCAACAGTAGGTCGTACAGCTGCTCGTGCAATTGAGACTGAGCTTATGGCTGATGAGATGATGAAGTGGGTAGATGAATTAGCAGCAAATGTTGCAGCCGGGGATGATAGTACTTGGACAGACTTTGATTTTGATAAAGTGAGTAAAAAGACAAAAGGTGTTGGTCTTGCTGAAGCTCCTCGTGGTGGTTTAGGGCACTGGGTAAAAATAGAAGATGGAAAAATCTCTAACTACCAAGCAGTTGTACCATCTACATGGAATGCAGCTCCTAGGGATTACAAAGGACGTTTAGGTGCTTATGAAGCAGCTCTTATCGGTACAAAAGTGGCAGATCCTGAACAACCATTAGAGATTATCCGTACAATTCATAGTTTCGACCCTTGTATCGCATGTGCTGTGCACGTAGTAGATACAAAAGGCAAAGAACTTGGTGTCTATAAAATAGATACTCAATGTAGTATCTAAAGGAGCTTATTATGAAAGCTGGACA
>CAZFGS010000064.1:0-6933 GCA_964518545.1 uncultured Sulfurimonas sp. | reverse complement strand
GCCATAAGTTGATAAAAGACCTTTTGGCTTAAAGTAGAAAGGTTTTTACTTGTTTCAATAGCAAATGCAGGTTTATCATTGGTAACTGCAAAATAAGTAAGGGAGAGTTGCATCGCCTCATCATCATATTTTGTTTTTGTATTTTTCACATTAAAGCTATGATGTTTTTTAAGAAGTTTTTTATTAATATTGTTTTTTACAGTTGAAGCTATATTGTTTAAGTTACCAAACTCTTGATTTTCATTGAGTGTGCACTGATCTATAACACAAGTTTGTCCCCAAGCATTTGGATTGAAAATACTCCCCTGATTCTTTAATCTATAAAAGCCATGTCCATCATGAAGATTTAAAACAAGAGAAATGTTTTTTGAAAGAATAATATTTTTAATCTCTTTTATAATATTTTTGTCTTTATCATTTTTTGAAATTTTTGCAAATTTACGATTCATATCACCATGGATACCACGTTTATTGTTGATAATACTTGCTTGGTTGAGATTTGGTACAATCCATAGATTTTTTGATGTTATAGTATAATGTGTTGCAAGAATAGAAGCAGAAAAATATCCACCAGGTTCATTCCCATGAATTCCGCCAATAACTAAGAGTGTTGTATTGGAATCTGGGTTTTCCTTTTTAATAAGTTGGACATTTGCAAAGGCTGATGAGAAAAATAGACAAAGAAAGAGGATACTTTTAAACATACAAAAGCCTATTTCTCTGTAATGATTTTCATCGTATTATTTTCAAGTCTAACAATGAGAACCTTATCTCCAGTAAATGAGAAACTATTTGATTTATATTTTTCATTAAATGAGATTTTAAAAAGATTGTTGTTATTAGGGTAGGGGATAACATTAAGATCATTAAAAATAATCTCTTTCTCTTCATTTTTGTTAAAAATCCTTGTTTTATAAGCTTTAAATCGCTCTAGATGCATACCATCAAAACGTACAAATTTAGTATCATAAAATGCAAGATAATTTTCAATATCGTTATATATCCAGGTGTATCTCCATCTGTAAAGTAAAGAGAGCAGTTTTGAAAGTTTTTCTTTAGAGATATCTGTTTTAACAGAATCTTTATTGATGATAAGAACGGTTTCATCAATATGTATATGTCTATCTAAACACTCAATACTTTGATTGTTAATTGCTATGCATCCCTTAGTATATTCGTCGCGTTCTTGCTCTGTAGGAAGCCCATGTATCCAGATTCCTGAGCCATTTTTTCCTTTATATTTATCATAAGTATTTGGATAAGATGTTACAAATGCCATAGGACCATAAAAAGAGTCTACTTTAGAAATTTTTTTCGTGATATTGTAGATCCCTATAGGTGTTCGTAAATCACCCTCTCTAACCTTGTCACCTTTGGACTTTCCAGTAAAGGCACTATACTCTTTTTGGAGTTTATAAGTGCCATCTTCTGTTTTAGAATAAAGTGCTAGAGTTGATTTTTCTTTATTACAGACAAGAACATTTTTATATTTTTCTATATAACCAAATTCTGTATTTTTGTCTTTAAGATACTGGTTCCAATATTTTTGTGATGCTAAAGCATTATCCATCTTTTTTTGTACGTTAACAATGCCATTATTTCTGTACTCGGTAAGGATTCCTGTTGTATCAGCAAAACTACAAAGAGATAAAAAAAGAAAAGATACTATGAAAAAAAACTTATTTTGCATTATCGTATCCAATCTCTTTTAAAAAGTTTACATCCTTTGTCCACCCTTTTTTTACCACTACCTGTAAATTAAGGTATGCTTTTTTGGTACTAAGTCTTTCAATCTTTTCACGAGCATATTTACCTATACGTTTTATAGATTCTCCACCTTTACCAATGATGATCCCTTTTTGAGATTCTTTCTCTATAATTATCATTGCATGAATAACATCTACATTTTTTTCCTCTTCGATACTTTCAATGATAACATCAGATTCATAAGGGATCTCATCACTTACATTTTCAAAGATACCTTCACGGATAAATCCAGCATAGATATCGCGAACAAGTTCACTAGTTAAATCTTCTGGATCAAAAAGGTAAGGGGAGTCTGGAAGATTCTTCGCTATTACATCAAGAAGATCATCATGACCAACTTTTTTAGGAATAGCCATAGGTATCAGTGCTTCAAAGTGTTCTGCAAACTGATTATAAGAGGCTATGGTTTTAAAAAGTTTATCTTGTTTGACTTGATCGATTTTACTTATAACAATGATGTGCTTTGTCTTTTTCTTGTTAAGTTGTAGAAAATTCTCATAATGCTCAACAGAATCTGTCACAGGTGCAAGATAGACAATAAGGTCACAATCACCCATCGCTTTGAGAGCTTCATCTAGCATAAACTGGTTGAGTATCTTTTCACGTTCATGTAAACCTGGAGTGTCTACAAAGATGATCTGTGCATCTTTATGCATCACTATGGCGTTTGAACGACGTCTTGTTGCATTGGCTTTTTGACTTACCATGGCGATTTTTTCACCTAGGAGTGAATTCATTAGAGTACTTTTACCCGCATTTGGACGTCCAATTAAAGATACGAAACCAGCTTTGCTCATCTATTGCCTTTTATAATATATAACGTGAGAGGTCATCATCTTCGACCACTTCATCTAGTTTTTCATGTACCAACTCAGATGTGATAACAATCTCTTCACCCTGATGCTCATCTGCACTGAAACTTATCTCTTCTAAGATATTTTCAAGTACCGTATGTAAACGCCGTGCTCCAATATCTTCTGTAAGTTCATTGGCACGGTGAGAAAGTTTTGCCATAGAACGGATGGCATCATCATTAAACTTGAGTGTCACACCCTCGACACTCAGAAGTGCTTCATACTGCTTGAGCAGTGAGTTGTCTGTTTGTGTGAGAATTTGATAGAGTGTTTCCTCTGTAAGTGATTCAAGCTCTACTCTAAGTGGAAAACGTCCTTGAAGTTCAGGGATGAGATCACTTGGTTTACTTACATGAAATGCACCAGCAGCGATGAAGAGTATATGATCAGTATTGATTGTTCCATATTTTGTAGAAACACTACTTCCTTCAACTATAGGGAGTAAATCACGTTGTACTCCCTCTTTAGATGGATCGTTACGTCCTTGTGATTTTTCACTGAGTGCTATCTTGTCTATCTCATCTAAAAAAATGATACCACCATTTTCTGCACGACGAAGTGCCTCTGCATTGATGCTTGCATTATCAACAAGTTTTGATGCTGCTTCTTGGCGAAGAAGTGCTTTTGCATCTTTGACAGTGACATCTTTTTTATTGTCTTCTTTGTTGATTTGTGCAAATACTTTAGAGAAAGACTCTTGTACCTTTGCCATCTCTGGAGGAAGATTTGTATCGTCAAACTCTACATGAATTTTATCAATTTCAAGTTGGATGATTTTATCATCCATCTCTCCAGATTCTACACGCTTCTCCATCGATTCAAGAAGTCTTTGGTAGTCATCTTTTTTAGACTCACTGGCAGTTTCAGGAAGAGGGGGAAGAAGTTTTTCTGTGATGCGGTTGATTACATAGTTATCGATTTTTTCTTTGTTCTCTTCCTCTTTTTCAGCTTTGACTATAGCGATAGAGTTTAAAACCAAATCACGTATCATAGATTCAACATCACGACCCACAAAACCAACTTCAGTGTACTTAGATGCTTCTACCTTAATGAAAGGAACTTTCATCATCTTCGCAAGTCTACGGGAGATTTCAGTTTTACCAACACCAGTAGAGCCTATCATCAAAATGTTCTTTGGCATAATCTCATTACGAAGTGTTTCATCAAGTTGCATACGACGGTAGCGTGTTCTGAGTGCAAGAGCTATGGTTTTTTTGGCACTGTTTTGACCTATAACATACTTGTCAAGGTATGCTACAATCTCTTTAGGTGTTAAATCCATTAGTTGTTATCCTCTAAGATAAGTGTTTTGATATTATGATTTGTGTATATACATAAGTCTGCAGCGATATGTAAAGATTCTTTTACAAGTTCTTCCTCATCCATATCTGCATGTTTTTTCAAAGCTCGTGCAGCTGAAATAGCGAAGTTTCCACCACTTCCTATAGAAGCGATTTGCCCATCTTCAGGCTCAACAACATCACCATTTCCAGTTAAAATGAAGATATGGTCGTTGTTAAGAACTATCATCATAGCTTCTAGACGACGCAGTACTTTATCTTTTCTCCAAGCCTTAGAGAACTCAACAACGGACTTTAAAATATCCCCTTTTTTATTCTCTAAAAACTCTTCAAACATATCAAAAAGATTAAAAGCATCTGCTGTACTTCCTGCAAATCCTGCTAAGATTTTACCGTGGTGTAGTGTACGGATTTTTGTAGCGTTTCCTTTGAGGACAGAATCCCCAAAAGTTACTTGACCATCTCCACCAATTACTGCTTTATTGTTACCTTTATAGGCAAGTATTGTAGTGGCATCGAACAAGGCTATTTTTCTCCCTGAACATCTACATGGAGTGTTGCATGGATACCATGACCAAGTTTTAAATCTAAGTCATGCTCACCAATAGTTTTAATAGCTGTTTTGTCAGTGATGTGTTTTTTATCTATCTCTATAGAGTGTTGCTCTTTGAGTGCAGTAGCAACTTCATCTTTCGTGATAGCACCAAAAAGATGACCATTGTCACCCACTTTTTTCGTGATGATGATTTCAGCTTTATCAAGTTTTTCTGCCATCTCTTTAAGAGATTTTATCTCTGCTTCAAGTTCAGCAGCCATTCTCTCTTGTTCTGCTTTATGTTCAGCAAGGATCTCAGGTGTTGCAGATTTTGCAAAACCTTTTCCTATAAGAAAGTTTTTTCCATAACCATCTTTTACCTCTTTTACTTCACCAGCTTTACCTAAACTTTTTACATCTTTAATCAATAAAACTTTCATTAACGTTCTTTCTCCCCACCAAATGCAACGATTCCGTTTGTAAGGTTACCAATTTTTGTGTAACCCATATCTGTTAATATTCTAGCAACATGAGCTGAACGACTTCCAACATGACAATAAAGAATGATATTTTCATCTTTGCTTAGGTTTGCTTCATCCCAAGTTTGGAAAAATGAAGATGTTGGAACAAGTTTATCAGCACCTTTAATGTGACCCATTTGCCATTCCATATGCTCACGAACATCAACAATCGTAAATTCAACCATACCAAGTTCACGAGCTTCTAAAAGTGATACTAACTCATCACCGTCAAGCTCTTCTTTGTTTAGAAGAAGTTCACACTCTTCTTTTGTAAGACCACGAGAATGTGTATGTACAGCTTCTTCCATCCCAAGTTCAACACGTTTAGCTGCTGCAAATTCTGGAGTTACGAAGATACCACAGTGACAAGCACCAGTTTCAGGAATCTC
Organism: uncultured Sulfurimonas sp.; assembly: GCA_964518545.1. Classification (GTDB taxonomy): domain Bacteria; phylum Campylobacterota; class Campylobacteria; order Campylobacterales; family Sulfurimonadaceae; genus Sulfurimonas. The sequence goes on along the minus strand of CAZFGS010000064.1, from coordinate 1,566 downwards.
TTTTTCGATTGCTGGAGTACATGGACAAGTTCTATTATCCACAGATTGTGGTTTACCATCCACCTCTTCAACCATAAAACATGGACAGAAAAGTTTGTTATACATCATCTTATTACGAGCAAGTCCCATTTGAACACCTTCGTTCACTTCCTCTTGTGGATTATATTCCCAACCAAATTGTTTAATTACTTTATCTGTAAATTTAACAGTTTTTTCCATTCTTTCGATGAACTCTGGAGAGTTCATATCTATTTTAATCATACTCATTTTTTCCCTTTTAGTTTTATTTGTGGTTTCTTTTTTTACCAGCAATGATACGACGAAGTGCATTTAAACGAATAAATCCTTCAGCATCTTTTTGGTTATAAACTTCATCTTCTTCAAATGTCGAATGTTCTTCAGAATAAAGTGACATATCAGACTCACGTCCAACTACTTCAACATTTCCTTTATAGAGTTTGAGTTTTACACTACCTTGCACATATTTTTGTGTTGTATCGATAGCTGCTTGCATCATCTCACGCTCTGGTGAGAACCAAAAGCCGTTGTAGATAAGCTCTGCATATTTAGCGATCATCCCATCCTTCATATGTGCTTCTTCACGGTCTAAACAGATAGACTCAATAGCACGATGAGCTTTAAGCATAATCGTTCCACCTGGAGTTTCATAACAACCACGAGCTTTCATACCAACAAAACGATTCTCAACGATGTCGATACGTCCAATACCGTGCTTGTTACCATATGCATTAAGTGTACGAAGAATAGTAGCAGGAGACATCTCTTCACCATTAATAGAGATAGGGTCACCATTTTGATAGCCAATAGTGATATATTCTTTTTCATCTGGAGCATTTTCTGGAGAGTTACTCCATAGCCACATAGACTCTTCAGGCTCATTCATTGGATCTTCTAAGTGAAGTCCTTCATAAGAGATATGAAGAAGATTTGCATCCATAGAGTATGGGCTTACAGTTGGGTTACCATCAGCATCGATATGTTTTGCATCGATGTCGATACCATGCTTTCTTGCATAAGCTAAAAGCTTTTCACGTGAGTTTAAATCCCACTCTCTCCATGGTGCGATAACTGTAATGTCTGGATTCAATCCAAGGTAACCAAGTTCAAAACGTACTTGATCATTCCCTTTTCCTGTTGCTCCATGACTTACTGCATCAGCACCCATTTTATTGGCAATTTCAATCTGTTTTTTTGCGATAAGTGGACGTGCGATAGATGTTCCTAAAAGGTACTCACCCTCATAAATAGCATTGGCTCTAAACATAGGAAATACATAATCTTTTACAAACTCTTCTTGGATATCAAGAATAAAAATATTTTCAGGTTTTATGCCATTAGCAAGTGCTTTTTGACGAGCAGGTTCCACCTCTTCACCTTGACCTAAATCTGCTGTGAAAGTGATAACTTCTGCTTTATATTCTTCTTGGAGCCATTTTAAGATAACACTAGTGTCAAGACCACCAGAGTATGCTAATACTACTTTTTTTACTTCTTTTTTCATACACAAAACCTCTATAATAGTAAAATAATTACCGCGATTATATC
>CAZFGS010000063.1:0-7238 GCA_964518545.1 uncultured Sulfurimonas sp. | reverse complement strand
CATTATGTTGACGAGCTTTATGCTCAAAGTGCCAATCTTCTTCAGTTTGTACACCATGTGTTACAGGATGCTCAAAATCAAGCATATCGTTCATTGGTTTAAAATCACCAACAAAACTGTAAGCTGTATCATCATCCATGGTGTGAACACCTTGAGCTGTATGAGAAGTCATAAAACCATCTTGGTGAACCATACATGGTAAACGTACATCATGATCTTCGGCTACACGAAATGCGATGAAGTTTAAGTCATAAGCATCTTGTGGGCAGTAAGAATCCAATTGAATCCAACCAGAATCACGACCAAGATACATATCTGAGTGGTCACCATTTACATTTAGTGGAGCAGCAAGTGCACGGTTTACTACATTTAAAACGATTGGTAAACGCATACCAGAAGCTTGGTAAAGTGTCTCAACCATAAGTGCATAACCTTGTGAAGAAGTTGCAGTTGCAACACGTCCACCAGCAGCAGCAGCACCGATACATCCACTCATCGCAGCATGTTCAGACTCAACCATTACAAATTCACCCTCAACATAGTTGTCAGATAAAAATTTTGCATAACCTTCAACAATAGGAGTTGATGGTGTAATTGGGTAAGCAGAAACAACATCTACTTGACACTGTCTTAGTGCTTGTGCAGCTGCGAAGTTACCATCCCAAACTTCTATATCTCTTAATTCCATTTTATCAAATGCCATCTATTTCTCCTTATCTTCTTTAGCAGGCCATTGAGCAATCTCTGTCTCTTCGTCTGCTTGTTCTGGGAACATTAGTAATGATTTAGGGTTTGTTGGACAAACCTCAACACATATACCACACCCTTTACAGTGATCCATATCTATACCAATCATCTTTTTATCTCTAGAGATAATTGAAATATCTGGACAATAGATCCAACAAAATTGACAATCGATACAATAATCTTTTGCAAAAATTGGTTTTTCAATTCTCCAGTCTGCTACAGAAGCACTAAATGAACTGTTTTGTGTATATTTACGGTCTTCTTGAAGTGTACCAGCGATATCATCTATACTGCCTTCAAATGTACGGAGCATAGCTCCGATTTCAAATTCGTCCCAACCTGTATTTGCCATTATCAGCTCCTTACTTTACTTCGTCATATGCACGCTGAATAGCAATCATATTAGCGTCAATAATTTTTTGTGGTAGTTTACCGAGAATTCTTACCATACTCTCTTTAAAGAACTCAATATCATACATTCCAGATATCTTCATAAATGCACCAAGCATTGGTGTATTTGGAATTGGACGACCGATAGTCTCTTGAGCAATCTTTATACAGTCAACTGTATAAACTTCTTTACCTTCAAGTTTTGGTTGAGAAGCTACAAGTTCATCCGTGCTCATGTGAGTTGTGATAATATACTTAGTATTTTCTTTTCCATTAATAGTTACATCTGATGTGTAAACCAATGCAGGGTCTATCACAAAAACATAATCTGGTTCCATATATTTTTCATGATTCATGATCATTTCTTCATCTACACGGTTATATGCTGTCATGGCAGCTCCACGTTTCGCTGATCCATAAAATGCGAATGCTTGAACATGCTTACCTGTTGTCGAAATAACATCCGCCAAACCTTTCGCACCTGTTACGGCACCTTGACCAGCACGACTATGCCATCTAATCTCTAGCATAAATTCTCCTTAAGTTCTTTCAAGAAATATATTCCATTTTCTTTCAATTCTATTTACTGTATTTTAGGCAAGTGGGACTTAAATATAGCTTGATAATATAAGATAGACTAGTGAGCAAGTTATGAGTGTGATTTTTTCCTACTTTTAAGATACTCTACAGCTTCTAGTGAATCACTAAATATAACATTAGTAAACTTCTTCAAAGTATTTTTTGTATCGTAACCACTAAGTACTCCAATGGAATTTATATTTGCATTTTTTGCAGAGAGGAGATCTAGCTTTGTATCACCTATCATCCACACCTCTTTCCCCTCCACTTCAAAGGCTTCTAGTGCTTTAAAAATTGGCTCTGCATCTGGTTTAGGCTTCTCTACATCTTCTCTACCTATAAGCACCTTGAACATATCCATCAACTCAAAATGCTCCATCAATATCTGTGAATATCGCCCTGTTTTCGTAGTTACTATCCCTAATTCTGCAAACTCAGATGCTAGTGTTACTGCTTCTCTTGCATTTAGTAAAAGTTCTGTCTTTTGTCTTGATATTTCACGATAGTGTTCTTTATATGTTGTTACAAAATCCCACACTCTACTCTTTTCTATACCAAGATCACTAAACATTACATCTAAAGGGTAGCCTATAAGAGCCTTAATCTCTTCATCTTGAGGAGATACTCTTTCATGCTCTTTAAATGCATTGTGAAAACTTTCCAAAATCGCTTCTGTGGAATCTATTAAAGTTCCATCAAGGTCAAAAAGTATTATCAAATTATTTCTCCCATTCTATATAGTTATGCCAGATACCACTGATACTTGGCTCCACATTTTTTACATTTTTATTGACTGCAGTTATGGAGTTCGGTATATAAAGAAAAAGATAAGGGTTGTCATCTGTTACAATTTTAAACATCTTTTTCCAGATCGTAGTTAATTTTTTTCTATCTATCATAGATTGTGATATCTCTATCATCTTATCCATCTCTTTATTGTGATAACCTATAAAATTAAATCCACCCTTTTTATCGTTATCTGAATGCCAAAACATATAGGGATCTGGTGTAGGGGAGAGTCCCCATCCCAAAAGCACTGTGTCAAACTTATGGGGAAATACCACCATATTTAAAAATGCTTGCCACTCCATCACTCTAAGTGTTACTTTGACACCCACCTGCTTTAATTGATGTTGGAGTATCTGTGCAGCATAAGGGCGGATCTGACTTGCATTAGATGTTGCTATCTCAAACTCAAAAGGATTACTCTCATCATAGCCCGCCTCTTTAAGTAAGGCTTTTGCTCTATCTATATCTTGTTTGGGAGCTTTGACATCTGCATTAAATGCGGCACTCCCTGGTAAAAATGGTCCGGTACATACCTTTGCATGTTTAAAAAAAAGTATATCAACTATCTCTTGACGATTTATCGCCAAAGAGAGGGCTTCTCTTACTCTTGGGTCTTTGAACTTCTCTAAACGCAGATTAAACCCTAAGTAGGTGTAGGAGTGTGTGATATCTTCATAGATATTAAACTTATCGAAAAAATCTTTATGTAATTGTCGTTCATAAGCCATAGGCTCTATGCTTCCTATATCTAATTGAGAAGATTTCAGCATCAAAAAACGGGTCATTGGATCGGCTATTACATGAAAAGAGATCTTATCTATCTTGGGACGACCCTCAAAATAATTGTCAAAAGCATCAAGCTCAATATTTTTTGAAAACTCCAGCTTTTTTAAAAGGTAGGGACCTGTTCCAATGGGGTGTGTATTGAACTTTGAGCTCATAAGGTTTTTATCGCCTTGAAGAAGATGCTCTGGAAGTATCCCCATCATCCAAGTCTCAAGTGCTTTAAAGTAAGGTTTTTTATAAGTTACTTCAAGTGTATATTTATCTACTATTTTTACATCTTTTACAAAACGAAAACCTGCACTGTAGGGGGAAGCTATCTTATCTGATATAAGTGTTTTGTATGTAAAAAGAACATCTTTGGCACTAAACTCCTCTCCATCATGCCATAATACTCCATGTTTAAGCTCAAATATCAAAGTTGTGTCATTTTGAAAGTAAAATTTATCTGCTAAATCCCCTATAATTGTAGAGGAGTCTTTATCGTATTTGAGTAGACCATTGAACAAGAAACCTGCTATCTCTGAAGAGGAGGAATCTGTTGCCAAGATGGGATTGAGCCTTGATGGATTTGATGATGTTGCCAAGTGTAGCGTTGATCCAAAAAGGTAAGCACTGAAAAAAATAAAAAATAAAAACTTCATGTTTATTGTAAAGATTTTCCATTTATTTGTAGTTTTGCATCTTTAAATACTATGTCAAAAATAACATTGTCTCCATCTACTTTTGCATAATTGTTTGCTACTGCCATTTTTGAACCTAGTGTAAGGTTTTTGTAGATAGCTTGAGAGAGTTTTAGTTTTAATGCTATGTCAATATTTTGAGCCAAAAGTAATGGGGAGAGTTGTAGTTTTGATAGTAAATTTGGATCCTCTTTGATACTCAGATCCATTTTCATCTCTAAAGCACCTAAATTTTGAATATCATTCACGCTAAGTTTTTTAAAAGAGAGGTCTGCCACATTGAGTTGTAAACCTTTTGCCAAAAGTTGTGTACTCTCATCTATAATCTGCTTATTGAGTGCTGGGGATGGTTGAATATTTGCTTTGTTGAGTAAGGCTTTTAATCTTTCTAAAATCATTTTATCTAAGCCATTAACTGCTACATCATAAGAGAGTTTTTCCATCTCAAATGTTATATCTTTAGATGCCACTTCTAGATGTTCGAGTGTAGATTTTGCATGCAATTGAGCTTTTTGGAGTTGATCGTTTGCAGAAAGGTTCACTTTAAGATCTGATGCCTTTAAAAGAAGCTCATCACGAGGAGTATCTACAGAGATATCAAAACTTTGTAAATTGATACTGCTAAGATAAGTTCCTTGTGATTCAGAATGAGTACTACCACCTAGATCTAAGAGATGCATGAGTAGTGTTGCTTGATTATTTTTCATCTCTAAGTCTATTTTTTTTACCTCTGATGTAAGTCGTGTTGGAGCTATCAATTTTCCTTGACCTTCAAACACCGCACCTTGCAATACTAAAGAGAGTTCAGTTGCATCTTTTAGTGTATATTTTTTATTGATATCTTTGATATAACCATCAAAATCTTCATTTACTATATTGTAGTTGATATGGTATAAAACACCTTTAGAGTGAAGAAAATTTTCTAAACTTGTGTAGAAATGAAGATCTTTTTCTTTCATATTTTTTGCAAGAAGAGGAGAAACACTTAAAGGGTAGATATCTATAGAGATCGCTTTTGTAAAAGGGATATTGCTGTACTCCACATCTGCACCGATTAAAACACCTTCAAGTGCAGCATTAACATAAGATGGTATTTGTTGATTTGAGTAGTTGTTAAGATGCTCTATAAACAGATCTGCATCTTTTAAAAGAAATTCAAAATGTTTTTTAGTATTGAGGTAAGATGATGTTGTTGATGTTGTTTCAACACCAAGTCCATAACTCTTTAAGTCTTCTACTCGCTCATCTATGTTACTTTGTACATATGTATTGCCTACAACAGGTAAGGCGGCCAAGACAACTAAAGCCAAGGCTCCAAATAAAAGTACTTTTTTCATAATAATATCCCTTTTTTTATCTAGGGATATTATATAGTAAGAGAGTTAACTGATTAAAATTTGTAGTTTGCTATCACTCTATACTGTGAAAGAAGTTTGAGTTGGGAGATTGTGCCATCTGTATCTGCACCGGTATTGTTTTGAACCCAGATCCCTTTGAGAGCTAAAGAAAAATGTTTTGCATACTTGTAGCCCAAAACTACATTGTAATCTCTTTGGTCTTTGGCAAATCTTGAATTTGAAGTGTTTAAAAATGCCAAGGTTGAACTAAAACCTTTTAATCCAAAACTATCATAGCTTTGTTTGTAGGCAATTTTAATCCCTTGTGACCCACCAATGTACACACTATCGGCTTTAAGTGCACCACCATAGATCGACTGAAAAAGATCATTTGATGTAATCATATTGGTAAAGAGTGGTGTACCATCCCATGGAAGTACTAAAGAATCATGTTTAGAATCACTTTTAAAAACTTTTGAGTAAGCTAGAGTAAATTTTGCACTCTCATACGATGTTGAGGCCTTCAAAGCTACTGCATTCACAGAGATCTTTTTCCCAGCGGTTAAAGAACCTGTCTTTGCAAGATTGGTATCTGCATTACCTATACTTTTTTGGTTTATATACTGTGCATCTAATGCAATTTTCATCTCTGCTAAAGGAAGCTTCATCCCAGCATCTACATAGATAGAGTTGATAAAATCTTGTGCATAACAATCATATATATTGAACTTGTAGTCTTGAGATTTATAATTATAATCTGCCATAAACATCGCACCACTATCTGAACCTGTTACAGCGATAGTATTGTCTCCAAGAGCATGTTTGATGATATTTACAAACTCATTTGATGTTCTTTGTTTGAACTCGCTAACATAATCAAAGCCAACTTTTGAACTACTGTTTATCTTATAAGAGGAATAAAAACCATTAAAAGTTGAAGGCAACATTCTTACCTCTTTGGCATGCATCAGTGGCGTTTTAATAGTACGACGACCATAACTAAGATCTAAACCTTCATAATTATAGGCTATGTAAGCTTCTCCTAAAACAGAAAAACCCTGTGTAGCATCACCACCTCTTGCACCATTGTCTTTTGCTATGATGGAAGTATCTACCTTTGCGGGGTCATCACTAATAAGAAAAGGGTTTGTTGTCATAAAGGTCGCACCAGCACTAAAACCATATAAGCGAGCAGTTTTAATCCCTAATTGCCCACCTATGGAGTTCGCATAAGCTGATGTATTTGACTGATTTGTATAAGACTTATCTTTATCTGTTTGAATATAGTAGTATTTTACATTACCACTCACCTGAGCTTCACTAAAAACTTCAGATAATGTTGTCACATCTGAAGTTGCAAGTAGAGCCGTTGAAATCATAAGAGCACTGAGGCTAATTTTTTTCATAATTCTCCTTAAAATTGAAAGGACGATTATACAACTATGGCGATAAAATAGAAATAAAAACTGTTAAAATAGAGATAAAAAGAAAGTTTAAAAAAAGAAAGATACCCAGAGAAGATCTCTGAGTAAGTTTTTGTAAGACGATTAACGTTTACTAAATTGGCGAGAACGACGAGCTTTTCTCTTACCTGGTTTCTTACGTTCAACAACACGTGCATCACGAGTCATCATACCTTCAGGTTTAAGGATAGCTTTGATCGCTGGATCAAATGCTACAAGTGCACGAGAGATTCCGTGACGAAGTGCATCTGCTTGACCACCAAAACCACCACCTAGAGTAGTTGCTACAATATCAACCGCAGCATCTTGTTTAGATAAAACAAGTGGTTGTTTTACACGAAGTTTTTTCGCTTCAAGTCCACCTAACCATGCGTCTAAAGAAAGACCATTGATAGTAATTTTACCAGATCCAGGAGTTAACCATACTTTTGCGATTGACGCTTTACGACGTCCTGTTGCATAAATTG
>CAZFGS010000062.1:0-7457 GCA_964518545.1 uncultured Sulfurimonas sp. | reverse complement strand
AGAATAGATAAGACCTGTTGCATGTCCACCTGAGAACACAAGTCTATCACGGTTTAACCATGATGGGTTTTTAGGGTTATGGTTCATATGTTCACTTAAAACCACTGCAATATCTGCTAGACCCATCGGTGCACCTGGATGTCCTGAGTTTGCTTTTTGAACCATATCTGCTGCTAAAAATCTTATGCTATCTGCCATTTTTTGACGCATTGTGTTACTCATCTTTATTTCCTGTATTTAGTTTTTATGTCTGTTTATGTATTTCATTAGTAATGAGGACAACTCACTTTGTAAGCTCTCATCAAAACTAAGAAGTTCTTGTGTTAATTCATCCGCTAAAACATTAGCTTCGTTCATCGACTCATCTAATCCTAAAATAGTAACGAAACTATTTTTGTCTTCATCATTATTAGTAAGCTTTCCTGCTTCTTCACTTGATTGTGTCACATCTAAGATATCATCTTGAATCTGAAAAAGTAAACCCAAATCAATCCCAAAATCATACAATTTCTCTGCAACTTCCTCTTTACCTACTATGAGTGCACCCATCTTCATAGAAGCAGCTATAAGTTTAGCAGTTTTATTTGTATGGAGTATTTTAATATCTTCAATTGCCAAGGGAGTATTTTCAAAATGACAGTCTATCGCTTGACCTAAAACCATCCCGTTGAGTCCACCATTATGCGCAAGTTCACGCATAAGCTTTACTTTTGTTGTGTCTGAGAATGGAGCATTACTAAGAACTTCAAATGAGTAGGTATTAAGAGCATCCCCAACTAAGATAGCTGTCACTTCATCAAAAACTACATGAAGAGTAGGATTACCGCGACGTAATGGTGAATCATCCATCGCTGGTAAATCATCATGTATCAGTGAGTATGTATGGAGCAATTCTATAGCATATGCTGCATGAAAAGCACCCTCAATCATAAGGGGATTATAAGCCTTGACAACACCAAGTAAAAGTGCAGGACGGAATCTCTTTCCTCCTGCTTTGAGCATATTTTGTAGAGCACTCTCATAATGAGGGTGTATACTTTGTGATGTTGGTAAGTTTTCTAGTAAAAAGTGCTCAAAGTTTTGCATATGGAATTTTATCTAATTTACCTTCACAAAAAACTGAAAGTCGTATCTTTCAAAGAGAAGATATGCACCATCTTTTTTTTGTGAAATTATTTTTGATATCTGCTGTTCATTTTTAATATTTTGTTCATTGATTTGAAGTAGTTTGTCACCTATTTTCAACTGATATTTTCTAGCTTTTGAAGCTATTTTTACTACTTTGAGATCCTTATCAAAGCTGATACCTAAAAATTCCAAGAAAGTATCACTCAGTTTACCACCACCAAAACGGTTTTGACTTTTAACTAAAAAAGAAAGTATCTTCCCATCACGTTTGAGTTTTACTTTATGTGTAGAGCCTATCTTACTAAAGAGTATCCATCGCATCAAATCAGCTGCATTGCTTACTTTTTTCCCATCAAAAGAGACAATGCAATCCCCAATTTTAAAAGGATTGCCTTTGATAAAAGGGTTAATAGCTTTGACAAAAACAAGTTTCTTCTTATCGTAAATACGGATACCAATATCAGCATACGAGACTTTTTTCACCTCTAAAAAATGTTGAATATACTCTTTTTCTATAATCCCTTTTGGTGTTACTATCCCCTCAAGAGAACAGCAACTTGTCACGATTATACTAGGGAAAAAGAGCGGTTCACTAAATGTAGCAAGCTCATTAAGCCCTATCTGGCGTTTAAGGATTTTCCCCTCTATAGCTCGTTTGTTATCAACTGCAGCGACACCTAGTCTAAGTCTATTGTTTATAGTAAAAGGGTAAGGAAAAACTTTTTTATCTTCTACAAGGTATAAGGAAAGATAAGGATCATGTTTAAGAATTTTTCCAGAGGGTTTTTTATCGCTATAGAGAAGTCGTTGATGTTTTTTTACCGAAAGATTAAGTTGTTTGTTTTGTATAGAATGGGAGTCTTTTATTTTGGCTTTGCAAGAGTTGTAGCCACCTTTACAAGCATACAGATTAAAAAAGAGAAGGGTAAGTGCGATACATAGGCGTAACACCTACTTCATCCCACCAAGCATTCCCATAGCGGACTGCTGTTGATTTTGTTGCACCATTTTATTGGCATCATTTATCGCGCCAATCAGTAGGATTTGAAGCATATCTTTGTCACTTAAAGCGACATCATCAATCACTAGATCGATCACTTCACCATTACCGTTGACACTCAGTTCAACAATACCGCCACCTGTTCTTACAGTGAAAGTCTTAGACTCAAGCTCAGCTTTCAGTTTCGCAGCATTCTCCTGCATCCCCTCAAGCATTTTACTCATATCGCCCAAGTTTCCAAACATAATTTAGATCTTATCCGCAATAGTATCGATGTTATTTTCATCATTTAATATAACAACACGAGGTTTATAAGTCTCAAGCTCTTTTTCATCATAAGTAGCATAAGCCACGATGATTACTTTATCACCTGGGTGTACTTTACGAGCAGCTGCACCATTAAGGCATATGTCGCGTTTTCCACGTTCTCCTAAGATGATGTAAGTTGTAAAACGCTCACCATTGTTTACATTTAGAATTTCAACTTTTTGTCCAACTCTCATCTTTGCAGCTTCTAAAAGCTCCTCATCTATTGTGATTGACCCAACATAATTAAGGTTGGCATCAGTAACAGTAGCACGATGGATTTTGCTGTACAACATATCAATTAACATATACTTTTCCTACATTCCCATTTGTTTTTTCATATCTGCTGGAGAGATTGGTTCATCCCACATCTCAGCATCTATCACAAACTCTTCAACTACATTACCACCGATAATGTGTTCTTCTACAATTCTATCTATTTTTTCTTTAGTTAAAGCTGCATACATAGTATGACCCGGCTCTACTAACATAATAGGACCCATTTGACATCTATTCATACAAGATGTTCTGATTGGCTGAACTGTTCCCATAATCCCTTGCTTCATTAATGAAGTTGCAAGGTGTTGAAATAGGTCTTGAGTTTGTGGTGTAACACATGATGGTTTTGGCATACCAGGAGGAGCAGATTGCTCACATTTAAATATATAAAATGCCGGTTGAGGGATTCCCATAGAAATAGTCCTTAAAATTTTTGTGCAATTATAGCAAAATTTAGCATCAAATTTATAAGCATCAAAAATAAGTTTTTATATTTAAGGATAGGAGGGGATTTTTAGATATAATTTTACAAATTTATACAGGAGAAACTTTGAAAAAAATTCTACTTTTTACTCTTTTGGTCTCATCACTTTTTGCAGATGCAAAACTTTATATGGGTGTCGGTGGTGGTATCTATAATGAGACTTATGAAGACTCAACAACAAGTATCAATAATTCAGCAGCACTAGGCAGCTTTAAAATCGGTTATGGAGAGAGAAAAGCTTATGCTATCGAATTAAGTTTTGATTATATACAAAACAATTCAAAGCTTATAGACACGAATGATGGACAAAAATATGGTATCAATATTGACTTTGTTAAAGCATTCGATTTTGATATCTATGTACTTCCATTTGTAAAAGCTGGATTTGGTGCTGGTGAGATGAAATCTGATTTAAACAACGGTAGCTTAAACTATGGTTCATTTAATCTTGGAACTGGAGTGTTTTTACCATTAGGTGAGACATTTGATATTGAACTTGCATATAACTATAGATATGTTTCATATGAAAAGATTAATGATACAATCTCAACAATACCAAAAACAAATGTAAATATCGGATATATTGGGATAAATGCTAGATTTTAAATCTAGCATTTTAGTTAAGATTTAAAAGCTCTCTTACCACTTCTCTATCATCAAAAGGAAACTTTTCATCATAGATAAGCTGGTAATTTTCATCACCTTTTCCCAGGATAACAACGACCTCTTCACCCTCTTGTGAGTCAAGAGCCATCTCTATCGCTTTTTTACGATTCAGCTCTACTACTACATTTGTTTTATCTTCAATCCCCTCTAAGATATCAGCTACAATAGCATCAGGATCTTCATGACGCGGGTTATCACTTGTGATGTAGACTTTTTTCGCTAAAGATGCAGCGATGCGACCCATAAGCGGACGTTTTATTGTATCTCTATCACCACCTGCTCCAAAGACAACTAAAAGTTCTTTCTCTTTTAGAGCATTGAGAACTTGTTGCATACCATCTGGAGTATGGGCAAAATCAACAATTACATTTGGTGCAGCACATACCTGCTCCATACGCCCACTTACACCAGCAAAGTTATCAACAACATCAGCAACCTCTTCAAGTTTTTTCCCTGTAAGAAGATGTGTTGCAGAGATAGCAGCCATAAGATTGTAAAGATTAAAAAAACCATGTAGTGAAGCAGTAAAAGGAACTATCTCTTGAAAATGTTGAATGATTCCACTACTACCCTCATTGAGTGAGTATGCCATAAGTCTGTATGTAGCAGGATTTTCAATTCCGTAAGTATAAGCATTTTTAAAATTAAACTGTGCACGAGGTTCATCTTTGTTGATGAGTTTTTTGCTCTCATCTTGAAAGAAAGAGTTTTTAACATAGATATAATCTTCCAAAGTTTTATGATAATCAAGATGATCTTGCGTAATATTTGTCAGAATTTTAAGCTCAAAATCAAGTCCCTCTATACGTTTTTGAACAATCGCATGGGAGCTTACTTCCATAACGAAGTATTCACACCCAGCTTCTACAGCTTGATAGATATGTTTGTAAGTATTGAGAACAGATGGTGTTGTAAGAGTTTTGCCCTCACACACTTCATCATTCATAAAAAGTCCACGTGTTCCCTGCATAGCTGCTTTGTAACCAAGGTCAAGTAAAAAAGAGTATATAGCACTTGCTGTAGTTGTTTTACCGTTTGTTCCAGTAATCCCAACTATCTTTATCTTGTCAATTCCAAACAGATGTGCAATCTCTTGAATCTTTATAATAGAGTGTGCACCATTAACTTTTGCATTGGCTAAATACTTTTCATTTTGACTTGTTAAAACAAAGGCAGTTTCACTATCACACTCTTGTGAATTTTCTGTTACATATCTATACGGCTGGTTAGGAAGCTCTATTTTCAATTTTTTTCTTTCCCTTAGAGAGTTTTTTTAGAAGTTTGTGGAGAAGTTTATCGCTAGGATAAATACTTAGAGCATTTTCTAAGTATGTAAGTGCCATCTCTGCAAAATCATGATCAATTAGCTTCTCAAGGAAGTCTATAAAATCCTCTTTTTTTGTGATTATAACACGTGTAGAGAACATAATATTTTCAAAAGTCTCTTTAAATGGAGCACCCTCATCTAAAAGAGTTTTAAAATCACTGTATAAAATACCATCTTCAAGGTCTAAACGCTCACGTAAAGGTTCAGCAAATACTTGTGAAAGTTTTTCCATACTCCCATCCATACTTTGGAGAATCTCCTCCATGATCATGTCTGCCTGCTCTTTATCTTCCTCTTGAAGAATCTCATAATAATCAAAAAGAGCTTCTGCTCCACCCTCTCCACTCATAGCCATCTCTGAAAGGATAACACCATTGTAGGCTTCTTTAGAATTAGGGTAGTTTTGCAATACTTGTGCGAATTTTTCTAATGCTTCTTTATAATTTGCTTTTGTAAAGCTCTCTTTTGCTTGAGTTAAAATTTTATATTTGCTTATCGTACTCATGTTGCTCTTTAAAGATTATCTATATCGTTTTCCATGCCTGCAGGCACATTTACTACACAAAGTTCTGGATGTATATCCATTCTTAGCTGACGTTCTACTCCATATTTGAGAGTTGATCCGCTACTTGCACATCCTATACATGCACCTTTGAGTTGTACATATACTTTTGAGTTTTTTACAGTGATAAAGTCTATATCACCACCATCAAGTGCTAGTGATGGGCGTACTTTATCTATTACCAGTTTTACTGGTTCCAATAACTCTTCATCTGAAAATGGAATCATATTTATCCTTTAAAATTCTTCATTTATATTTAGTTATCATAAAATATGACAATATCCCTTAACAAGTGATAAAAAAATAAACTAGCTCCTCTTTTTTAGTCTAGTAAAGCTAATGTTTCATGTACATAAGATGATTTTCTCATCCCAACGAGTATATAATCTATACTCTCCATTTGGAGTAAAAATCTTAAAGCACACTCCTGCATTGTTGTTTGGCAAAAACCTAAGGCATCTTTGAGTGCCATTTTTGTTTTTTTTGAGCATTCATGTGCAACCATTTTTCTATACTCAACAAAAAATATATCGATATAGTGTAACATAGTTTCTAAGTTTTCTTCATCAAGCGATTCTAAAGAGTTTTTTATGTGTGGAAGTATTTGAGCATACAAAAATGTATCAAAGTCACCCACCCAACCAAACTTATGCTTGTTCTCATCGAGTTGCTCTAAGAGATTATATAGTGAACGTAGCTGGTCGTTATCTGAAACTTCTAAAAGTTCATTGAGATGATGATAGTATTCATGGCTCTCATCATACTCAGCAAGTCTGTACATCTGTCCATCTTTTTGTGCATTTAAAGGACGATTTACTAACACTCTTAAACCATTCTCTTTTGCCCAAGTGGCACATTTCAGTCCCTCTTGCTCTAAGATATTTATAGGAAGCTGTATCGTTGTAAAATGATGGGTGTCATTACCAACTTTTTCACTCGCCTTATCCGCCAGTGTTAAAAGATCTTCATAGGGTAGAAATTCAGGATCATTGTGAGCTTTTGCAAAAGAGTTTGAGCTTATACCATAAGAGTCTATACGTCCACTCTTAACCTCTTCCTCTAAACCTACAAAAGCATCATAAAGTCTCGTATACATTGCATCAAGTATCTCATCTTTATCTGCTGCATTTTTATTAAGTGCATCAAAGATAAAATACTCAGGATTATGAATCAGATAACAATCTATCTTCTCTCTTTGAAGTCTCTCTAAAGAACGTTCTAGTTGGTCACGCATAAATGAGGGAGCTATAGAATGAAAACATTGCTCATTAAATTCCACAACACCTTCAAAATGTTTCTCTTTGTGCAGCTCCATATTGAAGCCTTGAATATAACCATATTTACTCACTATCTCTACGGAGTTTCGAAAAACTTCATCAAAACTACTTAATGCTAATGCGATTGCTCTTTCGGCAGCACCATCCATGTAGTTACTTGATGTATCTATAAGTGTTATACCCGATTCTATAGCATCTCGTAAAGCTTGTATATGCTGTGGGTTTTGGTCTGTTATGCGGTAAGTTCCAAATGCGAAATTACTCATTGTGGTAAATCCTATATATTAAAGTAGTTTAGAATTGGGAAATTGAAAAGAAGATAAAACGCCGAGGCAAAAGCCTCATTGTTTAAAGTTTATGAATTATACTAATTCAATAAACGCCATAGTAGTAGCATCACCACGACGAATTCTTGTTCTAGTAATTCT
>CAZFGS010000061.1:0-7660 GCA_964518545.1 uncultured Sulfurimonas sp. | reverse complement strand
TGATAAGTTTATAGAAGATTAAAGTTTACACCCTTTGCCTGCAATATCCTCAAGATTTTTTGTAGCTATTTTACTTGGAACAACCTTTATAAAAGGGGCTCTCGTTATTGAGTACTTTATGGGGCTTCATAGTGTGAATTGGAAGTATAGAATGATCCCTACTCTCTGGCTTGCTATTGTTGTATCACTTATTGGAGTGGCATATTACCTTCCGATTACACCGAGTCAATAAAAAGATGCTAAAATATCCTTATCTGAATGATTGAGGAATTTTATGTTTGTAAACAATCTCGCTTATGAAGCAAGTGCAGGAAGTGGAAAAACTTTTATGCTTGTTGTTCGTTACCTTTCACTTCTTTTTCAGGGTGCTGATCCCTCTAAGATACTCGCACTTACTTTTACAAACAAGGCAGCCTCTGAGATGAGTCAAAGGGTTGTTGAAACCTTAGAAGATTTAGAAAATCGTGGGGAACTTTTAGAGATATCTAAGGTCACAGAGATGCCACAAGTAGAGCTACTTCAAAAAAAAGCTGCTATCTTAGAGGAGTTTTTAAATGCAAATACAAAGATTATGACCATTGATAGCTTTTTTACACAAATCCTAAGAAAATTTTCCCTTTATAGCTCTTTAATGCCAGATTTTAGCACCTTTGCTTCACAACATGAACTGAAACTTATGTCCCGTTTTTTAGTGGAGGTAAGAGCTGCAAATAAGCAAAAAACCCTTATAAATCTCTCTTTAGCATCGAAAAAACGATTGAGTGACCTATTTACACTTTTAGATGATTTTTACATTAAAAAAGAGGAATTAAAAGGCTTTACTTTTGTGCCAACAGATATAAAAGAGCCAATTCAAAAGGCACAAAATGCTTTTGAGAACTTAAAAGCTCTAGTACACTCTTGTGATGGGGCATCAAAAACAGCTCTTAAGTCGGTAGAGGCAAAGAGTTTTGAAGAGATATGTGCAAAAACTTGGATAGGAAGAGAAACACTTGATTATAGAACTTTTTCTAAATGCTACACCCCAGAGATGGATAGATATCTCCATGAGATACAAGAAGCGATAGCAGGTTATTATCGTGCAAAAGAGCAAAACTTTTTTAGTGCACTTTTAGAGCTTAGTGCCATCTATAAAAAAAGTAAAAAAGCACTCTATCAAGATGAGAGTGAGCTCTCTTTTAATGATGTTACCGCCTTGGTGTATGAGATACTGCATCTTTTAGATGATAGTGAATTTTTATACTTTCGGCTTGATGCTAAGATAGAACATATGCTTTTAGATGAGTTTCAGGATACCTCAGTGTTACAATATGCAATTTTAAGACCGCTTATTAAAGAGATAACTTCAGGTAAAGGTATCTTTGATGAAGGAAGTTTTTTCTTTGTTGGAGATGTAAAGCAATCGATCTATAGATTTCGTGGAGGGGTGAGCGCTCTTTTTGATGAGGTGGCAAAAGATAACAATACACAGGTTGAAAAGCTTGTTACAAACTACCGTTCCCAAAAAGAGGTGGTCTCTTTTGTCAATGATGTATTTATAGATAAGATTAAAAATTACACTCCTCAGCTGGTGAGAGATGGGGCTGATGGTGGTTATGTTGAAGTTTTAGAGAGTGAAGAGCTTATAGAAGAGACATTAAATCAAGTGAAGCGTCTTATAGATAAGGGGGTAGATCTGAATGATATAGCTATACTTTGTGCAACAAATGGAGATGGAGAGGAGGTAAAACTTCAGCTCCAAGCACAAAAGATTGAGGTGGTAACAGAAACCACTACGAAGCTAATAGCTCAAAAAAGTGTGAAGGCTCTCATAGAGTATCTCAAATACATCTATTTTCAAGAGGATATCTACCGATACAACTTTTTTGCACTTATAGATCATGAGTTGGAGTCTCTAGCCTTTGTAGATTTAAATCGTATCAAGTTTATTGATATTGTAAAAAATATTATCAATGAGTATGGTTTATTTGAAGATGAGTTTCACCTTGTGAGGTTTATGGATCTTATAGTGAACTATAAAGATATAGAAGCCTTCTTATTTGAATATGAACGTATAGATGTTGCGGCTGCTGCCTCAGATTTACAAGGTGTAAGGGTGCTTACCGTTCATAAATCAAAGGGACTAGAGTATGAACATGTCATTGTTTTAGATAGACTCAAACGAAAACCTGCTTCAAGAGATGCTATTATCTATGAGTATGATGGGATAGTTTTGAAAAATATCTATCTTCGTTCAAAATCTCGTGAGGAGTTAGATACTGCTTATGCAAATGCGATAGCCAAAGAGAAAGAACTGGTTAAAGAAGATACCCTCAATGCACTGTATGTCGCGTTTACAAGAGCAAGAGAACATCTGCTTATCATTAAAAAAATAAAAGATTCTGCTTTTGAACTTTTAGATTTAACTCTAGGATCTCGAGGGGTATTTGAGTGTAAAAAGATTGATAAGAAGAGCGAACAAAGCCTTCAGCCCTTAGAGTACAAGTCACTTTATTATGGAACACAAAGTGATATCTTAGAGTTAGAATCTCAAACACAAGAGGAGCTCGATGCTATTAACTTTGGTATAGCTATGCATTATACCTTAGAGATGATGGAAGATTTTACACCAGAAGGCTTAGAAAATGGCTACCATATGATGCTCAACAAATATGGTTATAGCTTCGGTGAAAAGGAGTTAGAAGATCTCCATAAACGCATCAGTATCTTACTCGAGCATAAGGAGTTTTTAACTTTAACTCAAGGAAAGTGTTACAAAGAAAAAGCACTGCGATTTAACAATAAACTTCGTTATATTGATCTTCTTGTAGAGAGTGCTGATGGCGTTTGGAGAATCATTGATTACAAAAGCTCTATGAATTTTGCAGAGCTTCACCATACACAGGTTCGTTTTTATGTCAAAGCTATAGAGGCGATAACAGGTGAAAAAGCGGAGGGATATTTGTGCTATCTTTTAGCAGATAGAGTCAAAATTCAAAAAGTTTAGGCAGGTGTGATGCTTGGGGTAAATGCCTTGGTACTTAGGGTGACTTTATCTCCAACTTTTAAGGATTGCATCTCTTGATGTGAAACAACTATCTCAACGATTTGTTGGGCAATGGCTACCACTGCTATGTAGATAACATCTACTTTTTTAATCTCTAAAAGTTCCCCAGAAAAAGAAAACTTTTGACTCCCTTGTGTTTGCAGAAGTACTTCTTTTGGTTTTCCATCATCCTTAATCACCCCCTCTTCTAAAATAAGCACTCTTGAAGCGAGTTTATAGATCTCACTTGGGTCGTGACTTACCATAATGGTTGTGGTCTGAAACTCTTTATGCAGGAGTAAAATCTCCTCTTGGAGTTTATGTCGCATTGCTGTGTCTAATGCAGAAAGTGGCTCATCTAGGAGCAATAGTTTTGGTCTTTTTATAAAAGCTCGACAGATGCTTACTCTTTGTTTTTGTCCACCACTGAGTGAATTTGGATAGCGATCTTTAAGCTCATAAAGTTCTGTCATCTTGAGTAGTTTTGTTGCAAGTGTTTTGTCCTGTGATACGAAGAGAAGATTTTGTTCTACAGTCATATTTTCAAAAAGGGCATAGTCTTGAAAAACAAAACCGATATCGCGTTTTTGCACCGCTAGATTTACATTTTTGTCTTGCCAAGTTGCATCAGAGACAATAATCTTCGCCTCTGCTTCTTCTAGTCCTGCTAAAATGCGAAGTAGAGTTGTTTTTCCACTTCCACTTTTGCCACTGAGGGCTACAAAACTTTGCTCTTGTATCTTCAGATCTATATCGAGTTGCATCTCTCCAGTCGATCCATAGAGTCTCTTTTTGATCTGAATCTCTATCATAGTCCAAACCTTTTGTTTTGTTTTGCATTAAAAATATAGACACTTAAGAGGACACTAAAAGAGATAAGTATCATCATAGCACTGTAGATATGTGCAGCCTTATAGTCCATAATCTCTACCATCTCATAGATAGCGACCGATGCGACTTTTGTCTCGCCAGGGATGCTTCCACCAACCATTAAAACCACTCCAAACTCACCAACAGTATGAGCAAAGGTGACGACGATAGCTGTGAGTAGTGCAGGTTTCATATTTGGCAGAGCAACCTGAAAGATGGTTTGAAAAGTATTTTTTCCCGCTATATAACTTGCTTCAAGCATATTTTTGTTGAGGGATTCAAAACCGTTTTGGAGAGGTTGAAGCATAAAAGGCAAAGAGTAAAAACATGAGGCAATAACAAGACCTGTAAAAGAAAAAACCAGTTTTATATCAAAGGTATCTTCAAAAAAAGCACCTATAGGAGAGTTGTAAGAGAGGGCAAAGAGTATGTAAAAACCAAGTACGGAGGGTGGCAGTACAATAGGTAATGCACTAAGTGCTTCTATGAATGGTTTTACTTTTGATCGCGTTTGAGAGAGGTACCATGCTAAGGGTAAAGAGATAAAAAAAAGTATAAGTGCTGTGAGTGAAGCAAGTTTAAAGGAGAGTATAAAAGGGGTGAAATCCATTAGAGTATCTCCTCTATAAAGAGATCACTCGATTTGATGAGTGCAACCACATCCATCCCCACTTCAAGTTGCATTCTTTGGAGTGCTGTAGTGGTGATGATGGATTCTATAGTGCTAGAGCCAAAAGATAACTCTAAACTACAAAGAAGTTCTCCAATCTCCAGAGAGAGGATTTGAGTGGGAAGCTGATTGCAAAAGCTAAGATCTTGAGAACTTTGTTTGGCGATAGCTACGGAAGTTGCTTTGCTTGTAAGTAGGACTTGGGTACCAATATTTATCTTGGGATGCAGTTCCAAACTCATCATACTTAAGCTTGTATTGGCAGATTCAAATGTAACAATATGAAGATTTTCTACATTTTGGATACGGGTGATACCTGCTTGAATATGGCTCATTGAACACTGTACCCATAATTGCGAAATATCTCTTTTGCTTGTGTAGAGAGGATAAACTTGTAAAAAAGTTTTGCACCTTTGTTCTCTTTAGCATTTTTGAGTAGAACAATCCCTTGAGAGATGGGAGTATAGAGGGTGCTCTTTAGTTCTATATAGTTTTCCCCTTGAGAAAATTGTGCCATCTTTGGGGAGTGTAATGCAGATGCCGCAATAAAACCCATATCTGCGGCACTGATACTATACGAGATTGTTTGTCCAATAGACTCTCCAAAAATAAGTTTGCTTTTAATGGCATCATAAAGCTTGGTATTGTCTAAAAACTCCTGTGTCGCTTTACCATAAGGTGCAGTTCTTGGGTTTGCCATAGCAATGCGTCTTATGTTTTTGGAGCGAAGTAGTGCTACCCCTTTGGAAAAGTCTCTTTTTTTCACACTAAAGAGGACAAGTGAACCTTGGGCATAGATATGGGGTTTACTAAGGGTAAGTCCCTCTTTATAAAGGGCCTCAGGGTAGTTCATATTTGCTGAGAGAAAAACATCATAAGGGGCATGGTGCTTTATTTGTGCCGTGAGTTTTCCACTGCTTCCAAGTGTCACTTGTACTTTTATATCTGGATGTTTTTTATGAAACTGTTTTACAAGAGTATCGATAGCATAACTTACATTGGCTGCAACGGCAACATTCACCACCTCTGCAAAAACAAAGGAGTGAAGCATCAAAAGGCTAAAGATAATTCTTTTCATATAGGTATCCTAAAAGAGGTAGTTGAATTCTAAACGCGAGTCAAGATAGTTTGAGATTACTGAAGAGCTGTGAATAAAATCTCTGTAGCCTAAACGTACTCTGTACTGAAACTCTGGCATCGAGGGGATATTTTGTACTAGCCCTGCATAGTAATAGATACTATCAGCTAGTATGGATTTTGTTTCATCTCCATCTATGTAGAGTACAGAAGTTTGTAAAAAAGGTTTGGTGTAAACGCCAGTGCTATTGGCATTTTTTACAAGCTCTATACGGTAACTTTTTGTATTTGCTTTCCAGTTGTACATCCCCATAGAACGAGTGTATCCAGATGTTGGAAATCCTCTCCATGGAGTTACTAAATCTGCTTCATTTAAGATGTTAGTATAGGCAAGGTTGATTTTATATGTATCTATTTTTGTAACAACTCTTGCTGCTACCATCTTGGCATTTAAAGAAGTTGGGTCTTTATATGTAGCACTCGCTGCCAAACCACTTAAAGATGCCCCTCCGACTGCACCTGCACCATTGTCAAACTGTTGTATGTATCTAACTCCTGGAGTGACACTAAAACCATTGAATTGCATAGTATAGTTAAGTTCACCCATCGCTTGAGAGAGAAGTTCTGGAACAGTGTATGCAGAAAAATTTATCTTTAGGTTTTGTATAGATTTATTCTCTAAATCAAGCACAATAAGTGGTGCATCAGTTGGTTTACCAGCAGCTTTAAGTGCTGTATATGTTAAACCTTTATGCATCGCACTGTCATCATTTTCTGTCCATTCTGGACGCACTACTCCAAATGCTGAAACTTCGTCACCAACCATAAGAACAGAGTGGGAATCCATATGATCACGAAGTTTTTGTTTTGCAAGGTAGGCAAGTTTGAATTTTGTGTCTTGTATATCTTTAGAGGAGAGGACAACACCATCAAAAGTATTTGGGATCATCTTGGTATCGTTACTTTTAGTATAAAAAGTCTCTACGAGTTGGCGACCAAAGGTGATATTGGTTTTTGAGTATTTGTAGTTTATATTTGCTTGACCAAGGGCATAGAGTACAGTGGAGCCATTATTGACATACTCATAGCGGCTGAGTGTATCTTTTGCTGGTTTAAGATGGGAGATACTGTCAAGTGAGCTTTCACTAAAGATAGCCTTCGAACCATAATATGCTGCACTAAAGTCAAAACCACCCCATGAAGCAGATTTGTAAACTAGACTAGCACCTATAGAAGCAAGAGGAGCTGACTCATGAGCACTATCGTCACTATCATAGGCGAAGTAGAAGTTATTGCTTCGTATTCTTCCATAAAGGTTTCCTTCACTAAAAAAAGCATTGAAATTATCTACATTTTTTTGTTTTTTGTAAAGAAGTTGCCCATTTGTTTTAATGGCTTGTTTTGGTGTATCTGCCACAAGAAGTGGACTGATTAGTCCTAAAGAGAGTAAAAAAGAGGTCACATAACGATGCATAATGACTAAGTTCCTTTAAAAATTATATTGTATAATATTGTACTACAAAGTATATAATGACTTATTTAAATCGCCTCTCTTTAAATCCATAAAGCTTATAAATTACTTAATTTCAGCTATTTATAAGCTTTAACGGCTATACTTTCGCCAACAAAGTAAGCATTTATGTTTGCTAAATAAATTCCTACGAAAGGTTCTGTTTATGAAATTTACTAAAATTGCAACTCCAGAACAAATCGATCAAAAATGGATTTTGATTGATGCAGAAGGTAAAACATTTGGTCGTATGATCACTGAGGTAGCTACTATCTTACGTGGTAAGAACAAAGCATGTTTTACTCCAAATATTGACTGTGGTGACTATGTAGTTATCATCAATGCTTCTAAAGCTAAGTTTAACGGACTTGGTAAAGTGGCAAATAAAGAGTATTTCTCTCATTCTGGTTACTTCGGTTCTACTAAGAGTGTTAAAATGACAGAGCTTTTAGAAAAAAACCCTGAGAAACTATATAAATTAGCAACTCGTGGTATGCTTCCAAAAACT
>CAZFGS010000060.1:0-7705 GCA_964518545.1 uncultured Sulfurimonas sp. | reverse complement strand
TGATAAAAAATAGCCCCTATCTCATCAAGAGAAAAATAATGTTGTGTATTTGTATCTAGCAAAATCATCTCTTCATCTACTTCTTGTACAAAAACGGTATCTAGTAAAGTTACTTTAGTTTTTAAATTCATCTTTTTTTCCTAGTTGTTTTGTTTTTTTTACTATCTGTTCGTAAGTTTCATTAAGTCTATCTAAAGCCTTAGGTATCTGCACACGAAAAACAGGTGTGAGATTTGCAAGTTTTGTTACATGAGCAAAACGCTCTTTTTTAAAAACTGGTAAGCCTATGTCTGTTCCACGTATGAGTAAGCTTACTTTTTCCACCCCTTTAAGTTCTTCAATTTTTACACTCCTGTAAGATGCATCTACATCTAACATATAGATCACATCTATATGGGAACTGCCCTGTGCAAAGTTTTTTACCTTGTATCCTAAATCTTCAAACTTTCTATAAGGTCGATGGTAGGGATAAGATGGCACAAGCATCATTTTTCCATCTTCTTCAAAAGTTCCCACCTTATCATCAGAGATCAAGGTGTGCCCTTTTTGTAAAAAATAGTCTGTCATAGTAGATTTTCCACCCATAGAGTCTGCCATAAACAAGATACTACTTTTTTCAACCTTAACAGCACCCGCATGCAAAAAATAATACTGATTTGTTAAAGTGAAAAAAATAGGAAGGAGTGTGTGTGTAAACCAGTACTCTAAAAGGTCTGGAGTTCCTTCTTGATGAAATGTATAAAACACTTCATCCGTAGCAGGAAGACACATAAATGAGAGGACATCTTTGACTTTAAAAAAAAAAGAATTCTCTTCTATACAAAGAGAGATCTCTCTGTTTTGGTTATTGTTAAATTTGTAAATTTTTTTACAACTTACAGGATAAGAAAAATCTTTTTCTATCAAACGCAGTCTGTTATCTATCTCGTAGTTATAAAGTTTCATTTACCTCTTAGCTTAACCTAGTCCACCATTATTGCTACTAAAAGGATCATCAGAATCATCACCAGAGGGAGGTGTACTTATAGTTGAAGCATTTGCTGAAGCTGGTGCTACAAGAGTACCTAGTGCTATAACTACCGGTGCCTTATATGCAATTTTCTTTAAAAATTCTCTTCTTTCATTTTTTTCCATGAAATTACCTTTTATATTTATTGTAAAGATTATAACACAATCTTTCAAAATATTCAATAACATTTAATCTTTTTTTGTTAAAATTTTAAAAATTTGCTCTTATAGAAGGATTTTACATCAAAACTATACTTAAATCCATATCATTTGCCTTACCTTTTGTTTTGCTTTTAGGTTGTGCTGTCAAAGATGACAGACTTTTTCAACACAAAGATTCCGATAGTAAAAAACTCTATAGTATCTCTGATGAAAAGTACAAAAATGAAGAGGTTTCTTTTGAGTACAAGATTGCAACAAATGACAGACTTCTTGTAACTGTATATGTACAATCTGGTGCTGGTTCACAACAGATGAACTCTATCTTAGCCAGTAGAGACACAAGCGGAAACAATACAAAAGTTCAAGACAGTCTTGGTCTTCTTGTAACACAAAAAGGTACGATTCGTCTCCCTCTTATAAACTCTGTTAAAGTGGTTGGTCTTACAGAAGATGAAGCTTCTAAAGTACTCATAGCCGAATATAAAAAGTATATTCGCAACCCTTATGTAACCGTAGAGATAACAAACCAACGTGTTGTTGTCATTGGTGAAGTGCAAAAACCTGGTGTTGTTCCCATTGTAAATGGTACTATGAACCTTATAGAAGTGATTTCACGCAGTGGTTACTTAACACCTCTTGCATCTCGTACGAACATTCAAATTATTCGTGGAGATCTAAGACATCCAGAGGTACGTAAGATCAATCTCACTGATGGAGAGAGCCTCTTAAGTTCTAGTTTACTTCTTAAACCAAATGACATAGTATATGTCCAAGCAAGACAGATGGATGGATATAACAAAGCCTTTAATGAAGCTGTGCCATTCTTTGCTACCATATCAGCTATGTTAAATCCATTTGTACAAATGCATGTACTTCAAGGAGATGTTTATCAAAACCCTACACAATAATAACTCAGTTCATAATGACGAGATTGATTTAAAAGAGGTTTTTAGAACTATATCAAGATACAAAGTATCTATAGTTCTCATCACCTTGGTATTTCTTATTGCAAGTTCTATATTTGCTTACTATAAGCCAAATATATATGCTTCACATGCTTCCATACGTATTGTAGAAGACGATAATGGACGTGTTGGTTCAGCTGACTTTATGCTCAAAGCCTTTGGTGGAAACACGATCAATATCGACAATGAGATAGCGGTCATAACCTCAAGATACATTATACAAAAAGCACTTGAGTCACTCAACCTTACTACCCAATACTACACATATAACAAACTAAAAAAAAGAACAGAGTACTATAAAGACTCCCCATTTTTAGTAAATACTAAAATTTTAGAAAATCCTATGTATGGCAAAAAGTTCATATTGAAACCTATAAACGAGCACTCTTTTCGTCTTATCATAGAACCTCTTTCACCTTACAGCATGAAATCTATCTTAGCCAAGCTGGGTTTACAAAAACTCAAAGAGAGAGATAGAATCTCTTACGATGCAGTACATGAGTACAACAAAGAGATTAGTACCGCATGGTTTACTTTTACAGTGAACAAACTTGAAAAGTTAGACCATGAAGAGTATAACTTTGATTTTATCCCTAAAAGTGCTTTATATGAGGTTTATGCTTCTAGTCTTTCCATCTCTCAGGTTTCTGAGTTTGCCTCTGTGCTTGCACTTGATTACCAAGACAATATAGCACTGAGAGCAAAAGAGATTTTAAATGCGATTAGTGAGACTTTTATCAACAATGGGATTGCAGAAAAAACGGAAGTTGCTGAACTGACACTAAGCTTTATAGACTCCCAACTAGACACAATAAACACACAACTTTCAACTTCGGAGATAAACCTTAAAAACTACAAAATGAACAATGATGTTGTCAATCTTCAAGGAAAAGTTGCCCTTGCAACTGAAAAAGTCGCAGAGTATGAATCTCAAGCCTTAGAGCTTCAAACAGAGATAAACATTCTAAACAATATGCAGCGTTTTATGAGTCAAAACCAAAACCTTGATGGTCTTACCATAGGTACTATCAACTTTACAGATAGAAACCTCGCACAACTGGTAACAAACCTACAGAAGTTAACAAAAACAAAAGAAAACCTTTTAGTTGACTACACAGATCTTCATCCAGAGGTACAAAAGATCTCTAAAAATATTGCCTCCATGAGAAGATCGATCCGACAAACTCTTAACAATAGTTTAAATCAACTCAAACAAAGGAAAGAAGATCTTAGCAGTATGGTTACAAAGTACACAAGATCTTTAAAATCTCTTCCTACTCAAGAAAAAGCCTTGGCAGAGCTTTCTCGCCCACTTAAAGTAAACCAAAAAATCTATGAGTACCTTTTACAAAAAAAAGCTGAAACAGCGATCTTAAAATCTTCCACTATATCTAATGCCAAAATTTTAGATAGAGCAAGAGAAACTGCTAAACCTATAAAACCAAAAAGAAAACTCATCATCATAGTTGGTCTGATCTTGGGGCTCATCGTTGGAATTGCTTTAGCATTTTTAAGAGAATTTTTAATCTATACTATTCAAAATGCTGATGAGATAGAAAAACTCACATCATTGCCTATCTATGGTGTCATACCACTCAATAAAGATAAAATGACGAAAAATATCTATACAGAAGCATTTAGAAATATACGTACGAATCTACAGTTTTTACCAGGTAATGAAAATAACAAAGTGATCTCCATTACATCTTCAGTATCTGGAGAGGGAAAAACCACCATTACTGCAGCCTTGGCAGAAGTACTTGCTAGAGGTGATAAAAAAGTAATCATGCTTGATTTAGATATGCGTAAAGCTTCTTTACATAAAATGTTCAATATAGAAAACAACATAGGTATGTCAAACTATCTTACAATGCAAAACTCTCTTGAAGAGGTCATAAAAGAAACTGATGTGTATGGTTTAGAGATGATTACAACAGGACCTTTACCACCGAACCCTTCGGAGCTTATCTTGTCCACTATGTTTACAAAGCTTCTTGATGAGCTAAGAGAAAGATATGACTATATTGTCATAGATACTCCTCCAGCCGGACTTGTTACAGATGCCATGATAATTATGAACTACTCCGATATATCTTTCTCTGTCGTAAGAGCAAAATACACAAGAAAAGAGTTTGTGAAAAACATAGACAGAATGGCACAAGAGCATTCTCAAAACAGAATGGGGCTTATTTTAAATGGAACACTTATAGGTTCTGAATATGGCTATGGTTATGGTGCAAGCTATGCGTATGGATATGGTAATGCCCAGTACTACAAAGATAGAGGCTAAATAAGATGCTAGACAACGAAAAAAAAGAACTACTTCAAAGTATGATACCAAAGGCTGTTTTAAAAGCAGTGACAGAAACTTCTAAACACAGCATCATTAAAAGAGAATTTGGAAAAGAGATCATCCCGATTTATGATTACCCATTTAGAATTGGGCGTGAGGCCAGAGTTCAATATATTGACGGGGAAGTGATACTTCAAGAGAGACATAAACTTAGTGGACAAGAACCAAATAACGATGTTTATCTTCTAGATAACGGTCAACTGCTTCAAATCTCTCGTGAACACTGCAGCATCATCAAAACACCCGATAATACATTTGTTTTACAAGATAGAGGAAGTGCTTGTGGCAGTATGGTAAACCAGTTTAGTATTGGTGGAGATGATCACAATGGATCTTGCCCTCTTAAAGATGGAGATATCATCACACTAGGCTCTAAAGAATCTTCCTATAAGTTCAAATTTATCGCACTTGATGTAACATATCTCTAGATATAATCATTTTTAATATTGTTTTTCTTCATAATTTTCAAGTAGGTTTTACTTGTTAATGATGAGGAGAAAGTCTCTAGATACTTCTGTGAATGAATATCACTTCCAATAAAATCCACCAAACCTAAATCAATAATCTTTTCAACTGCCTTTTTCACTTTTTTACCATAAAAATTTTGTGTTGAGATGATATTTATCTGAAAATATAAGCCCATCTCTTTCAATCTTCGATAATGATCTTCTGTATAGTAGTAAGTATAACGCTCAGGATGTGCTAGAATTGGTTTATAGCCTACTTTTAGCAGTTTGGCAACTGTTTGTTCGAGTATGAAGGGTTTAACGGTATAAGATAGCTCAAAGAGGATATAGTTAGAACCAAAGGTCATCAACTCGCGTTTGTCAATCAACTCTAAAAAGTGTTCATCATAGTAGTATTCTGCTGCTGCTTCTATCTCTATGTTAATCCCTTGATGTAAAAGCTCCCCTTTAAGTAAACTATAGCCTCTATTTATAATCATTTGAGTATTTGGAAATCGGTGTGACATAATATGGGGAGTAGTTATGATCTTTTTAAAACCTAATGCTTGAAGCTGTTTAATAATCTCAACACTTGATTCTAAGCTTTTAACACCATCATCAATATCTGGAATAAGATGTGAATGAATGTCAGTAGTATGTGCTAACTTAATTTTTTTTCCCAAATTAAATGGAAACTTATCTGAAAATTTATGTAGCATAATTTGAAGTTCCTGAAAATGGACTTGACCCCACATAAAGTGGGGTGAAGTTAAATTTATTGTGTGATTATATCATCAATAGTTAACATTGTAGTCATAGAAGCATCACCTGCTTCATAAAACTCAATATGTGTTGCTGTAGTATTGGCTGTATTCTCTACCAATGTACTATCTACTGTGATATTTGCAAGATCGTCTGTTTGTATCACAAGATCATTGCTATCGTCTGTAAGAGATATAACATCATCTACAGAGATATTGTTAATAACAGCACCTGCACTAGCATCAATCACTTCAACATTTGTAACTATTGTCGCTACATTAGAAAGATCTAAAGCATCTGATGAATCAATAATCAATGTATCAGTTTTTGTATCAGCACTACCATCTGCTGTATTGTTACCAGCATCTACTAGTGTGTCGTTACTATCATATAAAATGGTATCGTTACCGTCTCCTGCATAAATAGTGTCTGCACCAGCTCCACCACTTATATTATCTTGACCATTTCCTGCATAGATAAGATCATCACCATCTCCACCATCTATGGTATCTGCATTTCTACCACCATAGATAAGATCATTTTGAGCAGAACCTGTAATAAGGTCGTTATCGTCTAATCCTGAAATAACTAAGATATCTGATGCAGCAGAACCATCTAAAGTATCTACACCGCTTGTACCTACCATATATGTAACGCTGTTAGATGCCGCACTCTCTCCAGCATCATTTTGAGCAACCACAGTCACTACATCTGCATCATCAAGTGATGTATCAAATGTGTATGTAAACTCTGTTGCACTTGCCAGTGTTGCAGCACCGATCACAACTCCATTGACAAGTACATTAAGGGCACTTACTCCATCATTTACCGGTGCAGTATATGTACCAGCAATAGTAACTGTACTTGGATTATTTGCTTCTGGTCCTGTCGCAGAAGTGATTACAGGAGTATCTGGAACAACATCAATAAGGTTGTCTACAGTGATTTTAATATCTTCCGTTGTACTGTTGCCCGCTACATCTGTTGCTGTTACAGTCATGTAGTAGTCATTTGTAGGACCTGCACCTGTATCGAGTCCTTGAGGATTCTCATAATCTGGTGTAGTGATAAATGTAATTGCACCAGTCACTGGATCTATATCAAAAAGAGCACTTTGATCCCCAGAGATACTGTATGTGATTGCTGTTCCACTGTCTTGACCTAAACCATCTTTTAATACACTTGCATCAAATACTGCACTTGCATCATTTTCATCTACTGTAAACTCATAACGGCTATAGTGTGCAAAATCTGGTGCTGCACTATCTATAGTTATTACATAGTCTGTACTTGTAGCAACATTACTTCCATCATCTTGTACTGTCACTGTAAATGTATGGTCACCTTCTGTTAGTGTTGGTGACTGATATGTCCAATCACCTGTGAGGCTGTTATAATTAAAGCTGTTACCATTAAGAACATCTGTCCAGTTACTATGGATATCTGCTCTTTCTATTTCTGCTACAACTCCGTTTTCATCACTTACAGAGATATTGAGAACATCATCATCAAGAGCGCCAATAACTAAGAGTGGTGTTGTATCGTTGGTAATATCATCTGTAATATCACCACTGTTGTCTCCAAGTAAATCAAGTGTTGGTTGAGTTAACATGCTATCGTTGATAAGTACTTGCACAGTAGCACTGTCTGTTGCCATACCATCTGTAGCTTCTACAACTATATCAAAAGTGTAATCGTTAAACTCACTGTCATTGACCGCTTGTGTACCACTTGCAGTTAATGCAATCTCACCTGTTGCAGTGTTAATACTAAAGTAGTCGTAAAGTGTACCACTTGTGTCACCTTCTACACTTGCAATAGAGTAAGTAACTGTATCGTTCACATCTACATCTGTAGCAGCTGCACTTGCAACAGTTGTATCTGCTACTGCAAAGTTTTCTTCTACAACTCCTTCCATTGTAAGAGGATCACTATCTACTGTAATTATCGGTGCATCATTCGTACCCTCAACAAGAACAGTTACAGATTGCCAATCAGATACATTTGAT
>CAZFGS010000059.1:0-7961 GCA_964518545.1 uncultured Sulfurimonas sp. | reverse complement strand
CACAATGAAGATAGTAGTTATCCAAGGTCCAAACCTAAATATGTTAGGTGTAAGAGAACAAAATATTTATGGCCCAATGAAATTAGAGCAGATTCATGCGCAGATGCAAGATGTTGCAACACAAAATGGTGTTGAGATCGAATTTTTTCAAAGTAATCTTGAGGGTGAGATTGTAGATAAAATTCAAGAGTGTTATGGTGAAGCTAATGGTATCATTATTAATCCTGCGGCATATACTCATACATCAATTGCTATTCGTGATGCAATCTCTGCTGTAAACCTGCCAACTATTGAGGTTCATATCTCTAACATCCATAGACGTGAAGAGTTTCGTAAAGAAAATATGATTGCAGCTGTATGTGCATCTTCTGTTATTGGTTTTGGCCCTTTTGGATACCATCTTGCAATGATGGGTATGTTACAGATTTTAAATGAGATTAAAGCTGTTCAAGAAGCACAAAAAGCACAACAACAAGAAGCATAGTTATGTATCTAAAACGCGAGTTAAATGAATACTTAAGTACATTTAGTTCATCGCGTTTTCCTTATGTGAATAGATTCAGAAGCTCTTTGAGATATGAAGTAACTATTGGCATAGGTGGTAATATTGGTGATGTCAAACGTAGGTTTGAACATCTCTTTATGCACTTACAACGAGACAAAAGAGTAAGTATTGAGAGAACATCGTTGATTTTGAAAAATCCTCCTTTTGGGTATACAAATCAGGAAGATTTTTTTAATTCAATTATGATTTTAAAAACAAACATGAAAGCACAAACTTTTTTAAATTATCTTTTAGGGATAGAGAAAAAGTTTGGCAGAAAACGCAGCTTTAAAGATGCACCAAGGACATTGGATTTGGATATTATCTTCTTCAACAATGAGATTATAAATACTAAAAGACTTACTATTCCACATCACTCTTGGTCAAAAAGAGAAAGTGTTGTGATCCCATTAGCGAGTATGAGCAAATGAAAATTTTAACTTTTACAGGTCGTACACCATCAGAAGCGTTAAAAAAAGCAAAGATGGAGATTGGTGATGAGGGGATGCTTATTGAAACGCGAGAGGTTCAGAAAAAATCTTTAGGCAAAGAAGCACTTTATGAGATTGTTATTGGGATTGAAGAAGATATGATCCCTTCAACATATAAAAAGACTCAAAAACCTCTCAATAAGCAAAAACAACTTAAAGAAGAGAGTGAAGAGATTTTATTTGATATATCCAATGCTGCAAAACAGATCTCCAAGATTTCAGATGTCACTGCAACACAATTTGATTATGGATCAAAACGAGAAGTTCCTGTAGCACCAACTTTAGAACCAAAAGAGCTTAAAGAGATTAAGCAAGAGATCAATAAGCTTACAGATAAAGTCAAGATTATTCAAAATATGTTTTGGGATGAAAAATCACCAGACCTAGAGAGACAAATACCACCGGAATTCGCAGAGATTTATCGTTTAGCTGCACAAAGTGGTATGAATAAAGAACATCTTGATGGTCTTATGAGTGTGACACTTGAGCATATGCCATTAAAGATGCGTGAAAACTCAGCAACAGTAAAACGCTACTTTCAAACTATTTTACGAAAAATGGTACCAGTAAGGATTGAAACGACACCAAATGTAGGAACAAAAAAAGTGATTATGCTTGTAGGACCTACCGGAGTTGGTAAAACGACAAGTATTGCAAAACTTGCAGCTCGTTATTCTTATTTGATGCAAAAGAAGTATAAAGTTGGTCTTGTGGTACTTGATACTTATCGTATTGGTGCAGTAGAGCAGTTGATGCAATATGCTCGTATGATGAAGCTTGGGATTGAAACTGTTGTGGATCCTCCAGAATTTTCCTCAGCATTGGATTCATTGAAGTATTGTGATTATATCCTCATTGATACTATGGGATCATCCCCTTATGATAAGGGAAAAATTGAGAAAATTTATGAATGTTTAAATGGAAATACAAGTGAATACAATGTTGATGTAGTGCTTGTTATGCCAAGTTCAATCAAGTATGAAGATCTAAAAACTACATATGAGAACTTCTCAACACTTGGTGTAGATACATTAATGTTTACAAAATTAGATGAGACTATGGGTTTTGGAAATATCTTTTCATTAGCTTATGAGACGAAAAAACCAATCTCTTACTTTTCTGTTGGACAAGAGGTTCCAGAAGATTTAGTCTGTGCAAGTAGTGACTTTTTAATAGAGTGTTTACTTAACGGATTCAATAGGAGTAAAGTATGATGGGTCATCAAGCCCAAAAGCTTGAAAAACTCGTTGCTTCAAGTGCCAATAAAAAGTCAAAAAAGACTCGCTTTATTGCTATAACATCAGGAAAAGGTGGTGTTGGAAAAAGTACTATAAGCTCAAATCTTGCTTATGTTCTTTCTCAACAGGGACTCAATGTTGGTATCTTTGATGCAGATATTGGGCTTGCAAACCTTGATGTGATGTTTAATGTAAAAATTAAGCGTAATATCTTACATGTACTCAAAGGGGAAGCGAGTGTAAGTGATATCTTGATCCCTATTACTCGTAACCTTATCCTTATACCGGGTGAGAGTGGTGATGAGATATTAAAGTACTCTGATATGGCACTTTTTGAGCGTTTTATGGAAGAAGCACAGGTACTGGATAAACTTGATGTGATGATAATAGATACAGGTGCAGGAATAGGGGAGCATATACAGATGTTTCTTAATGCAGCAGATGATGTCATTGTCGTAACAGTTCCCGATCCTGCAGCCATTACAGATGCTTATGCAACAATCAAGACTATTGCAACACTTCGAGACGATGTTGGTGTTATTATGAACCAAGTAAAAAGTGAAAAAGAAGCAAATGCAGTTTTTTCAAAAATTAAAAAGGTTGCAGATACCAATATTGGCGGTGGTTTAGATCTTCGTCTTATCGGAAAAATAAACACTGATATTAAAGTTTCGAGTTCAGTAAAACGAAGAGCACTTTTTACTGTGGAACATCCACATTCAAAAGTATATGGAGATATAGAAGCGATAGCTAAATCGATAGTGGCAAAGCTGGAACGAAATATGCTAGTTTCTTCAAGCGAAAGTGGTCTGTCTGGGCTATTTAAGAGATTGTTAAAACATTTTTAACTTGGGGAATATATGTTAGGTGAAAATTTTGTATACTTTTTTACTGTTCAAGGGTTTTTTGTAGGTATCATTTTTGGTATTTTAAAGTCTTTTGATGCAGAGGGTTTATTGACCTATACATTTTTTATTACAACATTTTTTTATTTGTTTTCCCATATCATCATTGCTCTGTATTTTAAAACAATGAGATCTAAGGCTTATTTTTTCCCAAAAGATATGCATGAACAGGAACTAGATCTATTTGTAAAAGAGATTAATAAACGTGAAAAGCTTATAGATTCTGCTATTAAAATTACAGATGCTGCTATTAAAATGAATGCAGAAGATACAACAGGTAAAGCATTATGAAAACACTAAACGTTTATGCTGAAGCCTATACCCAAGATCTCAAGCATAAAGAGGATGAACTAGCGATTCAGTATCTACCTGCGGTAAAAGCGATGGCATTTCGACTCAAAGAGAGACTTCCAAGTTCAGTGGATTTTTTAGATCTCTCAGCGATAGGAACAGAAGAGCTTATTAAACTGGCACGAAGATACGATGAGAGCTTAAACGATAACTTTTGGGGCTATGCAAAAAAACGTGTATATGGAGCGATGCTAGATTATCTTAGAAGTTTAGATATCTTAAGTCGTGCAAGTCGTAAACTTGTTAAAGCAATAGATTATGCAGTAGAAGAGTATAGAGTTAAGCATGATGAAGAGCCAAGTGATGAAGAGTTGGCTGAAATCTTAGGTGAACCACTAGATAAGGTACATGACGCCCGTGTAGCTTCAACTATATACACTGTTATGCCTTTACATGACCAACTACAAGTTGGAGATGAGGGTGCAGCACTCGCTTCAGTTGAAAAAGATCAGCTGATAGATGTCATAAAAAAAGTCTTATCTGGCTATAAAGAACGCGAGCAGATGATAATTCAGCTATACTACTTTGAAGAGTTGACACTCAAAGAGATCAGTGAAGTTTTAGAGATTACAGAATCAAGAATATCGCAGATTCATAAATCTGTAATACAAAAAATCAAAGAAAGTGTAGGGGTGTAAGATGGCTGATATACTTTCCCAAGAAGAGATTGATGCCCTTTTAGATGTTGTTGAAGATGAGGGTGATGATGTCCTAGAAGGGGGAGAAGAAAACCTTCTTCCTCAAAGACAAGTAACACTTTATGATTTTAAACGCCCAAATCGGGTTTCAAAAGAGCAACTGCGTGCTTTTAGAGGTGTTCATGATAAGATGGCAAGAAGTTTGGCTTCTCAAATCTCCTCTATTATGCGCTCTATTGTAGAGATTCAACTTCACTCAGTCGATCAAATGACATATGGTGAGTTTTTGATGTCCCTACCAAATCCAACCTCATTTAATGTTTTTTCAATGAAGCCTCTAGAGGGAAGTGGTGTTATAGAGATAAATCCCTCTATCGCATTTCCAATGCTTGATCGTCTTCTTGGTGGGAAAGGGGAACCTTTTGATGCTTCGCGAGAGTTCTCAGATATAGAACTTTCACTTTTTGAGACAATTTTACGTGTTATGATGAGCACACTTAAAGAGGCTTGGGGACCTGTTATGGATGTTTATCCAACAGTTGAGTCTAAAGAGTCAAGTCCAAATGTTGTTCAGATTGTTGCACAAAATGAGATTGTTGTGATGGTTGTAATGGAGATAATTATCGGGCATAGTTCAGGTATGATGAATATCTGTTACCCAGTAATCTCACTTGAGCCTGTTTTACCAAAATTGGCTTCACGTGATTTGATGCTCAATGAAACAAGTTCAAAAAAGAGTAGAAATACAGAGTTACAAGTACTCCTTGGTGGTGCAAAGGTAAATGTGGAAGCAAATCTTGGTAATGCTGATTTAACGATGGGTGATATTTTAGGTTTAGCTGTTGGTGATGTGATCCGTCTTTCAAGTGCGGCAGATGACATCGTTACTGTAAGTGTAGACAATAAAGAACGTTTTCGTGGTGAGATCGGTTTAAGAAGATTTAGAAAATCGATACATATCACAGAGATTATAGAAACAGAACGCGATGCAGTTAAACGTGCACTAGAGAGTTTTGAAAAACAACGCCATGAGAAAATATCTGGAGTAAAAGATATTATCAATGAGGGTGAATACAATGATATGGATGATGAGGAGTAAAGTATGAGTGATTTTATGAAATTATTCGAAGGGGAAACAGTTGGAACGATTGAAGCCCTGGTTGGTGAAGCTCCTACATTAGAATTAAAAGAGGAACAAGAGCTAAGTATCATCTCTAATATCATTCCTCCTATCGTACTTGTAAAATTAAAAGTAAGTGGTGATGTAGATGCAACAGCAATGGTCGCACTTCCACCAAACTTGTCAGCTTCTCTCTCAGATATGATGATGGGTGAAGAAGCAAGCGATCGTGAAGATGTGAATGATGATGATATTGATGCAACAAAAGAGATAGTGTCAAACATCTTTGGTGCTATAGCAAACTCACTCTCTGCTCAAAAAGAGTTGCCAATACTCTCTTTTAGTATAGAGAATATAGAATTTATAAGTGATGATAGTGAGATTAGTCTTGAATCCTACAGTAGAATGTATGTTTATAATTTTGGTTTAGGTGACTTAAGTTCACTTATGATGTTTATTATTGATGAGACATTACAAAATTCTCTTTTTGGTGCTCCAGCATCCGCTGCTAGTGATACTTCTGGCTCATCTGCATCTCTTTCAGATGATTGTGCTTCAGAAGAGGTACACTTAAGTAATGAAGAGATGAGTAATATTGCTCTTATTATGGATGTTAAACTTCCTGTTCGTGTTCGCATAGGAAAAAAACGTATGCTCCTGAAAGATGTGTTAAATATGGATATAGGTTCAGTGATAGAACTGAATCAATTAGCAAATGATCCATTAGAGATTTTAGTAGACAACCATGTCATAGCACAAGGTGAAGTTGTTATTGTTGATGGAAACTTTGGTGTCCAAATTACATCGATAGGCACAAAAAAAGAGAGACTTACACAACTTAAGGGTTAGTATGAAAAAAAAAGGCAATGAACTAACCAAAAAATATATCAAAGATGTTAAATCTGCGGATATGTGGAGTGTATTTAAAATTATTGCAGATTTTGTCAAAGGTTTTGATGAATTAGGTGAGCTTGGACCTACAGTTACTATCTTTGGAAGTGCAAGAACGAAAGAGGATGAGTTTTACTATAAAGAAGCTCAAAAATTAGCTTCTATGTTAGCCAAACAGGGTTATAATGTAATGACTGGTGGTGGTCCTGGTATTATGGGTGCAGCAAATCGTGGAGCTCATGAAGTTGGAAATGTAGAATCTATTGGTCTTAATATAGATTTACCTTTTGAGCAAATAGCAAATCCTTATACTACAAAAGAGCTCAGATTTGATTATTTTTTCTCACGTAAAGTGATGCTTGTAAAATACTCAATGGCTTATGTGATTTTCCCTGGAGGGTTTGGAACACTTGATGAACTTTTTGAAGCATTAACATTAGTGCAAACCAGAAAAGTTACAGGTGTAAAAATCTTTGTTATCGGTACAAAATTTTATCAACCTTTGCTAGATTTTATTGATGCAAAACTTGTTACAAGTGGTATGATAGATAAAGAAGATTTAGAGATGATTCAATTAACAGATGATTTAGAATGTGTGGTGAGAGATATTGCCACTTCGCTTGATACTCAGATAGAAGTATTAAAAGAAGTGGGTATGGAAGAAACCGGATACTTTAAATCATTATCTAGTTTACAAAAGAAGTAAAAGATGAAAGAGATGAAAAAAGTTTTAGTTGGTATGAGTGGAGGAGTAGACTCAACAGTGACAACATTACTTCTGAAAGAAGAGGGTTATGAGGTTGAAGGTTTGTATATGAAACTTCATTCAAAACCTGGTTATCATGAGATACATCAAGCACGTGCCCAAAAAGCAGCTGATTATGTTGGTGTAAAACTTCATGTTTTAGATTTAGAAGAGAAGTTTAATAAAAATGTGTTTCAACCGTTCATAGATACCTATGCAGAAGGAAAAACACCAAATCCATGTGCTCTTTGTAACCGTACTATGAAATTTGGGGAGATGATTAAGTTTGCTGATAAAATAGGTGCTGATTATTTAGCGACAGGTCATTACATAAAAACAGATGGTGATTTCTTTTATCAGGCAGAAGATGATACAAAGGACCAAAGTTATTTTCTTTTTTATGTTCATAAAGAGATTCTTCCAAGACTGAAATTTCCATTGGGTGAGAGAAAAAAAAGTGATATTAAAAGAATAGCAGCTTCTATAGAGGGATTGGAATCATTTGCTTCTCAAGCAGAATCAAGTGAGATATGCTTTGTGGAAACTACTTACACAGATGTTTTAAAAAAGTATGTAGATGTAGATCAAGAGGGAGAAGTACTAAATCAAGAAGGTGAAGTTGTTGGAACCCATAAAGGTTATATGCATTACACTATAGGCAAACGTAAAGGTTTCACTGTTCACGGTGCACATGATCCCCATTTTGTATTAAGTATAGATCCTGAGAAAAATCAGATAGTAGTAGGGAAAAAAGAGGAACTAGAGTGTAAGCGAGTAGTTCTCAATAACCTTAATATGTTTCATGATGAAAAAGAGTTTACAACAACTGTAAAACTAAGATATAGAACAAAATCGGTAAAATGTAAAGTTTCTATAGTAGAAGATAGAGCAGTTGTAGAATTAGAAGAGGGTGTGTTTGGTGTAGCCGTAGGTCAAGCAGCTGTCTTTTATGATGGAAATAAACTCCTAGGTGGTGGTTGGATTACTGAAGCATAAGCCAATCACAAAAAGCAATAAAAACAAATAAATCCACAAAGC
>CAZFGS010000058.1:0-7975 GCA_964518545.1 uncultured Sulfurimonas sp. | reverse complement strand
AAGATAAACATGGAAATATCGTTGCAGACTTTACAACATGGACAAGTGCGAGTGACCTTAAAGCGAAAAAGTTTTACTTTCGTGTTTATAATAATTCACAAATCAGAATGGTTGATCTAAACAAGATGAACTTAAATGCCAAAAATATAGTGACAATCCCAATGGAAAGTAAAGAAGTTATAAAAGAGTTGAGACCTTAAAAGAGGAATTTTAATGAATAATAAATGGATTTTATCATCACTCTTAACAATTGTTTCATCTGCTACAACATTACTTCAAGCTAAATCAATTGAGACAGAAGAATCTCGTTATAAAGCTTCTGTGATACCAAAAAGTATGAGTGTTCAGAAGAAGAAAAAGCATTTTTATGATTTACTTGTTCCAGCAATTGAGAATGTATATTTAGAGTTGGAAAATGAGTATATAAAGACACAAGATTTAGTAAAAAAAGATCCACAAAGTACAAAGATTCAAAAGCTTATGAAAACATATGCTGCAAAGAATCCGGAAGATCTTTTACAAAGAATGAAACCACACCCTATAAGTATTGCTTTAGCACAATCTGCAATGGAGAGTGCATGGGGAACTTCAAGATTTTTTCAAGAAGCAAATAATCTCTTTGGTGTATGGTCTTTGAATACAAATGAGCCAAGAGTTCCCGCAGGTCAAAAAAGAGGGAATAAAACGATATATGTAAAAAAATATGCAAGCATAGAGGATTCTGTACGAGATTATTATAAGATTCTTGCAACAGGAAAAGTATTTGAGCCATTTAGAGTGGAAAAGATGAAAACAAATGATCCCTATAAACTTGTAGCAAAACTAGATAAGTATTCAGAACGAGGAGCAGCTTATGGAAAAGAGCTTGCAAGTATGATCCGTTATAATAAACTGACACAATATGATAAATAGAGATTGAATTAGGATAAACTGATTATATTCGATTGATGATTGGTGGAGACGTGCGGGATCGAACCGCAGTCCTAAAGCTGACTATCTACAACGTCTACATGCTTAGAGAAGTTGTTTCAATCTCATCTTGCTTCACACAACTTGCAAAGCTACACAAGACCAGCCTCAAAGATTCGTATAAAGCTGAGACAGACTTTATATATATCTACATAGGGGTTATACTTCGAATCCTATTTATCTAGAGTCCATAGGTGAAGCAGCCCGTCCTCTAAGAGGGGGTAAAACTTAAGCTACTGCTAAAGCTGGGCGATAATTTGTATTGTTTGCGTTTAAGCAATTGTGAGCCGTGTAACGGAAGTGCTCAGTCCGACATGCAGTCATAGACCATCAGCTCCAGTCGAAGCCAAATCGTCCCCATATTTGGTGCTCTTTAAGAACATAGTCAATTATATCAAAGTTTCTGTTTTCAGTTTATTAAAAAGTTAAAAGGGTTTTGATATAAAGAAGTGGTGGCCAATCTCGGAATCGAACCAAGGACACACTGATTTTCAGTCAGTTGCTCTACCGACTGAGCTAATTGGCCGGCCATTTGTAGTTAAAGAAGTGAAATTATACTACTTTGTACTGAAAGGAAACTTATATAGCACTATTTGAGAGGAATTGACCATTTATGGTAGTAGGCAACAAGACGTAAAACAAAAGCTCCGACAAATAAGATCGCTATAGAACTAAATGAGATAAGGGAGTATTGCTCAAGAAGGTAAAGGGTAAGACCAATAAGTAAAGAGACGGTACCGTAAAATCCTGTCTTGAGTACAAAAGGAACCTCATTGATGATCACATCTCTTACTATTCCCCCTCCTACAGCAGTAGTAAACGCCATAGCAACTACCCCTGCAAGATTAAAATGATGTTCTATGGCTATAAGTGCTCCAGAGATACTAAAAGAGACAAGTCCAAGGGAATCACTCCAGATAAAAAGTGCTTTATTTTCTAGGGAGTTACGTTTGTGAAAACGAAACAGTATAAGTAGGACTAGAACGATGGTAACGATAAGTGCAGGGTAGGTATGAGTAAAGGTAAAAGGAGTTTTGTTAACCCCTATATCACGGATGATACCTCCACCTAAGGCTGTTAAAAAAGTAGCGATTAAAATACCAAGAAGATCTAAGTGATTACGAACCCCTACAAAAAAACCACTCATACTAAATGCAATGATACCTATGTATTCTGCTAGTTCAAACATCTTTGTAGTCCTTCTACAATAGTAGATGCTTCGAGTTGTTTTATCTTTTTTTCTAAAGAGTCTACTGTTTCATCTCTTGAGAGTTGTAGCTCTTTTTGTAAGATAATCTCTCCAGAATCATACACTTCATCTACATAGTGAAGTGTTACACCACTTTTATGTTCTTTATTTGCTATGACTGCTTCGTGGACATATCTTCCATACATTCCAACTCCACCATATTGTGGTAAAAGAGATGGATGGGAGTTGATAACTTGAAAGTTTTGTGTGATTTTAACAGAGAGTTTTTTCATATAGCCAGAGAGAAATATATACTCAATATCGTTTTGTTTTAAAAGTTCATAGATCTTTTCATCTGGATTTTCATAATGTTTTGTATTGACAAGGTGGTTTTTCAAAGCAGCATCTTTAGCTTTTTGAAGTACTTTGGCATGAGTGTTGTTTGATATGACAAGTGCAATATTGCACGAAAGCTTTTTCTCTTGTATCGCTTTATAGATGGCATCAAAGCCACTACCATTGTGAGAGGCTAGGATGGCTAAATTTTTCATTAACGGATTTTAAGACTGATAAGTGCAATGATATTTGAAAGGATAGCTATAATCCAAAAACGCACAATAATCTTGTTTTCTGCCCACTGCTTCATCTCAAAATGGTGGTGGATAGGTGCCATTAAAAAGACACGTTTTTTACGAATCTTATAACTACCCACTTGCAAGATAACAGAGAGAGTTTCAATAACAAAGATAGAACCTATAAGAAGTAAAAGAATTTCACTTTTAGAGATGATAGAGAGGTATCCTAAAAATGCACCAATAGTAAGAGAACCGCTATCGCCCATAAAGACTTCTGCCGGATGACAGTTATACCATAGAAATCCAGTTAATGCACCAATGAGTGCAGCCGCGATAATAGCAACCTCTCCAACATCAAAATTTGGCATGAGAAGATAGGCACTGATTTTGGCATTTCCTGTAATGTAGATGATAATACTAAAAGTAACTAAAGCTGCGATAGATGGTACAGTAGCAAGCCCATCAAGTCCATCTGTAAGGTTCACTGCATTAGATGTAGCAATGATTACAAGAACCCAAAGTACAATGGCAAAAGCACCCATATCTAAGATAGGACTTTTGATAAAAGGGACATAGAGGTCAGTATTGAAATCTGCAAAAAAGCATAAAAATGTAGCAACACCAAAGGCTGAAAGGATCTGTAGTGCAAGTTTGGTACGGGCTTTAAGACCTGCTAGATTTTCATTTTTTTTAATCTTGGCAAAATCATCTTGAAAACCAATAAGTGAAAAAAGTACAAGTGTTAAAATAGCACCAAGTGCATACATGTTGCTAAATTTTATGGTTAAAAGTGAAGCAGCAATGGTTGAACCTATGAACACAATCCCACCCATCGTTGGTGTTGAAGCTTTAGCTTGATGACGCTCCGGTGCCCACTCATTGATAGGTTGTACACTTGATGTTCTTTGTGCCCAACGGATAAAACGAGGTAGTAAAAAAAGTGTAAAAAAGAGTGCTAGAAAAAAAGCTATACCACCGCGAATGGTGATATAGCCTAAAAGGTTTATGTCAAAAAATTCATGTAAATAATAAAGCAATATCTATCCTATATAATAAGTAAATTAAAAATGACATTATAGTGTATAGCGGTTTTCTTTACAACAAAACACCATTCTTAAGATAGAAAAAGAGTGGATAAGCACTGACTATAAGGAGATACAAGCTAGTAAATATTAAAGAAAAATTGTAGTTTTTAGTTTGAGTTTTTTCATCACTCTTTAAAAAACCTGCATAAATACCTGAAAATGTTCCTAAAAATAAAAGAGTATAAAGCAGATAACCTACATAATAGTACTCTTTTTGTAAAAGACAAAATGGGCAGTGATGTGAGGGTGATTCGTAGATATAAGTACCAAAGAAGGTGATAAGACTTACTATGGAGATAAAAAGAAAAAAGATATTGGCAAAAGCAAACAATTTGGCATATCTTTTATAGTAAAAGAATACGATGAGAAAAAAGTTGCCGTAAAATAAAGCCAAGATTATAGAATGTTTGAGTGAAAGTATCAAGGAGAAGTAAGAGCTTGCTGAACTAGAATAGATAGACCCACAACAATCAACAACATCATTAAGATTGATAGAGCTAAACATCATAAACTCTAAAAATATCTCTGCCATTAAAAGAAAATAGATAAGGATGAAAAATCCAAATTTTACTTTGGTATAGGGTTGTACTTCATGTTTGAGGTCTTCATGATTAAGGGCAAGCCAGTAAGCAAACAAGTAAAGATTTAAAATCTTAAGGACAAAAAGATAGTTGCCGTAGATAGTTGCATCAACAACACCAGCCCCACACATAGCCCCTGTAAGTATGTCTGAAATTTTATCAAGTGAAAATATAAAAAATAGAAAAAGAGGAACTTTGGCCATAAAGACAAACTTGATAATGGTTGCACTTAGGTAGCTTTTTTTTTCTAATAAATACTGTTCATTTGTCGTAGCATCTACATCCCATTTTCTATATATTTTTAGGGCATTGACAAAGGAAATAGTACAAAAAAGTACAAAGATACTATCTAGTATAAAGATAGCTAAAACTTCAGGAAGGAGAATCAACCTATTACCTTTCCTTGGTGCATCTCTATTGTTTTGTCTATAAAGTCAAGGTCAAAGAAGAGAGGGTCATGTGTAGCAACTACTATGGTTTTACCTTCAGATTTTAATTCTTGGAGAATCTCTATAAAGTGCAATGACAGTTTTTCATCAAGATTGGCTGTTGGTTCATCAGCAAGAATGATCTTTGGCTGATTGACATTTGCACGAGCTATTGCAGTACGTTGTTGCTCACCGCCAGAAAGATTTTTGACAAGATTCTCAGACTTATGTTCAATGTGAAACTGTTTCATGACTCTTTGAAGCTTTTCTTCAACAAGTTTCTCTTCTAAATTAAGTGGCACAAGTGGAAGTAAAATATTTTCTTTGACTGAAAGTTCTGGGATAAGGTTGTACTTCTGAAAGACAAAACCAATGTTGTCTCTTCTATATATAGAAGCAAAGTTGTCATTGAGTTTTGAGATTTGCTTTTTATCGACTATAACTTTGCCACTTGTAGGCTTTGAGAGTGCTGCAATGAGTGAAAGTATAGTACTTTTCCCACTTCCACTTGAGCCTTTAAGTATAACA
Source organism: uncultured Sulfurimonas sp. (assembly GCA_964518545.1). Lineage (GTDB taxonomy): Bacteria > Campylobacterota > Campylobacteria > Campylobacterales > Sulfurimonadaceae > Sulfurimonas. Next base: position 2,620 of record CAZFGS010000058.1, on the reverse strand, counting down.
AGCTCACCCTCTTGTATTTTGAGACTTACTCCCTCTATGGCTGTGACTGTATTATTTTTATTAAGTTCGTATTTTTTAGTTATATTTTTAAGCTCTATCATGAGTGGCAATTTTACTCTCTTTTAGATAGGTTGTCAAACTTATTGTATAATGACAAAAATAGTATGGATTGGAATTAAATTGGGTAAAAAAACGATTTTAGTGATAACAGATGGTATAGGCTACTCTGCAAAAACAGAGTCAAATGCTTTTTATAATGCTATAAAACCAACTTACGATGAGCTTTTTGCTAAGGTGCCTCATGCACTTATAGATACTTTTGGTCTAAGTGTAGGTCTTCCAGAAGGGCAGATGGGTAACTCAGAAGTGGGACATATGAGCATAGGAAGTGGTCGTGTTTTATACCAAGATTTGGTTAAGATATCTTTGGCACTTTCGGAGCATACCTTAGAATCAAACGAGGTACTACAAGAACTTTTTAAAAAGTCAGAGAGATTACACCTTGTAGGACTTATGAGTGATGGCGGAGTGCACTCCCATATAGACCATTTTATGGGTATTGCAGATATTGCAGCAAAAAATGGTAAAAAAGTGTTTTTACACCTTATCACTGATGGGCGAGATGTTTCTCCAACATCAGCACAAAAGTACATCGAAAAAGTAAATGCACATCTCAATGAAAATGTAACAATTGCAACAATTTCAGGGCGTTTTTACTCTATGGACAGAGATAACCGTTGGGAAAGGGTAGAACGTGGTTATAAAGCCATAGTTGAAGCAACTCCAAAAACAAACTTTGACCCTGTTGCTTATGTAGGGCATTCTTACTCTTTGGGTGAAACAGATGAGTTTGTAGAACCTGTAGCATTTGATGGTTATGATGGTATGAAAGATGGGGATAGTGTTCTGACTATCAACTTTAGAAGTGATAGAATGCGTGAGATGGTTACCGCTCTTGGTTCAAAAGATTTTGATGGTTTTGCTCGCCATGAAGTACAAGTAAATCTTGCAACTATCACAGAGTATGATAAAAGTTTTACTTACCCGGTACTTTTCAAAAAAGAGCCGCCAAAAAATACTTTGGCTGAGGTGATATCTAATGCAGGTCTTCGTCAGCTTCATACCGCTGAGACAGAAAAATATGCTCATGTAACATTTTTCTTAAATGGTGGAATTGATGAGCCTTATGCAAATGAAACGCGAGTACTTATACCATCTCCAGATGTAAAAACTTACGATATGAAACCTGAAATGAGTGCAGCAGAAGTTGGTGCAGCAGTACTTAAAGCGATGGATGAAGAGTATGATTTTATCGTGGTAAATTTTGCCAATGGTGATATGGTAGGACATACTGGAGATTTTGAAGCAGCTAAACAGGCAGTGAGTGCTGTAGATGCTCAGTTGGGATTTATTCGTGAAAAAGCTAAAGATAAAGAGTATGCTCTTGTGCTTACCTCAGATCATGGGAACTGTGAAGAGATGCGAGATGATGATGGTAATATCCTTACAAATCACACGGTTGGAAAAGTATGGTGCTTTGTAGAAGCAGAGGGTGTGCAAAAAGTAGATGTCGGTGGACTCAACAATATCGCTCCAACTGTTTTAGAACTGATGGGGATCGATATTCCATCAGAAATGGATCATTCATTAGTGTAATACAAGGCTAATAAAATAAAATAAATTAAAGGAGAGTGTTAAATGAAATTTAGTGGTAAAAATGTTTTGGTAACAGGTTCAAGTCGTGGTATTGGTGCAGAGATCGCAAAAACTCTAGCAGGTTTTGGTCTTAAAGTATGGATAAATTATCGTAGTGGAGCAGCTGAAGCAGATGGAGTAAAAGATGCAATTGAAGCAGCTGGTGGAAATGCAGCAGTGATTGGCTTTGATGTAAGTGATGAAGCTGCATTTATAGATGCTATTAAAACTATTGTTGATAGTGATGGTGAGTTGAGTTACCTTGTAAACAATGCAGGAATCACAAACGATAAACTTGCACTTCGTATGAAAACAGATGACTTTATGTCTGTAATCAATGCAAATCTTACTTCTACATTCATTGGATGTCGTGAATTTTTTAAAGCAGCAAGAAAGAAAAAATTCGGCTCAGTCGTTAACATCGCTTCTATCATCGGTGAGACTGGAAATGCAGGGCAAACAAATTATGCAGCAAGTAAAGGTGGAGCAATTGCTATGACAAAATCATTTGCACTTGAAGCGGCTACAAGTGGTATACGTTACAACTCTTTAACACCAGGATTTATCTCTACTGAGATGACAGAGATACTGAGCGATGAGATCAAAGATGGAATCAATGCAAAAATACCAATGAGTAGAATGGGAGAAGCTTCAGAGGTTGCAGAGGCTACAGCTTTCTTACTCTCTGATCATGCTTCATATATTACAGGGGAGACTTTAAAGGTAAATGGTGGAATGAATATGGCATAAAAAGTTCTTCATTTTTTATTTGATTAAGATACTTATGCTATAATTACACGATTTTAAACTTAAACACAGGAGCTATAATGGCACTATTAGACGATATTAAAGAAGTAGTTGTAGAACAATTAAGCGTAAGCGCTGATGAAGTAAAAGAAGATGCGAAATTCGTAGAAGATTTAGG
>CAZFGS010000057.1:0-8022 GCA_964518545.1 uncultured Sulfurimonas sp. | reverse complement strand
GACCTTTTACCAGGTCACTATATTCCAGATGTTGTATCTATTATTGGTACTACTAACATCGTATTTGGTGAGGTTGATAGATAATGAAAAGATATGATTTAAGACATTTAAAAAACGACTTTGAACCTCGTATGAAAGAGATTCTTAATGAATCCCATAAGGCAAATGAAACATTAATCTTTCTCTTTGAGATTGGTGACTTTACTCCTATTCAGCGTTCGGCTGATTTAGTAAAAGAGTGTGGCTATGAGTTATATAACTCACTTAAATTTAACGAAGTCGACTGGACTATCGTAGTTAAAAAAGATTAGGATTTTATTTTGAGCAAAGTCTATTTTTCTACTTGGAATGGTGAACTGGTAAACAATATCGGTAAACCAGAGGATGAGTGGGAAGAATCAGCTTATAATCTACCAGCACAATATGATGACCACCGTGATTCTAAAGCCTTTATAGGTTGGGATGGTGTGGCATTATTTGATGAAAATGTAGATGTAATCCGTCTTGCGATGGAGTATGCTGCACAATATCAAGAGTATTCAGAGGCATGTGGAAGATGTGCACCTGGACGTTGGGGTGGTCGTATACTATATGATCAACTTGATAAGATTGCTCGTGGTGAGGGTGCATTAGCAGATTTGGATCACTTAAAAGAGATCGGAAAAAGTATGCAGGTTACTTCAAAATGTGAGATTGGTAAAACAGTACCAAATCCTATACTTGATTTAATGACACACTTTGAAGATATATTCTTAGATTGTATCAACAATCAAAAAAAATCTAAACACTATGATGATAGCATTGGATATATAGCAAAAATCACTTCACCGTGTTCAGATGCTTGTCCTGCTGATGTAGATATCCCAGGATATATCGAGGGTGTAAGAGATCTTCGTTTTGATGATTCTCTTGTGGCTACTCGTCAAACTATGCCACTTGCTCATGTGTGTGGTCGCGTTTGTCCTCATCCATGTGAAGATGCTTGTCGTAGAACAAACCTAGATGAACCTATCTCTATTATGGCACTTAAACGTCTTGGAGCAGATTGGGAAACAGATCATGGATATGACTTTTTCCATCCTTTAGAGAAAAAACCTGCTAATGGAAAAAGAGTTGCTGTAGTTGGTGCTGGTCCTGCTGGACTGACAACTGCATACTATCTTGCTGCTGATGGTGTTGAAGTGGATGTATATGAAGAGTTGCCAGTTCTTGGTGGTGAAGTTACAGTTGGTGTACCAGAATATCGTATGCCATGGGACAAATACCTTCAAGATATTGAGTGTGTTCGCGATATGGGTGTGAACTTTATTTTAAATCACAGAGTATCTCAAGAAGATATGAGAAGATTTGAAAAAGAGTATGATGCAACAATGATCGCATCTGGAACTCGTATCTCAAAAGCTGTTCGTTGTGCAAATGAGCGTCCAGAGATAAAAGGATACTGGGGAGCTATCGATTTTCTTGATTGGGTAAACCTTTATGAGAAATTTGATATCAAAACTCCTAAGTCTGTTCAAGAACAACAGATGTTACCTACTGATCATGTAGATTTAACAGGGAAGACACTTGCTTGTGTAGGTGGTGGTTTTACCTCTATGGATGTTGTTCGTTGTGCTATTCGTGCAGGTGCTGCTCGTGTTGTTATGCTTTATCGTCGTGATGAAAAAACAATTATTCGTAATACAACTTATGAAGAGTACCATGAAGCAGTTGAAGAGGGTGTAGAGTTTATTTTCCACTCTGCTGTAAATGAGATTATTGATGAAGATGATGTTTTAAAAGCACTTGTTATCGATAAGTTTGAACTTGTACCAGATCCAGATGGTGGACGTGCACAACTTGTGAAAATTGAAGGTGCATCTGAGACTATTGAGTTTGATTACCTTGTTCCTGCAGTTTCTCAAAGTGCAGATTTAGATTTTATCCCTGAAGATTGGGAACTAGAGATGACTTCGTGGGCAACTCTAAAAACAAATGGTAAAGACTATATGACTTCACGCAAAGGTATCTTTGCTTCTGGTGATTGTGAATATGGTCCGATGACAATTGTAAATGCAGTTGGTCAAGCTAAGCGTGGTGCTTCAGTTATCAGTCGTTATGTTCATACAGGTGAGATAAGTCTGAATGATGATGAGATTATGGAAGATCATCTTAAAAAACTTAAAGTGTATGATAAAAAAGAGAAAATTACAGGTTGGCTTCCAGGTCTTCCACGTGAACATAGCTCTGTTTTAGATACAGAGTTTAGAAAACATAACAACGAAGAGGTAAATTTAGGCTTTACTCAAGATCAAGCCTTGAGTGAAGCTGATCGTTGTATGCGTTGTTATTACATCGCTATGGTTCAGGCATAGGAGGGCAGTTATGAGTAAAATTATTCAGTTTAAAATTGATGGTAAAGATGTAACTGCTCAAAAGGGTGAGACGATTCTTCAAGTAGCTCGTAAGAATGATATCTACATCCCTACTATGTGCTATATCTCGAAAACTTCTCCATGTGCATCATGCCGTATGTGTGTTGTTGAAGCTGAAGGGGTTGAAGGTTTTGTACTTTCTTGTAATACACCTCCAACTGAGGGTATTAATATCACTACAAATAATGAAGAACTAGAGCTTGAACGTACAAATATCATGAAGCTTTATGATGTGAATCATCCTTTAGAATGTGGTGTTTGTGACAAATCTGGTGAGTGTGATTTACAAAATAAAACATTAGAGTTTAATGTAGCACAACAAAACTTTTCAGCACGTGATCAAGCTCGTAAGATTGAAGATTGGGGTCTTATAAATTATGATCCTGCTCTTTGTATTATGTGTGAAAAATGTACTCATGTTTGTAATGAGGTAATTGGTGATGATGCAATCGATGTCAAATTTGGTGGTTATGGCTCAACTATTATCCCTAAAAATGCTGAGACACTTGATTGTACTTTTTGTGGTGAGTGTATCGCAGTATGTCCTGTTGGAGCATTGATTAGCTCAGACTTTAAGTACACTGCAAATGCATGGGAGCTTTCTCGCGTTCCATCAACTTGTGCACACTGTTCAGCAGGGTGTTCTTTAGAATATGAAACAAAAAACAGTTCTATTGATAATAGAGTGGATTCTATCTATAGAGTGAAAAATAACTTTGAATTTACTTCGCTTTGTGGTGCTGGGCGTTTTGGTTTTGACTTTAATAACTCTGCACAAAAATCACAAGAAGATTTTAATAAGGCTGTTGAAGCACTTCAAAATGCAAATGCAATTCGTTTCTCATCAATCATTACAAATGAAGAGGCACACATACTTAATCTCTTAAAAGAGAAACTTGGTGTAAAACTTTTCAATGAAGATGCAAGACTTTTTGCCTCATTTATGAAAGCTTATAGTTCTGTGAGTGGGAAACTTCATCACTCTGCAACACTTGATGCACTCAAGCAAGCAGAGGCAGTAGTTGTGATAGGGTCACGTGTAGCAACAGATAATCCAGGTGTAAGATATGCACTGACTACAGCATCTCGTCATAATGGTGCAAAAATTGTTTATGCACACCCTATGGAAGATACTTTGATGCAAAATACTGCAACACAATTTATGAAGTATGAAGCTGGAAGTGAAGAGGGTGTTATGGCACTCTTGGCAAATGAACTTCTTAAAGGTGTTGATGTAGATGAGCAAACAAGAGCTTTTCTTGATAACCTAGACCTTGGCTACTTAGAAGCTGAAAGTAATGTGGGTGATGAAGAGTTTGTTGCAATGCATAAATCATTTGCAAGAGCACAAAATAAAGTACTTGTTTTAGGAAGTGATCTATTTGCACATGATAGAGCTCAAAATATTGCTAAACTTGGGGCTATTATTGAAAAATATACAGAGTTTTCACTATTAATTATTCCTAGTGAGGTCAATACACTTGGTGTATCTCTTCTATGTGATTTAGACACTGATGAAAATATCAGCAATATTGTGGGTTATAATGCTCCAGGAGAGTTTATAATTTCATCTTTAGATGATGCTGACTTAGCGATGCCAGCACTCAATCAACAAGAGGGAACAGTAGTAAGTATAGATAATCGTGTACTTCCTTTAAATGTTGCTCTTCCTTTTGATGGATATAATCTCAATGATTTGGCAAATGCCTTAGGTCTTGAGAAACAATATACTATTGAGTATACAGCTGAATTAGATAAAAATCTTGGTTTTAATGCTACAGAGTTTGATGCTCTTGAAAATTTCTTGAGTACTCAAGGGGAAGATATCCGTGGATACCTTTTAGATGAAGTTGCTTGTGAGAGTGATGGCGTTTTAGAAGAGATAGCAGACTTGCCTGAATTTAATGGTACTGTTATCTATAACTCTAATCCTGTTTTACAATTTAATGCATACACAAATATGAGTACACATATAGAAAGAGACACTACACTAAGAGGTTCAGCACAATTTAGTGCTGCAGCAAAAATTGTTGATGGTGATGTAGTTGAGATCAGTTTTGATGGAAAAACACTTCAAAGAGTTTTTAAATTAGATCCAGAGTTAAAAGGAACAATAGCCTTAAATCCTACATTTGATAATGTAGCTGATGCAAGTAGTTATAAGTTTCTTAAATCCAAAATAATGAGAGTAGTATAATGAGTAAAATAGTCATTAATATTGACGGTCGTGAAGTTGAAACGCAAGAGGGTGAATTTCTATTAAATGCAGCCCGTGCGAATGATATTTTCATTCCTGCAATCTGTTATCTAACACGTTGTAGTCCAACTCTTGCTTGTCGTATTTGTTTAGTTGAAGCCGATGGTAAACAGGTATATGCTTGTAATGCCAAGGCTAAAGATGGAATGAATATCACAACAACGACTGAAAATATCGAAAAAGAGCGCCGTGCGATTATGGAGGTTTATGATGTAAACCATCCTCTTCAATGTGGTGTTTGTGATCAATCGGGTGAGTGTGAGTTACAAAACTATACACTTGAAATTGGTGTAGATTCACAAAACTATACAGTCAAAGATGTAGATAGAAGTTCCCACGACTGGGGTCACTTACACTACGATCCGGGTCTTTGTATCGTTTGTGAGCGTTGTGTTACTGCTTGTAAAGATATGATTGGTGATAACTCACTTAAAACTATTGCACGTGGGGCAGATGCTCTTGATGCTGGGTTTAAAGAGACTATGCCTAAAGATGCTTATGCAATGTGGAACAAACTCAACAAGTCAGTTATTGGTCTTACAAATGGAACTGATGTACTTGATTGTACTTCATGTGGTGAGTGTGCTGCTGTATGTCCTGTTGGTGCTTTAGTTGATACACAGTTTATGTATAAGTCAAATGCTTGGGAGCTAAAACAAATTCCTGCAACTTGTGGACACTGTTCTGCTGGATGTCAGATAAGCTATGATGTAAAACATACTAGTATTGAAAATCCTGAAGATAAGATCTACCGTGTTATGAATGAGTGGAACTATGTATCTCTTTGTGGTGCTGGGCGTTATGGGTATGATTACCAAAATGCTGGTGTTACAAAAGATGAAACAGCATTTAATAATGCAGTTGAAGCTTTCAAAAAAGCAGAGTCTGTCAAATTTACTTCAACAATCACCAATGAAGAGGCTTATCTTCTTCAAGCGATGAAAGAGAAGCTTGGATTTAAACTTGTAAATGCTGAAGCAAAAGCATTCCAAACATTTTTAGCGAACTATTCAGAGATAAGCGGGACAAAACTTTATGGGTCTGATTTAGAAAAAGTACATAACTCTAACTTTGTTGTAAGTATTGGTAGTGCTCTCAAAACAGATAATCCAAATGCTCGTTATGCACTCAATAACTCTATGACAGTAAATAAGGGTGCTGGACTTTACTTCCATCCTGTAAAAGATCCTATCATTGAAGGTCTTGGAAAGTCAATTATGACTGTAAACCATGCTCCACTTCAAGAAGAAACTGCACTTTATTTAATACTTGATCTATTTGCAGATAAAGAAAAATTACCTTCAAATATTGCCGAGTATTTAGCATCATTTCACTCTGAAAAAACTATTACAGTAACTGAAACTATTAAAGAAAAAGTTGTTGAGATAGTTAAAGAGATGAAAGTGAATGAGGAGACTGGTGAAGAGGAAGAGGTTGAAGTGGAAAAATCTAAAATGGTTCCTAAAAAAGTTGAAAAAGAAGTTGTTGTAGATGATAATAAACTTCTTGAAATTCTAGGTGCTGATGCGAAATTTATGGAAGCACTAGAGAAGAACTTGAAGAAAAAAGATAAGTTCCAACTTATGGTAGGAGCTGATCTTTATACACATCCAAACTCTAAAAACTTAGCTCGTTTAGTGGCAATAGTTGAAAAATATACTGATTTTGAACTTACAATGATCCCACCACTTACCAACTCTCTTGGTGTGGCACTTATTTGTGAACTTGATGATGAGGCAACAGGTTATACTCTAGGCTACAACACTAAGGCTGATTTTACTCTCTCAGCTTTAGGTGATGGTGATCTTGATATGCCAGCTATCAATCAACAAGAGGGAACTCTGACAAGTATTAACAAGCGTGTGAACCCTACAAATGCTGCTATAGCTTATGGTGGTTATGAGCTTAATGACATCGCAAATGCACTCGGATTTGATGCAGAGCACGTTATTAACTATACTGTTTCACTTCCAACTGAAGTTGGATTTAAGGCTGAAGAGTTTGATAATCTTCCAAATCATTACGAAAATGATGGTACAGAAGTTCGCGGTTATGTGTTAGAAAATGTAGCAATTACTCCTAGTGATGATGAAAGTGTTGAAAAATTCAGCGATGCTAAGCTTGAAGGTAGTATAATCTATCTAGCTAATCCAGTAAGACAATTTACTGACTTTACAAATAAAACAACGAACCTCGATGAGGAGAGTGGTATTTATATGAGTGAAGAGTTCCTCTCAAACTCAGATATAAATGCTGGTGATAGTGTAAAAGTGAAAACTCAAAATGGTGAACTTACTGCCAAAGTGGTAAGTGACAACAAGATTCAAGGGGATATTGTTGTCATTCCAACTTTTGATTCAAAATTAAACTCAGAGGCCTTAGTAGAGAATTACCGCTTTGCAACAGCTTCGATAGAAAAGGTATAATATATGGATACAGCATATTTAATTGAGACGATCATTAAAGTCGTTGTTATTTTACTTGTATTTTCTGCTTTAGCAGGTATAGGTACATATTTTGAGCGTAAGATACTTGCATTTATGCAACGTCGTCTTGGGCCAATGAATGTTGGTCCTTATGGACTTTTACAAGTTGGAGCTGATGGTATCAAGCTTTTTACAAAAGAGGATATTATTCCTCAAGGTGTTGTAAAAAACATATTTAAAATTGCACCAGTTATTACAGCTGCAACTGCATTTATGGCAGCTGCTGCTATTCCATTTTTACCATCTTTTACACTTTTTGGTTATGAAGTTCATCCTATTGTTGCAGATATCAATGTAGGTATTCTTTATATCTTAGGTGTGATGGCAGTTGGTCTTTATGGACCACTTCTTGGTGGTATGGCTTCTGCAAATAAATTCTCACTTCTTTCAGCTGCTCGTGGTGCTGCGGTATTTATCTCTTATGAGGTTGTTACAGGTCTTTCACTTCTGGCACCTATTATGATGGTTGGTTCATTATCTCTTATAGATTTTAATGAATATCAAGCTGGTGGTATTGGTGATTGGATTGTATGGTCTCAACCGGTAGCATTTATCTTATTTTGGATTGCTGCATTTGCTGAAACAGGTCGTACACCATTTCACTTAATTGCTAATGATCACGAGATTATTGATGGTTTTGGTACTGAGTACTCTGGTATGAGATGGGGTCTGTTCTTCATTGGTGAGTATGCAAATATGTTCTTTATCTCTTTTGTAATCCCTTTACTTTTCTTAGGTGGTTATGGAGATGGTTCTTTCTTAGGTGCACTAGGTCTTCTTGGTAAAATGGCATTTTTCTTTTTCTTTTTCTTATGGACAAGAGCTGCATGGCCAGATGTAAGACCAGATCAACTTATGTGGTTGT
>CAZFGS010000056.1:0-8042 GCA_964518545.1 uncultured Sulfurimonas sp. | reverse complement strand
CATTTTATTCAGTTATAATATTGTATTATATTTAGGGAGGTCATTATATGCTTAAAAATAAGTTGATTATTTTACTTTGTAGTAGTGTTATTTATTCAATGCAGGTAAGTGCTCTGACTTTAAAAGAGAGTGTTATTGAAGTTATGGATTCTAATCCTGTTGTTCAAGAAAGATTGAAAAATTATCGGGCTACACAACAAGATCTAGGAATCGCAGAATCTGAATATTACCCAAGTTTAGATTTTAGAGCAGCTATTGGCTACAACAAGGCAGGTGCTCTAAAAAATAATACTACGGGAGATACTTGGGATCACAATGTAGATGATAAAACTTATAATAATTATGAATCTTCCCTGATCTTAACACAAAATCTTTTTGATGGTTTTAGTACTATGAATAAGGTTGATTACCAAGAGGCAAGAATTTTAGCTGCAGCATATAATTACATAGAAAAAGCGAATGATATTGCTTTCAAAATGACAACAGCCTATCTGAATGTTATGAAATCTTATGAACTTCTCCAAACAGCAAGAGAAAATGTGCAAATTAATGAGTCCATTTATAATAAGGTAAAAGATCTGTATGAATCAGGACTTACAACTGATTCAGAAGTAAAAAAAATCCAATCTGCCCTATCTCTTGCTCGCTCAAACCTAACAGTTCAAATGAACAATACACATGACAATGAGTATAGTTTAAGACGTATTTTAGGGCGTATGCCAGATATCAAAGAGATGGAAAAACCAGATCTAGATATAGCTATGCCAGATAGCATTGAGCGTGCAGCCATTTATGCAATCAATCATAATCCTTCTCTTCTAGTCAGTAGATACAATATTAAAAGTGCACAATCTCTTTATAAGCAAAATGAAAAAGAGTTTTACCCTAAAATTGATTTAGAAGTAAGTCAAACTTTTAATGATAATAATTATAACCCATCAGGTGCGACAGGTTTTGATACTCCGGATGATAGATTTAGAGTGAAATTAGTGCTTAATTATAATTTATTTCGTGGTGGTGCTGATAGTGCTAATGTTCAAAAACTCATAAGTAAAGTAAATCAAGAAGTAGAGATAAAACGCGATCTTAAACGCCAAGTGGTAGAAGGTTTAGATCTTTCTTGGAATGCTTATACAATGGTTGCACTACAACTTAAAGATTTAAGAGAGTATAAAAACTTTTCCGAAAAAACATTAGAACTTTATAAAGAAGAGTATGATTTAGGTCGTCGTTCATTACTTGATCTATTATCATCTCAAAATGATGTTATCAATGCAAGAAGTCAAATTATTACAGCTGAGTATGCTTTACTTTTAGCAAAATATCGTATATTAGATGCTATGGGATTATTGCCTTTAGCCGTTGTAGGAGATACTAAAACTTTTACAGCACGTGTAAATCTTTACACAGATGCCGATGCACAAGAGGTGCTTGATACTCTTCCTGTAAAGCTTGATGCAGATAATGATACTATTGTTGATAGTGAAGATTTATGTGATAACTCAGCACTCGATGATAATATTATGCCTTATGGCTGTGCAAAAATGAAAAGAGATGGTGATGGGGATGGTGTTATAGATTCAAAAGATCAATGTCCATTAACACCAGAAGGTGCTGATGTTTCTCCTGATGGATGTGCCTTAGATGCAGATATGGATGGGATTAAAGATTATAAAGATCAATGTTTAAATACTCCGCTTGGTTATGATGTAGATCAAGAGGGTTGTGCAAGTTCTACAACTATTACGGTTAATTTTTCAAAAAATAGTGCTAAATTACCATCAAGTGTTTTAGATAAGGTAGAAAAATTTGCTGAATTTATGAAAAACAATCCAGGTTTTAATGCCATTATCGTTGGACATACGAGTCGTAGTAAAGTGAGTAAAGCAGAGTTTAATTTAAAACTCTCAAAAAGAAGGGCAGAAGCATTTAAAGATGCCTTAGTAAAGTATGGTGTTTCACCAGATCGCTTAGAAACTGATGGTAGAGGGTATGAAGAGCCTATCGCTGATAATAATACTGTTGAGGGAAGATATTTAAACCGTAGAGTTGAAATACTTCTTTCAAAATAAGGTAATGATGATGAAGATACAATTAGTAACAACAAGTTTAGTTCTTTTAGCTGCATTTGCGAGTCTATCAAGTGCTGGAACCTATGGTAATTACTACAGTGTGGGTAATGATAATCAAAAAGTATTAAAGCAAAATGACAATACTTTTATGCAAGGTGATTTTAAAAAAATCATCCGTTTTAATATGCTTCATTTTAGTTCAGATGCAATGGATGAAGATGCTGAAAAAAACTACAAAACTATTGTAGAAGAGATTAAAAAATATCAAGATAAAACAGATCCTATCAAGGTGACAATTATTGGTTATACAAATGAGCCAACAGATGATTCAAATGAGAAAACTATAGATTCTGATACTTATGCGAATCATATAGAAAACTGGTTTAGATATTCTGAAGATTCTAATAGTACAAAAAAAAGAAGCCGGGAGTATGCACAACAAATTCAAGAAAAATTTTTAGATGATGGGATCGATGAAAAAAATCTTGTAGTTGAATATAGAGGTGGTCTTGATCCTGCATTTACAGATGAATCAAGTGAATCTAGAGATCTTTCCAACCGTGTAATGGTGGCTATTTACATACTAGCACCAGAAGATAAAGATAGTGATAATGATGGGGTGTTTGATTCTTATGATAAATGTAAAAATACTCCTGAAGGTTTTAGTGTAGATAAGAATGGTTGTCCCTTAGATACAGATCTTGATGGTATAGCAGACTATAAAGATAAATGTGTAGATACACCAAAAGGGATACCTGTAGATAATGTTGGATGTCCAATAGATAGTGATCAAGATGGAATAGCAGATTATAAAGATTCATGTGATCAAACACCATTAGGTGTGACAGTTGATCCTCTAGGTTGTCCTATAAAACAGACCATGTCTTTAAGATTTCAAACTTCCTCTGCAAAGATTCTTATAGAATCAAAACAGGTGATAGATAGTTTTGCAAGATTTTTAAAAGAGAATGAAGCATACAAGCTAGAGATTATAGGACATACGGACAGTGTAGGAAATGCAAGTGAAAATATGGTATTATCTCAAAAAAGAGCAGAAGCTGTAAAAGCAGCACTTGTTTCACAAGGGATTGATCCATCACGCATTAAAACTCGTGGACGCGGTGAACTTGACCCTGTACAGAGCAATAGAACAAAAGAGGGACGCGAAGCAAATCGTCGTATTGAAATTCAACTCTCTTATTAGCAAAGGATAGCAATAGAATGAATGAATATAATTTTTCTGTAAATGAGGACTCATTGCTAGAGGTTTTGGTCCTTTATACAAAATTATTTCATAAACCATTCTCAAAAGAATCTTTACTTGCAGGTTTACCAATCCACAACTCTCAAACTATCTTTTCAAAAGATAGTTCCAAATCACTTTTTTCAAGAGTAGCAGCGAGAGCTGGTTTAAAATCTACTCTTGTAAAAAAGGATTTCAATGAGATCCTCTCTTTACATCTACCAATGATTCTTCTTCTCAGTAATGATAATGTTTGTATCCTTGAGCGTTTTAATGATGATAGAACTCAAGCAAAGATCATTTACCCTGAGGGAGAAGGTTTAGAACAGTGGTTAAGTGCTGAAGAACTTGATAAAGAGTATCTTGGATTTGCTTTTATGCTTAAAAAAGAGTTCGTTTATGAAGAGAAAAACTCAAGAACACTTCAAATAAAACAAAAACATTGGTTCTGGGACACCCTAAAGCTCTCAGCGAGCATCTATAGAGATGTACTGTGGGCTTCTTTACTTGTCAATCTTTTTGTATTGGCTACACCTCTTTTTACCATGAATGTTTATGATCGTGTTATCCCAAACAATGCAGAGGAAACGCTTCTTGTTTTTACTATAGGTATAATATGTGTTTATCTGCTTGACTTTTTCTTAAAACTTACCAGAGGCTATATGCTTGAGTTAGCAGCAAAAAAAAGTGACATCATAATGTCTTCTATTATATTTGAAAAAGTTGTTGACCTAAAAATGGCAGTGCATCCACAATCAGTAGGATCTTTTGCAAATAATCTACGAAACTTTGAATCTGTACGCTCTTTTTTTACAACAGCAACAATGACAGCTGTAATTGATTTACCTTTTGCAATTATTTTTCTTATGGTGATCTATTATATAGGTGGTGTATTGGTGTTTGTTCCTATCATTACTATGATTTTAATTCTTTCTTATGCTCTTATTATTCGTAAGCCTTTAGAAGAATCTATTGAAAGTGCACATGAAGCAAGTGCTAAGAAGAATGGTATATTGATAGAAACACTACAAAATATTGAAACTGTAAAATCTATGAGTATGGCTGGAAAACAGCAGTGGCAATGGGAAGAATCAACGGGAGAAATTGCAGAGAAAAATTTAAAGTCGCGTTTACTTTCATCTTCTATTCCTAATGTGACAAATTTATTTATTCAGCTTAATACTGTCTTTGTAGTTGTTCTTGGTGTTTATCTTATCCAAGAGTTTGAACTTACTATGGGTGGTTTGATTGCAGTTGTTATCTTAACTTCTAGAACAGTAGCACCTATGGGACAAGCTGCAGCCTTAATCTCTAATTATTCAGATGCAAAAAGTTCTTATGAAACACTTAACAATATAATCACACAAGAGAGAGAACGCCCAGAGGGACAAGAGTTTGTGCAACGTACAAAATTTAAAGGGAAAATTGAATTTCAAGAGGTGAGTTTTAATTATCCTGGCACGGAAGTTCCTGCTTTAAATAATGTGAGCTTTGTGATTAATCCTGGGGAAAAAGTTGCAATTATTGGCCGTATAGGGTCAGGAAAAAGTACTATAGCAAAACTTATCCTTAAGTTATATGAACCTACAAGCGGGAAGATCCTTATTGATGGGACAGATATACAGCAAATTGATCCAGCAGATTTACGTCGTTATATCGCCTATGTACCTCAAGATGTGCATCTATTTAAAGGGACCATTAAAGAAAATATTATTTCATCTGAAAACCATCCTCATGTGGAGGATGTTATTGCTGCTGCACAAGTGAGTACAGTAGAGGAATTTGTAAGTCAACATCCACTTGGGTATGACATGCCAATAGGTGAACGTGGAGCAGGACTTTCAGGTGGACAACGCCAAAGTGTAGGGATTGCTCGTGCACTTTTACAAGAAAGTTCTATTATGCTTATGGATGAGCCAAGCAATTCAATGGACCAGACAACAGAAGCAAAATTATTAGCTAATCTCACTAAACGATTAGAGAATGAGACCGTATTACTTATTACTCAAAAGATGTCATTACTTGGTATGACTGATAGAATTATAGTGATGCATCAAGCTAAAGTACTTTTAGATGGTCCTAAAGAGGAAGTGACAAAACAATTGGGTAGAGGGAAGTCTTCATGAGTTTAAATTCGAAGAAAAACCTTACACAAAAAGATTATGAGTTTATGCACTCATTAAGTGCAGCAGTGTTACAAAAATCTCCAAGTAAACTTCGTGTTGTTCTGTATTTTTGGGTTTTAGCTATTGTTATTTTTATTGTCTGGGCAAAATTTGCTATGATTGATGAAATAGCTAGAGGTGATGGAGAGATTATCCCTAGTGGACAAAATCAAATTATTCAAAATCTTGAGGGTGGTATTGTTGAAGAGATGTTAGTTAAAGAGGGTGATGTCGTTAAAAAAGGGCAGATCCTTATGAAAATCAACAATGAAAAATCAAAGTCTTCTTTTAGTTCAAATGCAGTAAAAGCAGATGCTATTGAAGCTAAAATTATTCGCTTAAGAGCTGAAGCAAATGGCAAAAAATTCAAAGTAGATAAAGCAACAGAGGAGAGATTGAAAAAGTTTATTGAGAATGAAAAACATCTTTTTAATTCAAATAAACAGCAACTCAATGCTAATATAAGTGCTTTAAAAGAGCGTCTTTTACAAAAGAAGCAAGAGCTCTCAGAAGCATATTCTCACCTTAAAAGTTTAAACTCATCATTAAAATTAATTAATGATGAAGTAAGAATGACAAAACCTATGGTTGCAAAGGGTGTACGTTCACGTATAGACTTTTTGCAACTTCAACGTGAACAAAATGATATAGAAGATAAATATAGCTCAACAAAAAAATCGATACCAAGATTGAAGTCAGCTATAAAAGAGGTGAAAAACCAAATTCAAGAACAAGTGTATAAATTTCAAAGTGATGCAAGGATCAAGTTAAGTGATGCAATTAGTGAGATAGAATCTTTGAGGGCTACATCAACAGCACTAGAAGATCAGGTGAGTCGTACACTAGTTCGTTCTCCTATGAATGGTATTGTACAAAATATTTTTGTAAATACTATTGGAGGGGTTATTAAGCCTGGTCAAGAGATTATGGAAATTGTTCCTAGTGATGAAACACTCCTTGTAGAGGTGAAGATAAAGCCAAAAGATATCGCTTTTATCTATTTTGGTCAAAAAGCAATTGTAAAGTTTACCGCATATGATTTTTCTATTTATGGGGGTTTGAACGGGAAGGTTGTTTTAATTTCTCCTGATACAATTAAAGATGAAAAAGATAATGTTTTTTACACTGTTCGTATTAAAACTGATAAAAATAGTATAGGACGAGATGGAGAAGATTTAAAGATTATTCCAGGTATGACTGTAAGTGTCGATATTATCACAGGGAAAAAAAGTGTGCTTGATTATATATTGAAACCTATTTTAAAAACAAAACAATACACTTTTACGGAAAGATAATTATGAATATAGTATTACACAGTGATGATATAAATCTTTTAAGCTATTGGCAAAAAGCATTAGCTGATAAAAAAGTTCAAATAGTAGATGATCTTATTCATCTTAGCAAGATGAACAATAAATTAATTATTATAAATTATTCTTCAATAAGAGAGGATGAGTCTATCATCTATAATTTAATAGATAATGAAAATAAGATTTTGATGCTACATCGTGTACCATCTCTATCAACTGCAAAAAAACTACTTAAAATAGGTATACAAGGGTATGGTAATGCTTTAATGAAAGAGCATTTTATCCTTGCTGCGATTGCAACAATTGAAGAAAATCTTATCTGGCTTTATCCTGAATTGACATCAGAACTTATCACTGAGATCCCTTCAAGTGAGCAAGAAACTACTCCATTATTAGAGAAGTTGACTGTAAGGGAAAAAGAGGTTGCATTACTATTAAAAGATGCTTACTCTTATAAAAAAATTGCAGAAACTCTTGATATAACTCCCCGTACTGTTAAGGCACATGCTGGGCATATTTATACAAAACTAGGTGTCAAAGATAGACTCGGTTTAGCACTTCTTATTAAATAATTTCATTCTATTGTCCTTAAGGCCAATAGTAAAAACTTTTTTTTTCCGATAATATAAGACTAGAATAAAATATTATATGTTTTAAGGGAATTACTATGAAGATTATTATTGGAAGAGTGACAGAGATTGAAGGTAAGTTTTTTGCAGAAGATGCAAAAGGAAATGTTATAGAGCTCCATAAAGGAGATGCTGTAATGAATGATATGCTAGTATTTGGTGATAAAAATAATCCAAAAACAGCAACTATTAATATCTCTATGCTCTCGAGAGATGAAATTTTTAGTCTTGATGGTACTCAAGAACAATTATTTGATATTTCAGTTGTTGATGAAACAACTGAAAATGAAAGTTTGTCCCCTAGAAATGTAAAAGAATCTATCGATAAATCAATCTATTCAGAAGAAACAAGTGAGCAACAAAATACAGAAGTTGATCAAGGTATTTTAGATGAAACTGAGGCAGGTCAAGATAAAGCACCTGTTGGTCAATCTCTATCAGATACTTTTCTAGCCCGTGATGGAATGGAAGTTGATGTTGTGTCTGACTTAAGAGATGCAACTTTTGATAGCACACAAAATAATATCCTTACACAAAATATTGATGAAATTCAAAATACTGTTCCCTTAATTACAGATGAAGCAACACCAGGAGCAGAAGATACAGCAATCGTATCTATCAGC
>CAZFGS010000055.1:0-8292 GCA_964518545.1 uncultured Sulfurimonas sp. | reverse complement strand
GTAAAGATATCGGTATTATGACTGGACTTGTTGGTTGTGCTGGTGGTCTTGGTGGAACAGCCTTAATCAAAACTCTTGGTTGGTCTAAGGGGACTTTTGGTGGATACACTGAAGGTTTCTTAATCTTTGCAGCTGTTGTTTTAGTCGCGATCGCTGGTATCTCTTTTGTAAAAACAAGATGGAGAACTACTTGGGGTGTTCAAGCAGGTGGTAGAATCTAATCTCCCTTTTATTATCTTCTTAGAGGGCAAGTACTTTTACTTGCCTTTTCTTGAATGTAATTTTACAAAGGCATACAATGGCATCTGCAACTATTAAATATACAGGATTTTCTCTAGCAAAAGGGAAAGAACTTACTGGCGATGATTTTTACGATGTCAAAACTATAGGTGAGCTTACTATTGCCATAGTTTGTGATGGGGTAGGAAGTGCAACTGAAGG
The DNA here is from genome assembly GCA_964518545.1 of uncultured Sulfurimonas sp. Classification (GTDB taxonomy): domain Bacteria; phylum Campylobacterota; class Campylobacteria; order Campylobacterales; family Sulfurimonadaceae; genus Sulfurimonas. The sequence continues at coordinate 7,851 of CAZFGS010000055.1, read as the reverse complement.
TGCTCAAGCAGCAAAACGCACCACCCAACATCTTATGAACAACTTCAAAATTCGTCCAAAAACTTGGAGTATTGAAAAAGCGATTAAATCTTTTATAACATCTATCAATTCTATTTTATACCAAGAATCCCAAATAAATTATGAATCAAGTGAGCTTGTAACCACACTTACTATAGTGGTCATTCAAGGAAACAAACTCTTTGGTGCCAATGTTGGAGACTCTCGTGTTTATCTTCATCGTGATGGGAAGCTCAACCAACTCTCTTATGATCATGCTATGGATGAGGAAGGGTATGAAAATGTTCTTACTCAAGCGATAGGGATAGATAAAGAGGTGGAGCCTTATTATTTTGAAAACTTAGTGGAAAAAGATGATAAGATCCTTCTTTGTAGTGATGGTCTTTATAATGTTCTTGATCCAGAAATCCTCCAAGAAAAAATCTCTTATGGAGCTTCAGCTTTAGTCAAAAAAGCTTCTAAGATTGAAGATGATAATCTCCCAGATGACACTACTGCTGTTGTTGTTGAAATACTAAAAGCAGATGAGTATTCAACACTTCGGCGCCAACAGCTTGAGATCCCTGAAACACTAAAAAAAGGGCAAAAGATAGATGGTTACACACTTATCAAGCCACTTATCCAAAATGAAAGAACATGGCTTGTACATAAAAAAACCAAAGACTATGTAATGAAGTTTGCTTCTTTTGAATCAAGAGAAGATGAAGCGATGCTTGACCTTTTTGTAAAAGAAGCTTGGAATGCAAAACGACTTAAGGCAAACTTTTTTCCAAAAGCAGTTATCCCTAAAACTCGTACTATGCGTTACTATGTGATGCAACTTTTTCATGGAGAAGATTTAGATCACTACTTAGGGCATAAACAGATCACCATTGATGACTCCATAGAACTTGCATCAACACTTCTAAAAATGTCTCAATTCTTAGTAAAATATGACTTGGTCCATGGAGATATTAAACCACCAAATATCATGATAGCTAAAGATGATGATGAAAATCTAGAGTTTAAAATCATTGATTTTGGAAGTATTACAGAGATTTTTTCTACTGATTCACAGGCTGGAACACCGAGCTTTTTAGCACCGGAGCGTTTTGTGGGAGAAAGTATTAGTGAAACAACTGAACTGTTTTCAATTGGTGTGACACTTTACCTTTCATTAACAGGAAAGTATCCTTATGGGGAGATTGAACCTTTTCAAAATCCAACATTTAAAGAAACTAAAGCACCTAGTTTTTACAATAAAAACATCCCTAACTGGCTTGACAGTGTTATACTTCGATCAATTGCTATAGATAAAGCACAACGCTATTCACATTACTCAGAGATGTATTATGAGTTAACACATCCTGAAAAAGTAAAACCCTATTTTATAAAAGATGCTCCACTTATAGAAAAGTCACCACATATCTTTTATAAACGTGCTTTTACACTCATGACACTTGTGAACTTTACACTTATCTATCTACTTTTAAAGTAGATAGATACACTATTCTGTTTCTGCCTCTTGGGCATAAGGAGTAATCGCCTCACCCCTTTCATTTTCTATCTTTTCTCGATGTTCTGCCATTTGAACACGAAGTTCATCCATAATGATCTCTGGAACATTTTCATCTCTAAGCCATTTAACCTCATCGATATGTCCACCGTAGTCTTCACCAAGTGACTCTATATTTGTTTCTAACTCTTCAAGAGTATTGCAAAGCATGATACGCCCATCTTGAATATCTTTAAGTTCTATAAACCACTTTATATCTTCATCAACACAAATTTTTGCTTCAAATACTACAGCCATCTTACTTTTCTCTCTCTTTTGCAGCATCAAACTCTTTGGCAAAGGCAACCATATCTTCACGTTTTTTCATGTCACCATTGTAGACAACTTTATCTACATCTGCATTTTCAGTATCTTGTAAAATTTTAGGTACAACATCACGATTATTGATCACTTCCATCTGCTCATCTAGTTCATCTTCAGAGTAAGCCATCTGCATATCTGCTGCATAAACAAAAGGGATAGCCTCAATCACACGAAGCTTTTCAAGTTCTTCTGAAACACCCTCCCCCTCTATAGTAATAATAACACGACCTTTTTCATCATGCATATGATAATCACACACTTCACACTGTTTTAAACTCTCCACTACTTCATCTAAACGCTCTGGAACCGTTTGTACTACGATACTTGATATATTCATCTAAAAATCCTTTAATTTATTTATATACAACTGTGCGTTGTGGTTCATTATTTACTTTTCTCATTGTATCATATAATTTTTGATAGTGTAGTTTTGTTTCGTAATCGACAGGGGTTCTGAGTGATTTATACTCAACTAACTCCCCTTTTTTATACACACCAGACACTATCGCTTTTACCCAGTAAAAACCTTTATCTTTTCTCATGTTTTTCACTATACCAATCCACTGTTTTTTTTCTTGGAGTGTTTGCCATAAATCTCTAAAAGCTTCACGAGGCATATCTGGATGTCTTACAATATGATGAGGCTTCCCAAGAAGTTCATCCTCAGCATAACCACTTATCTCACAAAATGTTTCATTTGCATAGGTAATATTACCTTGCAAATCAGTTCTTGAGATGATTAGTTCCTCTGCAGGCACTTCAGTTTCAATCAAAAACTCACTTTCATTATATTCCATATGACCTCCTCTATTTCATTATATAGTGATTTACTACTTTATCATCACTTGCAACAAAAAATTCTTTTTCATTCTTAAAAACAATCTTACTTAATGTCATTTTATTGGCACCATAAACACCTATCTTGCTATGTGTTGAGCGTTTAAATAAAGTGACATTATTATTTTCATCACTTGCATAAGCTACTATTTTTGCTTTTGGAGACAATCCTACACTGTAGATTAAAAAAGAAGATGTTTTATAATAAGCCTGTCCACTTTTTGCATTATAAACAACCACTCTTCTATCTTGTCCTGCTGTTGCGATATAACCATTTTTATATACAACTTGAAACACATTGTCTAAATTTTGTCCACTTAGAACTTTGATAACCTGAGATGTTTTTGTATCTAGAAGATGTAAATCACCACTCTCATCAGCTACAACTACCTCAGTTTTATCTTCATTAAGTGCAAAATAAGAAAATTTGGATTGAGAAGCTTGCTTTGTCCAGTTACGTTTATGCTCTTTTAAATTGTATGATATTATATCGTTACCTAAGAGTGCAAATATAATATTCTCAGTATCCAAAAATTTTGCTCTAGCGATATCTAATTTTGCATCTATCGAGATAATATTTTGGAGTTTATTCTCTTTGTAGATATATATCTCTCTATACCCTTTTGGTGCTTGCGAGAGTAAAAGTACCATATCATCCAATATATCTACAGAATAAATCTTAGCATCAATCTCATCACCCATAAAATCTTTAATTTTAGGTACTTGTATCTTTTGTATAACTTTTTTACTCTCAATATCTACAATCTCAACACAACTAGTAGATGTAGCACAATAAAGTTTATTGTCTTTATAAACCATATCTATTACAGCACCTGAAAGTGTATAATGATCTAAGGGTTGATTTATTTCTACTGCACCCAAAGCACTCCATATCAATAAGAGTGCTAAAACTAATTTTTTCATTCACTAACTCCTATTGCATATGTAGGACATCGACTTATACAAAAGCCACATGATGTACATTTTTCCTGGTCTATGCTAGGCATAAACATTGCCTTAAAATCTATGGCATCTTCTAAACATGGATCTTTACATGAAAAACACATAACACCCTCCCAACTCATACATGAACTTTGATTAATTAATATAGTAGCATCAATTAACTTTTTATTCTCTATATTTAAAACATTAGGAATACATGCTATGGCACACTCATCACAGTAAGTACAACCACTTTTAGAAAAATCTAATCTGGGTGTTTTATCTTCTTGAATTATAATTATTTGCTCTTGACATGAAGTAGCACATAAGCCTTCACAGTTTTGACACTCAATGTCAAAAGCAGCTATATCATAGTAATACGGTGGTCTTACAACCATCACTTTGTTCTCTTTATCTGCTAAAGAATTTTTAACAGATGAAGAGAGAAAGCTAAAAAGCTCTCTTCTTTGCATCTGTCTTATTTACCTGACTCTGCAGTATTAAGCCCTTCAAGCATTCTATCGCCATTCCAACGAGATTTACTTGCTCCATCTGGATCAATATAATCTGGTTCAAATGTATTTGGAACTGCTAAAGCACCTGTATCTTGTGGAGCATGACACTGAGTACAGTTAAATCTAGCACCAACTAAATGATTCTCTTTTTCAATAGAGATATGTGCTAAACTCTCACTAGATGTATTTTCACCCTTAATTGCATACGAACTTTGTGGTCTAAAGTTTGTAAAATGTGAAGGTGGAATTGGTGTTGCACCCATATCTTTTGCTACATCTGGTAAGTGACAATTTAAACATTGATTATCACCTATTTTAATTGGAATAAGCCCTGTCACATCATGAGGAATCATTGGTGGAGCATCTTGAAATGCTCTTTCAATTTTATGACCACTACCAGCATAGCTGTCTGAATATTTTGTTCCGTTTGGTTTTACAGCTTCATCATATAAAGATGTTTTTCTTAAACCTAAAGAATCTTCACTAATAGTTGGCTTAACCACTTCTGACTTTGCTGGTGCTGCATTCTCATTACAGCCAACAAAAAGTAGTGTTGCAGCAACTAAACCAAGTGTTATTTTGTTTATTACTTTCATTTTACTCTCCCGTTTCTTTGTTTTGTACCATGCTTCTAATTGAAAATCTTAAAGCATCATCATCACATACTTCTATACATCTTGCACAATTTGTACACTCACCAGACAAAACAGGTAAAGACTCTTTACCTATCATGTGTAAAACCTGATTTTCTGGACAAACCACTTTACATTTCATACATAAAGTACAGTTTTCTTCAAGGTGTTGTACCCGAATGAAACTAAATTTACCTAAGATGGAATAAAATCCACCCAGTGGACATATGTGTCCACACCACCCATTTTTTAAAACAAATAGGTCAAAAAGAAAAATAATGAGCACTGCTGCCCATCCAAACCCAATACCAAACACAATCCCTCTATGAACCATAGATATAGGACTGATAAATTCAAAGGCTGTGACACCCATAATTGCAGAGATAACAAGACTCATCCCTAAAACCCAGTAACGGATATTTCTTGATGCAGGCTGCTTTATACCTGTCACCTTATTGATTCCTGTTACTTCTCTTAAATAATTTGCTGCATCTGTAACCATATTAATGGGACATACCCATGAACAAAAGGCACGACCACCAATAAAAAAATAAAACGAAGCAGCTACTGCAACCCCAACTAGTAGATTTGTTGCCATTACAGCACCCGCTGCTAACATTTGTAATGCTGCATAAGGATCACTCATTGGAATTTTTCCAAGTATTACTGAAGAACTTAAATTACCTTGGAGAATCGTCCAACCCCAAGCATTAGCTCCAAAATACAAAAATAATAGACCAATTTGTGTAAAACGTCTCAAAATCAAATAGCGATAATTATTCCAAAGTCTTTTCATTAGTAAAGATCCTCTAGCATTCCACCATTTAACTTATCTGATGCACTTTGCTTACTAATCTCAGTTGTTGTTTTAATCTCATGAGCATCTTTTAAACGTGCTTCATCATTTTTATCCCAACCTTTAATATAGTAATCTCCAGCTTTCCCTTGTGCAACTTCACGAGGCAATATACGAATAGCCGGTTTTTCAGTTACACATGCTCTCTCACACATTCCACATCCGGTACAAGCATCACTATGAACAATTGGCTTCATAAATGCATGCTTACCAGTTCGTTCATTTTTTTGGTATTCAATTGTTATTGCTTCTCCTAAAATAGGACAAGCTCTATAACAAGCATCACATTGTATACCCCAAAAGGCTATACAACTCTCTTCATCAACTACTGCTAGACCCATATCTGCTGTATTTATATCTAAGACACCATCTGTACTTACACTAGAACTATCTAATGCTCCAGTAGGGCATACTGGAACACATGGAATATCTGGACACATATAACAAGGCATATCTCTAGGGGTAAAGAAAGGTGTTCCTAAAGGTTTATGATCGCCTGGTTTTGACAACATTAGAGTATCATAAGGGCAAGCTTCAACACAAAGCCCACATTTGATACAAGTTTTCAAAAAGTCTTCCTCTTTTATAGCTCCAGGTGGACGAAGGAGCAGTTGCGATGCTGTCACCTCATCTACAAATGCACTCCATATAAAACCACCCATAGTCGCAAGACCTACACCACGAGCCATATTGAGTATAAACTTTCGTCTATCACTTAATGCTGATTTCTTCTTGTTAGGTATATTTTCGCTCAAAACGAATTTTCCCTTCCTACTTTTTTACTTTATTATGCTTTGTAAATTTTTACAGCACATTTTTTATAATCTGTTTGTTTTGACATAGGACATGTTGCATCTAAACAAACTTTATTAATAAATACTTTTTCATCAAACCATGGAACAAATACTAATCCACGAGGAGGTCTATTTCTACCACGAGTTTCCACATGTGCTTTCACTTTACCACGACGTGACTCAACCCAACAAAGGTCACCTTGCTTAAGTCCTTTTTCTGCAGCAGTTTTAGGATTCATGTAACATAAAGCCTCAGGTACTGCACGGAAAAGTTCAGGTACACGCATAGTCATTGTTCCCGAATGCCAGTGTTCAAGTACACGACCTGTACATAACCAAGTATCATACTCAGCATCTGGCATTTCTGGTGGATCCATATATGGACGTGCAAAGATTTTTGCTTTATCTGTCAATGGTTTTTTGTTTTTATCTTTAATTCCCATCAAGTCACCTTGAGTAAGAGCTTTAGCTAACTTACCATAGAAGGCATGTGTTGAACCATTACCAGATTTTGCAACTGCTTTAGCTGCATATGGATCGTATTTAACATTAAAACGCCATTGTGTTTCTTTTCCATCAACAACTGGCCATTTAAGTCCACGAACTTTATGGTAAGTAGTAAATGGTGCCAAGTCATGACCATGACCACGACCAAATGATGCATACTCTTCAAATAAGTACTCATGGATCATGAAACCATAACCTTTAAATACTTTACCATCAGAACCTACAACATTTCTACTATCGCCATTACATTCAGAGTTATCATACCCTTTTTGTGGGAATGCATTCATATCAATTTTATAAGATTTTGCTTCTTTATTTGCATAAAGAATCTCATACATCGTTGTATCATCTGTATAACCCATTTTATGAGCAGCTTCTCTAACATCAGCTAGTTTTGTGCCATTTCTAAGAGTATATGGTCCCCATACATCTTTTACTGTAAAACGTTTAGATAATTCAACCCATTGCCATGTATCACTCATCGCATCACCTACAGGAAGAACTTGTTGTCTCCAATGTTGAGTACGACGTTCTGCATTTCCATATGCACCCCATTTTTCATAAATCATCGCTGATGGTAATACAAGGTCAGAAACCATTGCTGAGATACCAGGATAGCCATCACTTGTTACGATAAAGTTGTCCATATTGCGAGCAGCTTTAATCCAATGTTTTGCAGATGCTGAATCTTGATAAGCATTACAAACATTTACCCAAGCAAATTTCACAACACCATCTTCAATATCACGGTGAATTTTCATAATGTGTTGATTTCCTACAGGGTTAAGAGTTCCCTCTGGAATCTTCCATCTGTTTTCAGCAACTTTTCTATGTTTAGGATTTTTTACCATCATATCAGCCGGTAAACGGTGACAGAAAGTACCTACTTCAC
>CAZFGS010000054.1:0-8366 GCA_964518545.1 uncultured Sulfurimonas sp. | reverse complement strand
CTATTTCGGACTGTGGTATAGCATGTTTCATCATACGTTGTAGTATCTCTAGCATATCCTCTTCATCACTACTTACAAAAAGTATGGATTCTCCAATTTCATCAACATCTCGGAGTGTTTGAAAATAACTCTCAGGATCAAATGGAAGCTCATAGTTTATAACTCTTTGCAATCCATGAAGTTCTAAATTTTCATAGATCTTACTTGTCGTGATGAGAAGGGTAGTTTCACCTTTGTTAAAAAGATTAGCAGCATCTTCTAGCTGTGATGTTCTATGGTTACCATGAACTACTATGTTTTGAATCTTTTTATCTTTGAGGTGATTTCCAAGTAAGTCAGCAGATTTTTTATTTTTACAGATCACTACTGTTTTTAGGGGAAGGTTTTCATTGAAAAAAAGTTCACAATGTACAGGTTTATCATGTTGTTCCACAAAATATACTACTTGTTTTGTACGATTTCCAATACTGATATGATCGTAGTATCTCTTCACTGATTTTGAACTTTCTTCACTCATATACACTTCCTTAAATATTTTGAAGAATTATACAGTAATTCATTCGATTATAAATATGACAAATTGCAATATATTTGAAAACTAACGATTTTTTGGTGTAGTATTTGAACAATAGAGTACAGATGTACTACAAAGGTGTGATGATGATAGAGAGATTTTACTTAAAAGATTACCTTAGTTTTAAAGAGGCTGAGCTTGAACTTCGTAATGGTTTAGTTGTATTTACTGGTCCTAGTGGTAGTGGGAAGTCCATACTTATGGAGTCGATTCTTTCCTCTTTGGGATCAGCAACCTGTGATGCAGCACTATGTGAGTCGAGTGTTACATGGAAGCTTGATTGTGAAGATATAGGGATAGAGAGTGAGGAGATCAATGTCTTTAAACATATTAAAAAAGAGAAATCTCGTTACTTCATCAACAAGCAAAGTCTTTCTAGAAAGGCTTTGGGAGCTGTAGCCTCAAAGTATGTTAGACATCTTAGTCTTAAAGATTTTAGTGATTTTGAAAATGAAAATCTTCTTAATATAGTAGACACACGAGTAGAAGCAAAAGATACCGCTATCTCTGAGATACTTACTCAGTACCAACAAAGTTATACAGAGCATAAAAAGGTGAAAAAAGAGCTTCTCAAGATAGAAGAGGAGGAAAAAAAGATAGTAGAACTTAAAGAGTTCGCTGCTTTTGAGATAAAAAAGATAGAAGATATCAACCCTAAAGCCGGAGAAGATGAAGAACTTCAAGAGATAAAAAAAGAGCTTTCACGTAAAGAAAAGGTGCAAGAGAGCATAGAGAGTGCAAGTGAGATTTTTAACTTTGAACATCATGTAAGTTCTGCTTTAGAATCCTTGGGGGATGAGAGTGGTTTTTTTGATGATGCTATGAATGAGCTTCGTAGTCGTTTTGAGAGTGCAGAGGAGAGATTTCAAGCCTTAGAGGATGTAGATATAGAAGAGGTACTCAACCGTATGGAGGAGATCGGTTCACTAAAACACCGTTACGGGAGTATTGAAGAAGCGCTTCATTACAAAGAGCAAAAAAAAGTAGAGCTTGCAAAATATGAAAATATCGAAGTAGAAAAAGGGGACTTGGAACTTCGTTATAAAATACTCTGTGAAAATATTGAAGGATTGGCTACACAGCTTAGTGCTTTGCGTCTTCAAGAGTTAAAAAGTTTTGAAAAAGATCTTAATATTTACCTTAAAGACCTTTATTTACGTGATGCCAAACTAGTGTTGCAAGAGGGTGAGTACACAAACTTTGGAAAAGATATCATAAACATAGAACTCAATAGTACGGAACTCTCTAAAATCAGTACAGGGGAGTTTAACCGTCTTCGTTTAGCTGTACTGGCTTTAAAATCGGAGCATATGAGTAGTGCTGGTGGCGTTTTAATGCTTGATGAGATAGATGCAAACCTTAGTGGTGAAGAGTCTATGTCTGTGGCAAAAGTACTTCGCAAACTTGCCAAATTTTTCCAAATATTTGTCATTTCTCATCAGCCTCAGCTTACTTCTATGGGAGATCAGCACTTTTTAGTCTATAAAAATGGTACTATTTCACATACAAAAGAGTTAAACTTTGAGGAGCGTGTCGATGAGATAGCTCGCATCATTAGTGGTGAGAGTATTTCAGAGGAAGCTAAAAAGTTTGCTCATGAACTTCTGGAGGCTGGTAGATGTGCTTTATAATCTCTATAGTAGGCTTAGTGATGGCGTTTAACTTCTTTATGGCTGGAAAGTTTCTTTTAGCAGGCATATCTGTAGCTGTATCTGCATTTTTCATCTACCTTATGGTGCAAAATATTAGAAGAGTAAAAAAAATAAAAGAAGAGAAAAGTAATGATAATTGATACACACATACACCTTGATGATAAACGCTACGAAGAGGATCTTGATGAAGTACTGAATCGTGCGAGAGAGGGTGGGGTAAAACGCTTTATTATACCTGGTGCTGATGTTAGTACACTTGCTAGAGCTGTCGAGATTTCGGAAAAAAATAGTGATGTATTTTTTGCTGTAGGTGTGCATCCTTATGATAAAGCACAGTTTGATACACTTAAGTTCGAAGATTATGTTGGGCATGAAAAGTGTGTTGCTATAGGGGAGTGTGGGCTTGATTACTTTCGTTTAGAGGGAAGTGATGAGGAGAAAGAACTAGAAAAACAAGAACAAAAAAGAGTTTTTCGTTCCCAAATAGAGCTTGCAAAAAAGTACAAAAAACCTCTTATCGTTCATATTCGCGATGCTTCTCGTGATTCTAAAGAGTTGATGCTTACATCTGGTGCGGGTGAAGTTGGTGGTGTTTTGCATTGCTATAATGCTGATGATGAGCTTTTAAGCCTTGCAAATGAAGGTTTTTATTTTGGCATAGGTGGTGTTTTAACCTTTAAAAATGCTAAAAAGCTTGTAAATATTTTACCAAAGATCCCAAAAGAAAAACTTATTATAGAAACAGATGGACCTTATCTAACTCCAACACCTCATAGAGGGGAGAGAAACGAACCTTTATATACGACATTTGTAGCACAAAAGATCTCTGATCTTCTTGATATTCCTCTGAAAAATATAAAAGAGACAACAACTCAAAATGCCTTAAAGCTGTTTCATATTTCTTAATATGATATAGCTTCAATCTTTTTTTAATAAAATTTTGGATAAAATCTAAACCATTAAAATTCTTATAATAAAAAGTTGTATATGTTTAGATATCTTTTAACCATTTTTTTTCCTTTTATCTTGTTGGCAAATTTGACTTATGAGTCAAACTATAACAAAGAACTTGCCCTTTTAGAATCGTTCGATATAGAACCATCTTTTTTGTACGACCCTATAATGAATGAGATGCGTACTAAAAACAATACTGTAAAAAGAAATAAGCAGTTTTTTAGAACGATGGAACAGGCTTACCTTTTTATTCCTGCTATTAAAAACATCCTTACAAAACATGGTATCCCTCAAGAGTTTTTATATCTTGCTATGGCAGAGTCAAACTTTCATACTCGTGCTTACTCACATAAGCGAGCTGCAGGTCTTTGGCAGTTTATGCCTCGTACAGCACAGCTTTATAAACTTCATATTGATGAGTATGTAGATGAGCGCCGTGACCTTATTAAGTCAACTGAGGCCGCTGCGACTTATCTCTCTTCTCTTCATAAACGTTTTGGGAAGTGGTATCTTGCTGCTATTGCCTACAACTGTGGTGGCGGAAGACTCAACCGTGCTATCAAAAAAGCCGGTACAGATAATCTTGCTGTTTTACTGAGTCCAAAAAAGAAGTATATACCAAGAGAGAGTAGGCTTTACATTCGTAAGATTGTAGCACTTGCACTTATAGGAACAGATGAGCAGTTTTTACTCTCTAGTGAGTATGAGTACCTTCTTAATCGTGCCAATGCATACTCTATCTCTACAGTTAAAGTACCAAGTGGTGAGTCTTTAAAACGTGTAGCAAAGCTGATAGATATCCCTTTAAAAGATTTACAAAAGCTCAACAGACACCTCAAGTACGATTTTGTACCACCATATGCTAAAAAGTATGATATCTACATCCCCTATATCAAACTTGCTGAGTTTAGACAAAAGTATTATGAAGATTCTATAAAAAACATCTATAAAATCCATAGAGTAAAAAGTGGTGAGAATCTTTCTATCATTGGTAAACGCTATGGCGTTTCCTATAAGGTGATTATGGACTTCAATAAGCTAAAAAATACACGACTAAGACTCAAACAAAAGCTGATTATCCCTATAGTTTCTAATGGCTCGAAGAAAAAAATAGATTCTAGGTTCTATTATCTTGTAAAAAAAGGGGATTCTTTGGAGTCTATCTCAAAAGCACATAAGGTAAGTATTCGTAATATTAAACAGCAAAACCACATCAAGGGCTCACTCATTCGAGTAGGGGAGAGGTTAAAAATCTATGAATAAAAAATATCTTATCACCTTGGGTGTCATTGTAAGTATAGGTTTTACCTTTTCAGCATGTAGTTCACATGGAAAACGCACATACAGAAACTATGCACCAGCAAAAACTTATTCGGATGATAAGTCTGCTTATGGTTCTTCTATAGATAGGAAAACCTACTCACACCCAACTATGCGTCCTTATACGGTACATGGAAAACGCTACTACCCAACTGTAGTAAGCGTTGGTGATGAATTTTATGGTAATGCTTCATGGTATGGGCCTAACTTTCATGGTAAACTTACATCTAATGGTGAACGCTACAATATGTGGGCTATGACAGCTGCACATAAAACACTACCGATGAATACCATAGTAAAAGTAACAAACAAACGTAATGGAAAAAGTACAGTTGTAAGGATCAACGATAGAGGTCCTTTTGTATCTACACGTATCATAGACCTCTCAAAAGCAGCTGCAAGTAAAATCAATATGATTGGGCATGGTACGGCACCTGTTAAATTAGAGATACTAGGATTTGAGCGTAAAGGTAGTACAAAAATACCAACAAAACAAGAGCTGAAAAAATCACCACAAAAACAAGAGTTAAGTGGCTTTGCTTTACAAATTGCCTCTTTTTCAAGAATAGAGGGTGCTATAAGTACTCAAGAGAAGTATGATGGTACAGATGGGTATAAAACCATCATAAAAGATATGCAAACGCCACAAGGTAGAATGTTTAAAGTATGGTTAACAGGCTTTAAAAGTGAGACAGAAGCAAGAGACTATAAAGCAAATGGAAGCTTTAGAAGCTCATTTATAGTAAGAGAGGAATAATTTTATGCTAAGTAAAACAAGAACAACAAAAGAGACAGATATAACAATAAGTTTAGACTTAAATGGTAGTGGAAAGAGTAAAATAGACACAGGTGTAGGGTTTTTAGACCATATGCTAGAGAGTTTTTCAAAACACTCACTTATAGACTTGGAGATTAGCTGTAAAGGGGATACACACATCGATGATCACCATAGTGTAGAAGATGTTGGGATTGTTCTAGGTGCTCTCTTAGCCGAAGCTATCTACCCTGTTAAAGAGATGGAGCGTTTTGGAAGTGCTAACATTGTAATGGATGAGGCTTGTGTTTCGTGTGATTTAGATTTAAGTAATCGCCCTTTTTTAGTGTATGAACTTGATGTTAATGGCAAAGTTGGGCAATTTGACACAGAACTTGTAGAAGAGTTCTTCCGTGCATTTGTTCTTAATGCTAGAATCTCTACACATATTATTCAACTTCGTGGACGCAATAAGCACCATATCATTGAGGCTGCATTTAAGTCAGTTGCAGTGGCAATCCGTCGTGCAACTACTAAAAATGAAAGAGTTGGCATCCCTAGTACGAAAGATGTTTTATGATTAAGCTCATCGTTTTAGATGTAGATGGCTGTCTGAGTGATGGTAAACTTATGTACTCTGCTGATGGGATTGAGAGTAAAAGCTTTAATGTCAAAGATGGCTTGGGGATTACTACATGGATTAAGATGGGCAATGAAGTAGCCATTATCACTGGGCGTAACTCTAGTATTGTTAAAAAAAGAGCAGATGAGCTTGGGATAAAGCACCTTTTTCAAGGTATTTGCGATAAAGATCGTGTTCTAGAGGAGCTTGTAGACTCTTTAGGTCTTAAGTTTTACGAAGTGGGTGCCATAGGTGATGACTTAAATGATTACAATATGCTCTCTAAAGTGGGAAGAAGTTTTACTCCTCAAGATGGTGTGCAAGATGTGAAAAATATAGTCAACACTGTTTTATCTACTAAAGGTGGAGAGGGTGCAGTACGAGAAATGATAGATATCTTAGTGGATGAGAATGATCAAAAAGATGCTTTCTTATCTGTTTGGATTTAAGGGGTATACTATCAATATAAATATATTTTTTGCCATAGTTTTTAGTGGATTGATCGCTATTTTTGTTCTTTTTAAACCAATGGAGATTCAAAACAAAAAGTTTAATGATTTAGCACTTTTTGAACTTGGAAAATTTACAATGTATGAGTTAAATACAGAGGGCTTAGATACACTAACAATAGGATCAAAGGCATTTCGCTATACCAATAGATATATAATAGAAGATGTAAACTATACAGACAACTCTAAAGAATATATCGCGAATATCGAATCAAATACTGGAGTATATAAAGGATTAGTACTTGATCTTGATGGAGATGTTGTATATACAAGAGAAGATGGCCTGACATTTGAGAGTCAGCATGTAACATATAATAAAAAAACAAGCATAGCTGTCTCTAAAGATAAATACTTTGCGTATAAGCAAAACAATACCGTAAAAGGTACCTATATCAAATATAACAACAAGAAGAATAAAATTTATTCAAAAAATGTTGTTGCAGTCTACAAACTAAAAGAGGAAAATAAATGAAAAAATATAAATTATTATTGACACTATTATCAACATCTACATTATTACTGGCAAGTGATCTGCATATAAAAGCAAACTCATTCAACACAGATCAAAATACTGGAGTATCTGTTTTTAGAGGGGATGTAAATATCATCAAAAATGCTGATGAACTCAATGCTTCTAAGGTAACTGTATATACAGATAAAGAGAATCAACCCACCAAGTTCATAGCAGTTGGAGATGTTTCATTTCATATAGAAACAAAAGAAAAATCTCAGTATAAAGGTGTTGCACAAAAAGCTGTTTATTTTCCACAAAAGAAAGAGTATCATTTTTTTAAGGATGTTCATTTAACACAGATAGATGATAAAAAAGAGATTCTTGGGGATAAAGTGATTTTAAAAACTATAGATGGAAAAGCATATGCTAAAGGGATTAAATCTGAACCTGTTATTATGATATTTAAAATGGCTGATGACAATGCCACTGATAGTACAAAAACAAAGGCACCATAATGGTTGAGATAGTAGATGCAAAGTTTATAACATCAGCTCCAAATGTGGCAGTTGCACCAGAGTCAGAGGAGCAAAATGAAGTTGTTTTTATGGCAAGAAGTAATGTTGGTAAAAGCTCTTTACTTAATGCACTTACAAATCATAAAGGGCTTGCAAAGGTTTCCTCTACACCAGGTAAAACGCGACTGATTAACTATTTTGATGTGACTTTTATAGATAGAGATAATGACAATGAAAAACTTTTAGCAAAGTTTGTGGATCTCCCAGGATTTGGATATGCTAAAGTTGCTAAATCGATAAAACATGATTGGGAGAAAAACCTTACAGATTATATTGCTCAACGTGAGCAGATCAAACTTTTTATCCATCTTGTAGACTGTAGGCATCCCCATCTAGATATAGATACTTCTGTAAGTGAATTTCTCTTTGATACTATTAGAGAGAATCAAGTAATATTACAAATATTTACAAAGATAGATAAACTCAATCAAAAAGAACAAAATGCTCTTCGTCGTGAGTTTCCAAATGCTTTAATGGTATCAAGTTCTAAAAAACGCGGTACACATAAAATTATTAAAATAATTCACGATATTTTAAAAGAGAGCGACAGTGAAGATTGAGTATAGAAAAGCAAAACTCTCTGATATCCCTAAGATGCAAGAGCTTGTTCTTCCTGAAGTGGAATCTGGCATTATCCTTGTACGAAGCGAAGATGAAGTAGCAACAAATATTCGCTCCTATATGCTTGCATATAAAGAAGATGAGTTAGTTGGTTTTAATGCTTTACATATCCATACATCATCTCTTGCGGAGATCCGTTCACTTATAGTAAAAGAGGGATTAAGAGGGAAAAAGATTGGAGAAAACTTGGTGCTTCATGCTATAGAAGAAGCAAAAGACCTTGGAGTGAAAAGAGTTTTAAGCTTAACATATAAACAAGCTTTCTTTGAGCGTTTAGGATTTATAGAGATCCCAAAAGAGTCACTTCCAGAACATAAGATCTGGGCTGACT
>CAZFGS010000053.1:2212-8406 GCA_964518545.1 uncultured Sulfurimonas sp. | reverse complement strand
TCTTGCAGCCATTTTTATGTAGATATGTAGTATCTCTATTGCTGCTGGAGTTATACCTGAGATATTCATCGCAGCTTGAAGTGTTGGGGGAGAGAAAGATGCAAGTTTTTCTTGTACCTCTTTGGAGAGTCCACTCACAGTAGTAAAGTCAAAATCTTCAGGAATTTTAATCTTAAGATACTTTTTCATTCTTCGTATCTCATCACTTTGTTTATCTATATAGCGGGCATATTTCCCTTCAACTAAGATCTCTTCTCGTATATAATCATCAAACTTCTCTAACTCCGGCACTATACGAAGCATCTTTTCAACTGTGAATGTTTTACGAGCGACAAGCTGCTGTGCTGTTGAGACATCTTTAAGTGCTGCTTCATTCATCTCTGCTAGAAGGGCATTAAACTCTTTATTTGGTGTAAATTTTGTCTCCTCTAAAAGCTTTGCACCATAACGAATCTGTTCATCTTTAAGTTTGATACGTTCATACTCATCATCCGAGACTAAACCAAGCTCATGACCATATTTTCCAAGTCTTGTATCTGCTGATTCTTCACGAAGAAGGAGTCTATACTCTGCACGAGATGTAAACATTCTATAGGGCTCATTTGTCCCTTTTGTTACCAAGTCATCGATAAGAACACCAATATAAGCTTCCTCACGACCTAAGATCAAAGGCTCTTTTTCTTGTAAACTCAAACTTGCATTTATACCTGCCATAAGCCCTTGTGCTGCTGCTTCTTCATAGCCTGTTGTTCCATTGATTTGACCAGCACAGTAAAGCCCTTTGATCTTTTTTGTCTCAAGCGAATGTTTTAGCTCACGTGGATCTACAAAGTCATACTCTATTGCATACCCATAACGAACAATCTTCGCATTTTCCATCCCCACAACAGAGTGGATCATGTCACGTTGTACTTCAGGTGGAAGAGATGTAGAGAGTCCGTTGATATAACACTCTGTATTGTCCATTGTTTGTGGTTCTATGAATAAGTGATGTCTTTCTTTATCTGCAAACTTACTTACCTTATCTTCAATACTGGGGCAATAACGGGGAGATTTTCCCTCAATCTGTCCTGTAAAAAGTGGTGCACGATAGAAGTTTGAGGAGATAATCTCATGTGTAAGTTCATTTGTATAAGCGATGAAACATGGAAGTTGTTTTTTAGTTTTGCGAAACTCTTCACGGTTGGTTCTAAAAGAAAAAGGTGAAGGAAGTGCATCACCACCCTGCTCCTCCATCTTAGAAAAATCTATGGTAGAACTGTCGATACGAGCACAAGTTCCCGTTTTAAGTCGTGCCATATCAAGTCCAGCATCCTCTTTAAGTGAAGCAGAAAGAGCTACACTACGCTCTTCACCATAACGACCACCAAGCTTTTGTACCTCACCGATATGTAAGATTCCATTTAAGAATGTTCCTGAAGTTATAATCACCTTTGATGCTTTATACTCATTGAGAAGATCAGTTTTTACACCCTTTACTTCACCCTCTTTGATGATAAGTGACTCTACTGTCTCTTGAGCCAGAGAGAGATTTTTTGTGTTAAGTATTGTATTTCTTGCTATCACTCGATACTTATCCATGTCTATTTGAGCACGACTTCCTCGCACTGCAGGGCCCTTTGTTTGGTTGAGTATGCGAAACTGTATCCCCGCTTCATCAGTGATAAGTCCCATCTCACCACCAAGAGCATCGAGTTCACGCACTAAGTGCCCTTTTGCAAGTCCACCCACAGCAGGATTACAAGATGTTGCACCAACATTTTCTGCTAACATCGAGATAAGTAGTGTTTGATTCCCCATTCTAGCACTTGCTAATGAAGCCTCAACACCCGCATGACCACCACCTACTACTATTACATCATAATTCATATAAAAATCCATTCTATTATCTTAAAGCGAATTTTATCATTTTTGTGTATGATTTGCATAATATAAACTCAATTAGTTAAGGTTTTTAAGATGAGCAAAGACTTATTTAAAGATTATACTCCTGAAATTGTGGAGTATGATCCAAAAGTTGATGGTAGTGACGAACATAAGATTCGTGATGAACACCTCAGCACTAAAGAGAATCTACTAGAAAAAATACGTAAGGCAAAAGCCGCAGCTAAAGGGAATAAAACAACCTTTAGACAAAATATACGAACGGAAAATGAAGAAAAATGATACAAGAAGCAAATGCAGCATACAATGCTAAAGATTTTACAAAAGCTCTAGAACTCTACAGTATACTGGCAAAACAGGGAGATGCTACAGCACAGACATCTCTCGCGTTTATGTACCAAAATGCTCAAGGTTGTGAAAAAAATGAAAAAGCAGCACTTGAGCTCTATACACTAGCAGCAGAAGCAAAACAGCCCTATGCTCTTTTTAACCTTGCTATTCTTTACGAGAACGGTATTGGCGGAGTTGAGCATGACCAGTTTAAAGCTCATGAGCTTCACTTAGCAGCAGCAGAGCGTGAAGTTCCACCTGCGCAGTATGAGGTAGCTCTTATGCTAGAGCGCGGTCTTGGTTGTGTGCAAAACTATTCAGAAGCTGCATTTTGGTATGAAGAAGCAGCAAAACGTGGACATGCAGAAGCATTCAACAATCTTGGTGTACTTTATAAGGATGGATTAGGTGTTCATAAGGATGATAAACGAGCTTTTATCTGTTTTGTTCGTGCATCTGAGAGTGGTTTAGCACAAGGACACTACAATCTAGGTCTTATGTATGATCAAGGCTTAGGGTGTGAACAAGATAATGACAAGGCACTTGACTTATGTCGTAAAGCGGCTTATGCAGGTCATGCAAAAGCAAAACATATCATCAAAGGTCTTCAAGAAGACGGAAAAATAGTTTTTTAAAGGAAACACTTGTTTACAGGACTTATACGAGAAATTGCCACGGTTAAAAGCTTTGTAGGATCTACACTTACCATAAAAGCAAAACTTCAAGTAAAACTTGGTGACAGTATTGCCATAAATGGTGCTTGTTTAACTGTTGTAGCACTCAATGGTGATGGTTTTAGTGTAGAACTCTCCCCTGAGTCACAAAAACATCTCGTGATAGAAAACTATAAAAATGAAGTGCACATTGAACCTGCTATGATGATGGGTGATAGATTTGAAGGACATGTGGTGCAAGGGCATGTTGATGCTATAGGTGAGATTATAGATATCAAAAATCTTGGAAACTCTTATGATGTCTTTATCAAAGTAGATAAGAGATACATCGCATATATTGTTCCCAAAGGCTCTATTGCCATTGATGGAGTCAGCCTTACTGTCAATGATGTACAAGCAGATAGTTTTCGTCTTACCATCATTCCTCATACTATGAAAGAGACTCTTTTTAAACGCTACAAAAAAGGGACAAAGGTAAATATTGAAACAGATATGTTTGCCCGTTATGTAGCACATATCATTGCACATCAGACACAAAACCCCTCTCTTAGCTGGGATGAAGTTGATGCCATCAATGCAAGCTTTTAAAAGCATTGCATTTTGTCATACTTTTTTTACTCCAAGTAAAAATCTATTATAATTATTTTGTTACATTAGGATAGATAATCAAAAATCAAGTACTCAAAGATATATTTGGACACAATAGTTTTCGTGACTTACAAGAAGATGGTGTTGATGCCGTTTTAAATGGACAAGACCTACTTATGATACTACCGACGGGTGGTGGAAAATCTCTTGTATTTCAACTTCCAACGATGATGATGGAGGGGATAACTGTCGTTGTCTCACCTCTTATAGCCTTGATGCAAGATCAAGTAGCCGCACTTCAAGCACAAAAAATTGCAGCACAGATGATAAGCTCAGCTCAAAGCTTTGAAGAGGTCGATGAGATTATGCGTGCTTGTGTAGAGGGAAAGGTAAAATTTCTCTACCTCTCACCAGAGCGCCTCAATAATGGCTCAAGCCTAAACTTTTTGCACAACTTAAAAATAAACTTTTTTGTCATAGATGAAGCACACTGTATAAGTCAATGGGGACATGAATTTCGTGATGACTATAGAGCTCTTGGAAATCTAAAAGCCAATTTTCCAAACACCAGTATTGCAGCATTTACAGCAACAAGTACAGATAACGTAACAGACGATATTGTTCGTGAACTTCGTATGCAAGATCCTGTATTACTTAAGGGAAAGATCTTTAGAAAAAACATCTTTATCTCTGCTCAAAGACGCATAAGCAACGGACATACTCAACTCACGAACTTTTTAAGTAGACATAAAAATGAATCAGGCATCATCTATGTAAGCTCCAGAAAAAAAGCTGAAGAGCTTAGTAGCTTTTTAAATATAAATGGTTACAAATCTTTAGCCTACCATGCAGGACTTCCTCAACATGTTAGAGAGCAAAACTTCCGTATCTTTGTTAATGACAACATAGATATCATGGTAGCAACCATCGCGTTTGGTATGGGGATAGACAAGAGTGATATTCGTTTTGTAGCCCATATGAGCCTACCTAAGTCTTTAGAGAACTATTACCAAGAGATAGGTCGTGCTGGACGAGATGGGGAAGACTGTGAAGTACTGCTACTCTTTAATGCTCAAGATATGCTCCAACACAAAAGATTTCTCAGTGATATCCTCAACCAAGAGTATAAATCTCACTTAGAAACAAAAATAGATACAATCTATAAATATGCTACAGGTGAGATATGCTTTCATAAGCAGCTTGCAGAGTATTTTGATGATACTTTAGAGAGTTGTATAGAGCGCTGTGATAACTGCCTCAATGCAGATGATAAACGCCAAGATATTACCAAAGAGGTCCAGATGCTTCTCTCCGCCATCTACAAAACAAATCAGGGCTTTGGAAAGAACTATATCATCGATATACTAAGAGGCTCCAAAGAGCAAAAACTTCTTGCCAATGGGGCAGACAAACTCTCTATGTATGGGATAGGACTCGAGTTAAGCAAAAAAGAATGGTTTGTCATCGTAGAGCGTTTACTCGAGCTAAAGATCATCACACTTGGGGATTTTAGTACTTTACAACTCACTCAAGATGCAATTGCAATTTTAAAATCACTCAAACTAGTAGATATCAAGCAGTCGCGTTTAGATATCAACACTAAAGAGAAAAAAATAAAACAGATAAATGAGTTTGATTATGACGAAGAACTTTTTGAAGAACTTCGCTCAAAACGTGCTGAACTTGCAGCAGAGATGGGTGTACCTGCTTACATCATCTTTGGAGACAAAACTCTCAAACATCTTGCAAACGATAAGCCATACGACAAAGAGAGTATGCTTAAGGTCAATGGTGTAGGGATGAAAAAATATGAGCAATTTGGAGAAGAATTTTTAGATATAATTAACTCCTAGCTCTTCATCACTTAGTGCTTGAACATCAGGGTTACAAGAGATTTTATGCTCCATATCTACCAACTCAAAAGATGCTAATGATTCCAAACTCGCAACTGTGGCAGCACGAAAACCCTCTCCAGAATTAATGTAGACATAAAAACCATTTTCATACAAAGCAAGTCGCGTTTTAAGTGCTGTAGAGTATGTTGTTAATACTCCAGAATCCTTCATTGCTTTTTTGATATCTTCAAAATACTCTTTTGTCCAAAGTATAGGATTTGAGCCAGGGGAAAAAGCATCTTGATATACTATATCAAACTTGCTTGAAAACCTTTTGACATATTCTCTTGCATCACCCAGATAGATTTCTATCTTTATATATTCATCTTCATAAAACTGTTTTTTTGAGAGTTCTACAACAATATGTTTCAATCTATCAAACTCTTTTGGATAAGTAAAATATTCTAAAGAGTGCACAAGAGAACTATCTAGTTCTGGAGAATAAAGAGAAATTTTTCTCTTGGAAAACTGCTCTCTCATATGGATAAGTGTAGCTAAAGTATTGAAACCTAATCCATAACAGATATCAAGTATAACAACTTCATCTTCCCCATCTATGATTGAAAAAGCAGGTATAATATGCTTCAATAAAGACTCTTTAAGTGCTCCATCTTTTGTAGAATGGTAATGCTCTTCATACTCCTTAGAATATGCTGTACAAGAGCCATCTGCACTTTGTACCTCAGTATGCAATTTATCATTAAAATGTGCTATAGTGTTTTCCTTATATTAGATTATTATAATTATTATAATTTTAGTTTATCTATGATATTATCTTTATATTATATAACAAAAGGTAGATCCAATGCGATTTTTTCTAATA
>CAZFGS010000053.1:0-2112 GCA_964518545.1 uncultured Sulfurimonas sp. | reverse complement strand
ATATTATCTTTATATTATATAACAAAAGGTAGATCCAATGCGATTTTTTCTAATACTCAGCCTCTTTTTTACGACACTACTTACAGCTCAAGAAAAACATATGACTCAAAAAGAGAAAAAAGCACTCCAAAAAGCGATGGAAGCAGAAAAGAAGTATGCTAAAGAGCAAAAATTTTACTCTGGAAGTGAGTATGATTTAAAAGCGAAAGAGATTGACCCAGAGTCACTCAAACATATCCATGTCATAGAACCAGAAAATGACTTCGATATGGATGATGTTTACGACTAGAGGCCATTGCCCCACATATGCAATTTCTTTGCCATCACTAGATCATACTCAGGAAGCACTTCTATGTAGTTTTGGGAACGAAATTCAAACTCTTCTAAAAGCTCAAGTGTTGCTTCCACATCCATCTCCCCCTTTTTCTCCATCACAATGATATGTGCGGCGTTTGCAAGGGCAGTATAAGCAATTTTTAAGAGCCCTTTAGGGTTTTGATGAGCATTGAGTATATCTTTAAACACAACAATATCATTTGTTCTTGGAAGTGCACGAAAGGGATGTTTGAGAGTTTTTAAGTACTGTATTTTTGCATTTGGATAGAGAGTCTCTAGCTCTTGTTCTTCTTCACTATAAAATGCAAGAGAGAACTCTCCATCTACACCCTCTACTAGATCATAAAGAGCCTGTGTAGTTTCATCTACCTTTGTAGTAATCTGTAGGTAATGATTCCCTGGATATGGATTAAAAAGCTCTAAAAACTGTGTTAAATCCATATTTACATCCTCTAGTAGGCGATATCGTGTAACTCACGAAATAGATATGCTTCTACAATCTCATCAATAGTTTTTTGAGTATGTGCAACAAGTACTATCATTGACATCTCCATAAACTGCATCACTGGTTCAGAATCACTTGGTACTACAACAGCTTCGCTCCAGTTCTCAAAACCATCATACTTCTCATTGTGCAATACCTCTACAAGTTCACCCTCTTCTATACGAAGTTGTGCCCATGTTTTAGCCTCAAATACCTTAGTAATTTGTGCTTCTTGTACCTCTTGTGAGTTCATTGGTATAAGTACTAACATTAGCTGTTAATCTCTTTAAGTTTTTTCTTTGAAAGCTTGAGTTTTTTGTTATCCATCACACCAATCTTATCTGCCAAGATATCTTTTGCAATCTTTTTAGCATTTTTAAGTGAGTGCATTTTATATGTACCGCACTGATATATGTTAAGTTCTGGAATATCTGCTTCACTTTTTACTTTTAAAACATCTTCCATAGATTTTTTCCAAGCTTTAGCTACTTTTTTCTCATCTGGAGTCCCTAGAACCGACATATAAAAACCTGTACGACACCCCATAGGTGAAAGGTCAATAATTTCCACTTTTTTAGAGTTAAGATGGTCTCTCATAAATCCGGCAAAAAGATGCTCAAGAGTATGTATCCCTTTTCCATCCATCTTATCAACATTTGGTTTGTAAAAACGTAAGTCATATACTGTTATAGCATCTCCACAAGGAGATTTCATCCCCTTAGCTTTTCGCACAGCAGGTGCAGGCATAATAGTATGATCAACTGTAAAAGAGTCTAGTAATGGCATTGATAAATCCTTAATTTTAATTCTATGTATTTTAGCAAAAAACTTTGATGATTTGTTGAATGATTTTAGTTAGATTCATTTACTATTTTTACACAATTTCTTCCAGAAAGTTTTGCTTCATAAAGTGCATCATCTGCTTTTTTCAACATATCATCAAAGTTTTCTCTGTTGCTTGCTAGAGGATTGATCCCTATAGACACTGTGATAGTACACTCAATATTCTTATAGATGATTGGTTTTCCTACTATATCTTTTCTTATTCTTTCTGCAAATTCTAAACATTGCTTACGGTTGAGTTGTGTAGCATAAATTAAAAACTCCTCTCCACCATAGCGGATCAAAGAGTCCTCCTCTCTTATAAGTAACTGTATGCGAGAAGCTACTTCTTGTAAAATATAATCTCCAGCATTATGCCCATAAGTATCGTTGACTTTTTTAAAAAAATCTATATCTATCATAAACAGTTGGTATCTTCTTCTTAACTTTTTCACAATAATATCGTAAAG
>CAZFGS010000052.1:0-8476 GCA_964518545.1 uncultured Sulfurimonas sp. | reverse complement strand
CCTTTATGGTGTAAATAAATAATTAAGAAATAAAAGTAAGGAATTTAAAAATGGCAAAAGAGATTATATTTTCAGATACAGCAAGAAATGCTTTAGCTCGTGGTGTTGAAAAACTAACAGATGCAGTAAAAGTAACTATGGGGCCACGTGGTCGTAATGTTCTTATCATGAAAAGCTATGGCGCACCAGTACTTACGAAAGATGGTGTATCGGTTGCTCGTGAGATTGAACTTAAAGACAAACTTGAAGATATGGGTGCTCAACTTGTTAAAGAAGTAGCATCAAACACTGCTGATGAGGCTGGTGATGGTACTACTACTGCGACAGTTTTAGCAAATGCAATCTTTAGTGAAGGTCTTCGTAATATTACTGCTGGTGCAAATCCTGTAGAAGTAAAACGCGGTATGGACAAAGCTTGTAGTGTAATTTTAGAGAATTTAAAAGATGCTTCTAAAACAATCAATGGAAAAAAAGATATTGCTCAAGTTGCAACTATCTCTGCAAACTCTGACAGTGCTATCGGAGATATGATTGCTGAGGCTATGGATAAGGTTGGTCAAGATGGTGTTATTACTGTTGAAGAGGCTAAAGGTATCAGTGATGAGCTTGATGTTGTTGAAGGTATGCAGTTTGACCGTGGTTACTTAAGCCCTTACTTCATTACAAATGCTGAGAAGATGATTGCAGAGATTGAAAATCCTTGGATTTTACTTGCAGATAGTAAAATATCTTCACTCAAAGACCTTTTACCAGTACTAGAGCAAGTACAAAAAACTTCTCGTCCACTTCTTATTATTGCTGAAGATGTAGAGGGTGAAGCACTTTCAACATTAGTTGTAAATAAACTTCGTGGCGTTTTAAACATTAGTGCTGTAAAAGCACCAGGCTTTGGTGACAGACGTAAGGCTATGCTTGCTGATATCGCGGTACTTACTGCTGGAACTGTGATAAGTGAAGAGACTGGGCATACTTTAGAGGGTGCTGACATCTCTATGCTTGGTCAAGCTGCTCGTGTAGTGATCGACAAAGACAACACTGTCATTGTTGATGGTGCAGGTAAGGATGAAACTGTAAAAGCTCGTATAGCAGAGATTAAAGTACAAATAGATGCAACAACGAGTGAGTACGACAAAGAGAAACTTCAAGAGCGTCTTGCAAAACTCTCTGGTGGTGTAGCTGTTATTAAAGTTGGTGCAGCAACTGAGACTGAGATGAAAGAGAAAAAAGATCGCGTTGATGATGCTCTTTCTGCGACAAAGGCAGCAGTTGAAGAGGGAATTATCATCGGTGGTGGTGCAGCTCTTGTTCGTGCAGCTTCAAAAGTAAGTCTTGATTTAGAGGGTGACCAAAAAATCGGTGCTGAGATTATATTACGTGCTGTAAAAGCTCCTATGAAACAGATTGCTCAAAATGCAGGATTTGATACAGGTGTTGTAGTCAATACTGTAGAGACAGCAGATAGTGATACACAAGGTTTTAATGCTGCAAATGGTGAGTATGTAGATATGTTTGAAGCAGGTATCATTGATCCACTTAAAGTAGCTCGTGTAGCACTTACAAATGCAACATCAGTATCCTCAATGCTTTTAACAACGGAAGCTGCAATCTATGAAATCCCAGAAGAAGCACCAGCGGGTGTAGATGCTGGTGCTGGCATGCCTCCACAAATGGGAATGCCTGGCATGATGTAAGTAAGCATTAAGAAAATGACACCTCGTGTCATTTTTAGCTTACACATCAAAGATCGATATATAAAAAACTCTTAAACTTCTTAAAATCTTCAATAAACTAACCTAAATATCAAAAATATATGATAAAATCAGTCTAATTATATAGGGAGATTTTATTATGAATAAAATATTATTATCGTTACTTAGTGCATCAGTTCTTTTTTCTGCTGAGTGTAAGTATGAAGCAAAGAGTATAGATGTTAACTGGGAAGCATATAAAACACCACTAAAGATAGGTGTTAAGGGGACTTTTAATAATGTTGTTTTTCAAGCAAGAGTAGCCTCTACACAAGAAGAGATTCTTAATGGTGCAAGTGTGATTGTCGATGTAGAGAGAATTTACTCAAAAAATGCTGCTCGTGATGATAAACTTGTAAAATTTTTCTTTGGTACTCAAAATATTAAAGAGATAAAAGCTAAAATAGTATCAACCAAAAAAGATGTAGCAAGTGTTGCTGTTACAATGAATAATATTACAAAAATAGTACCTATGAAGATTGAAGTAGATGATGATGAGATTGAAGCTGATGGTTATATAGATCTAGCAGACTTTGGTATGTTACCTTCTTTAGCTGGAATTAACCAGGCATGTTATGACCTACACAAGGGAAAAACATGGCAAGATATAGAAGTGAAATTTACTATAAAAACACAGAAGCATTGTAGGTAGATATGGAAAACCCTTTTGAATCAGGACAGATAAAAAACTACCTTGCACTCTATGGGGGTGTTGTAGTTATAATGGTCTTATTTTTTATAGCAACGACACTTTTTAATGATGTAGAAGAGGTAGATACAAAAGAGTTTAGAACTGCTGATGTAAAGACTCAAGTTTCACAAAATATGACTCAAGAGAATAATACTACATCAAGATTTAAACTTTTAGACAAAGCTTACTAAGTTACTCTTTTGTAACTATGTAAAGCTGTTCATGATGAAGACGTTTTAATATATCCATAACAGATACAAAATCTTGAAAACGCGACTCTTTGTCACTTCTTAGTATCACTGTTTGTTTTGTAGAAATTTGTGAGAGTTTTTGCTCAAGAGCTTTTAGATCTACTTTTTCTTTATCGAGAAACATCTCCCCTTTAGCATTGACATAAACGGTAACTTCTTTTTTTACATCCTCTTTGGTAGATGCTTTTGCATCAGGTAGATCAACGGGGATTACACCTTGTTTTATAAATGTAGCAGTTGTTAAAACCATAACAAGTAAAACAAGCATAATATCGATAAATGGGATAACATTTATCTGGTCGAACCTTTTATGAGATTTTTTACACTTTGCCATTTTAGTTGAGTTTCTCTTGCTTTTCAGCTTCTACATCAAATTTTGTAAGTATACGTTCAATCTTGCGAAGTGTGATTGTGTAAGCTATGATTGCAGGCATTGCAACTACAAGTCCCATTGCAGTTGCTTTAAGAGCAAGTGCTAGACCTATCATGATCTTTTTTGCATCAACTGCTCCAACATCCCCTAATGTATAGAATGTGATCATAATACCTACAACTGTTCCAAGTAAACCAACATAAGGAGCATTTGTCCCAATAGCACTCAGTATTCCAATATTATCTGTAAGGTCCAAGTCTAGTTCATCTCTATGTTGATAATCACTAATACGAACACTCTTGTAAAACATCATTCGCTCTATAAAAAGCCATAAAGTTACGACACTCATAAGGATCAATATCCCCATTACTCCATAGTCAAGAGTTTGTTCAGCATATGCTAAAAAATTACTAGATTGCATTAAATAGTTCCTTGGTTTGTATTAAATTTTAGTTTTACTAATGTTCCATACTCTGGTTTAGAGTCAAAGTTAAGTAAAATGTGGTTGGTATCACAAAATCTTTTGACCATACTAAGTCCAATGCCGAAGCCTTGAATCTCTTTATTGGCCTGATAATAGTTGTCAAATATACGTATAAGTTCCACTTCATCCATACCGATCCCATAATCTTGAATCTCTAAAGTGTGCTCTTGTATTCTTATATCTACAGTGGTAGAATTTTTGGAGTATTTTACCCCATTATCGATAAGATTGTCAATCACTTTTGAAAGACCTGTTTTGTCACTTTTTATATTGAGGGTATCGAGTGTTAGATTGAAGTGTATATGGGGGTAAACCTTTGATAAAAAAGAGATCCTTTGTTTTACAAGCTCATCTAGAGAGAACTCCTCTTCAAGATTTTGTTTACTTTG
Source organism: uncultured Sulfurimonas sp. (assembly GCA_964518545.1). Taxonomy (GTDB): domain Bacteria; phylum Campylobacterota; class Campylobacteria; order Campylobacterales; family Sulfurimonadaceae; genus Sulfurimonas. The sequence continues at coordinate 4,540 of CAZFGS010000052.1, read as the reverse complement.
CATCTTTATCATGTACTCTAGTTCATTGTATCTTTGCTTAAGCATATCACAGGCATTTTGAATTCGAAAAAGTCTTTTTTTTGATTTTTCATCGTTGAGATTTTTTTCTAGCATTTGGGTATTTGTGATAATAGTACTTATAGGAAGATTGAGCTCATGGAGTGTTTCTTTTGAGAGGTTTTGCAAGTTTTTTACATACTCTGCTAAAGGATCAACTGCAAGCTTAGAGATAAAGATACCAGAGAGAATGACAAAACAAAGCATAATAAGAGCAATAAAGTAGATATTGTCTATATGTAAAATAGCGATAAGAGCATAAAGTACTACTAAGAATGTAACGACAGTTATAAAGTAGTAGATAAAGATGTGGATACGAAGATTACGAAACAAACTTATATCCTATGCCTCTAATGTTTTGTATCTTTTCCTCAGGTAGGAGATGTTTTAAACGATTGATATAAACGCGAAGGGCTCCATCGCTTCCACCATTGTTCGCACCCCAAAGATGATCAAATATTAGCTCTTTTGGAACAGGGGTATTGATATGTTGTAAAAAGAGTAGTAAAAGGTCATACTCGCGTTTAGAGAGCTCAAGTGGAACCTCTTTATAGTAGATGAGTTTTTTACTTGTATCGTAACAAAAGTTATTAATACATTTTTTTTCTAACTTTTTGCTGCGTTTGAGTAATGCTTTTAGACGTAACAAAAGTTCAGTGTTGTTAAATGGCTTAGTTATAAAATCATCTGCACCACTTAAAAATCCTTGCTTTAAAGACTCTTCATCTTTATGAGAAGTAAGAAAGATGGTAGGAGTTGTGTCATCAGCATCGCGAAGTTCTTGGAGAAGTTCAAGTCCATTGATAAGAGGTACATTAATATCTAGGAGATAAAGATCGTATCTGTTCTCATAAGAAGTATCAAGAGCACTTTGTCCATTTGGGACATGAGTTACTTCATACTCTTCCTCTTCTAAGAGGTCGATGAGGCTCTCTGCGAAGAGCATATCATCTTCAAGGAGGAGGATTCTAATCGACACTTTCTATAGCCCATCCTATAGCTTCCCCAGCAAACATTGGTACTACACCACTATAGTTTTCAGGTACTACAAAAGTTCTTTTTTCAAGTGTAACCTCTTTAAACTCTGGACAGATACCATAGATACGTTGTGCATTATCACTCACGAAGTCTTGTAGATTGTCTAGCTTTCCAAATTGGTCAAATATTTCACATAAAAGTTGCAGAGCAATTGGTGCTGTAAAAACACCAGCAGCACAACCACAAGATTCTTTTGCATGTTGAGGATGAGGTGCTGAATCACTTCCAAACATCACTTTTGGATGTGCTTCAAGAGCAATAGAAAGAAGTGCATCTAAATCTTCTGGGCGTTTTGCAATTGGCTTACAAAAAAGATGTGGTTGCATCATACCACCCACAACATCATCAAGTGTTAAAAGAAGATGGTGCACTGTGATAGTGGCATAAAGATTTTCATACTTATCTAGCATATCTACAGCTGCTTTGGTTGTGATATGCTCCATGATGATTTTAAGAGTTGGAAAATTTTGTGCTAAAAGCTCATAGATAGACATAAACTCAGCTTCTCTTTCCATCACAAAGCCATCTGTTTCACCATGCACACAAAGTGGAATACCAAGCTCTGCCATAGTCTCCAATGTAGGTCTCATCTCTTCAATATCAAAAGAACTTACACCACCTTCAGAGTTTGTTGTAATCCCTGCAGGATAAAGTTTTATGGCAGTAATCTCTTCCTCAACATCAAGTAAAAACTTTTTGTCGTAGTTTTTATAAAATAATGTCATATATGGTTCAAAAAAGTCGTTTGGTACAGCTGCCAAAATACGCTCTTTATAAGCTATAACTGCTTCCTTTGTATCTACAGGTGGTACAAGGTTTGGCATAATGACTGCACCACTAAATGTATAAGCAGAAAGGGGTGCTACATTTTCAAGCATCACAGCATCACGAAGGTGCAGGTGCATATCTAGGGGCATTAAAAGAGTATGAGTTTGCATTAAAATTCCTTAATTGTTTCTATAACCATAGTATAGCAGATAATGACACAATACTTAAAGTCAAAGCGGGTAAAAATGTGTAAATTTTAGAGATTCCAAACTGTGGTTTTCCATCTATAAAGATACCAAGTTGTACTGCTGTTATAAGAAGTGCAGAGATGATAAAAAAGACAAAAGAAACAAGTATAACAATGTACCAGTTTTGATGAGTAAAGCCGTAGCCAAAAAGAGTTAGTGCACTTAGAAAAACAAGTATATGTTGTAGGTTCATCATTAGAGTACTTTTTTCCTCTTTTTTATGGATACGAGCAATTTTAAAATATAAGAAGAGTAAAAATAGAGTAGGGTAGAAGAGCATGAGAGGTAACATCCTTAATTTTTTTGAAATGATATCAAAATAGAATTAAGTGATGTTTATTATAGAGTGGAGTTATGAAATTAGAGAGACTCTTTTGCTTGAAGTATAAGTTTATTTATAGCTTCTTCATACACTTTCGCTTCACTTTCTATAGTAGATTCAAAACGTGTTACAAGCACTGGTGTAGTATTGCTCGCACGAACAAGTCCCCAACCATTTTCAAAATTGATACGAACACCATCGACATCGATGATATCTTTGATAGTTGGAAAATTTGCAGGTGGATTTTGAAGCATCTCTTTAACTTTGTCAATGATTTTAAATTTTTCATCTTCTGTTGTTTTTACTTTAATCTCTTCAGTTGAAAAAACTTTTGGAAGTTTTGCTAGTTCTGCATCAAGATCGATCCCGTCATTGATAAGCTCAAGCATACGAAGTGTTGCATAGATAGCATCATCGTACCCAAAATAACGGTTTTTAAAGAAAATATGACCACTTACTTCACAAGCAAGATCTGCATTTGTCTCTTTCATTTTTACTTTGAGGTTTGAGTGCCCTGTTTTGTACATGATGGCAGTTGCACCACGATGAGTCAGCTCATCATACATCACTTGAGAACATTTTACTTCACCAATAACTGTTGGCTTATCCATCTTCATGGAGTAAAGAAGAGCCATCATATCGCCCTTGATATTGTTTTTGTGTGTAAGTACAGCTATCCTATCGGCATCTCCATCATAAGCAAACGCGATGTCACCGTCAGTGGAGAGAAGTTTTTTGACATCTTCTAAGTTATGCTCTTCTGAAGGGTCTGGATGATGGTTTGGAAAAGTTCCATCAGGATCAACATAAAGCCCTTTTGTTTTAAGCTTTAGAGCTTTAAATATATCTTCAGTAACTACACCGGCAACACCATTTCCACAGTCATAAACGATGCGAGTATCGATCCCTTTGAGATGTTGAAATTCACCCACTAAAAAGTCTACATAACGAGTTACAGCATCTATCTCAGTTACATCGCGTTTCTCAGCTTTTGGGATCCCCTCCATCGCTTCACATTCAGACCCGAGTGCATAGATATCATCAGAGAAAAATGGAGCCTTATCTATAGTGATTTTAAAACCGTTGTATTCACTTGGATTATGGCTTCCAGTAATCATTACAGAAGCAGAAGGTGTAATGCCATTCCAATCTTGGTAGTTTGTAAAGTAGTTTACAGGTGTTGGAACAAGCCCCATACCTAGTACCTTTTTCCCGCCGGCATTAAGTCCAGCTACAAGGTATTCAAAAAGGATAGGGGAGTGTGAACGTGCATCATAACCAACCGCTACATACTCACCATCTATCTTAGATGCAAGTGCATATCCTATGCGTGTTACACTCTGCTCATTTAGTTCTTTTTCGTAAATTCCTCTTATGTCGTACTCTCTGTAGATGCTCACTATGATGTCCTTATATTTTTTATGGTGAAATCATACACAAAAATAGATTAAACAAAAGTATATTTTAGGTTTTTAGAGCTTCTCTTGTAGCAGCATTCATAAGTGCTTCACTTGTAATTGCTGTTATCCCTGCATGATATTCAGATGAAGAGTTTTACGCAAAAGAGGCTTTTAGATTTGTTGCTTTTGATGTGTATATGACTTTAGTAATATGAGATTTATAATCTCATATTACGATTATGATACAACTCTAAAAAACTCGCAAATATCAACATCTAAAACTTTTGCAATTTTATGTAGTTGTGCGATATTAAAATGTCGTTTATCTTTGTAAAGTTCAGCGGAGCTAAACAAACTTGGAGATTTATTCCCTATCTCTAAAGAAAGAGCTAACTGACTAAAACCTTTTTCTTGTCTCATTCTTGCTACATTAGAGCCTATAAGTTTATATAATTCTTCTTCTGTTAAGTCATACAACTTATATTTCATATCTACACCCTACAATAGTAATGTGTAAGGATAGTGAGCTAAGAGTTCTCCATCAAACTACAATAGTAGTTTAATATATAAAATTTCAGTACATTTTTATACAAACAGAGCTAAAATACAACATTAAATAATAAAGGAAACATCACAAATGAGAAAAACAACCCTCTCTTTACTCATAGCAGGAGTTGCCTCAACTGCTTTTGCTACAACAACCACAA
>CAZFGS010000051.1:0-8494 GCA_964518545.1 uncultured Sulfurimonas sp. | reverse complement strand
TCACACTCATTACATCCAATACAAGCTTCTGGATGATCAATAGATATCATTGCACCAAGAGTTGAAGTTGACTCATATCTCATTCCAAGAACACCTGAAGGACATACTGAAACACATATATCACACGCTTTACAGTTATCTGTATTTACCCATACTGGTTGATCACCAGGGTTTACCATTGGACTAGCTGCCATATTTTCTCCTAATTATTAAAGTATAGAGTTTATTCTATACTTTACTCTTTAATAAAAAAAGAGTATCTAAGTTTTCATAATTTATCTCTAAAATGTGCTATTATCGCACCCTAAAGCGAACAATTGTTACATTTAGGGTGCTCACACAAGGCCTAAAGACTATTTTTTACCTAAAACTTCCGCTATTGCTTTACCGATTTCAGCAGGACTCACTACAACTTTAACGCCAGCAGCTTCTAATGCTTCCATTTTCTCTTTTGCCGTTCCTGCTGTTCCAGAAACAATTGCACCTGCATGACCCATTGTTTTACCTTTAGGTGCAGTTTGACCTGCAATAAAAGCAACAACAGGTTTAGTGATCTGCTCTTTAATTAGCTTTGCCGCTTGAATCTCAAGATCTCCACCAATTTCACCAATCATAACGATAGCTTCAGTCTCTGGATCTGCTTCAAACATAGGAAGGATTTGTTTATATGAAAGACCAATAATTGGATCTCCACCAATACCAACTGCAGTAGTGATACCATACCCTTCATTACATACTTGGTTAGCACCTTCATAAGTAAGTGTACCAGACTTAGAAATAAGTCCAACATTACCTTTTTTGAAGATCATACCAGGCATAATTCCTATCTTACATTCTTCAGCAGTGATAATACCAGGACAGTTTGGTCCAATAGTTTTCATACCATGCTTAGAAGCATGAGCTTTTGCCATTTGCATATCTTTAACTGGTGCACCTTCTGTAATAATTACAGCAAGTTCAATCCCAGCTTCAGCAGCTTCCATTACAGCATCACCAACAAAAGCAGGTGGAACAAAAATCATAGAAACAGTTGCACCTGTAGTTTTTACAGCATCTGCAACAGTATTAAATACTGGTTTACCTAAATGCTCTTGACCACCTTTATTTGGAGTAACACCACCAACAATATTTGTACCGTAGTCAATACATTGCTCAGCATGAAAAGATCCCTCTTTACCTGTGAAACCTTGAACGATTACTTTTGTATCTTTATTTACTAAAATTGACATATTTAATTACTCTCCTTTTGCTGCAGCTACAGCTTTTGCTGCACCGTCACCTAAGTCATCACCAACAATTAAGTTAGCTATGTTTGCATTTTTAAGAATCTCAGCAGCTTCTGGTGCATTAGTACCATCAAGACGAACAATTACAGGTACATTAACATCTGTAATTTTAGTTGCTTCAATAATTCCGTTTGCAATACGATCACAACGAACAATACCACCGAAGATATTTACAAAAATTGCTTTTACTTTAGGGTTTTTAAGAATAATCTCAAAACCTTTTGCAACAGTCTCAGCATTTGCACTACCACCAACATCTAAGAAGTTGGCAGGTGTACCACCCATGTGATTAATTGTATCCATAGTACCCATTGCAAGACCAGCACCATTTACCATACAACCAATTTCACCATCTAAAGCCACATAAGAAAGACCATATTTAGCAGCTTCTACTTCATCTGGATCCTCTTCAGTTAAATCTCTCATCGCAGCGATATCTGGATGACGACCTAATGCTGAGTTGTCAAATCCCATTTTTCCATCAAGTGCAATAAATTCACCCTTCCCTGTTCTAACAAGTGGATTGATTTCAATAAGCTCTGCATCATTTTCCATATAAAGTTTATAGAGTTTTTGTGCAAAAGTAATAATGTTTTTTTGTTCAGCTTTATCTGTAACACCTAAGCCAAACGCTAGTTCACGACCGTGAAAACCTTGAAAACCAATAGCTGGGTCAACAGGTACAGTGATGATTTTTTCAGGAGTATTTTCAGCAACATCCTCAATATTCATCCCACCTTCAGTTGAAGCCATGATTAAAGGCATCTCTAGTTTTCTATCTAAAACAACAGAAAGATAAAACTCATCTTTGATATCTGCACCATCTTCAATATAAAGCTTTTGAACAAGTTTACCCTCTGGACCTGTTTGGTGTGTCACCAAAGTCATTCCAAGAATCTCATTTGCTAACTCTTCAACTTCTTCTAAAGTTTTAGCAAGCTTAACACCACCACCAAGTCCACGTCCGCCTGCATGGATTTGAGCTTTAACGACCCAGATAGGTCCACCTAACTCTTCTGCAGCTTTAACAGCGTCTTGAACGCTTTCAACCATTATACCTTTAGGTGTTGGTACACCATACTTAGCAAAAATCTGTTTTGCTTGATATTCATGTATATTCATTTATTCTCCTTGTTTTAAAATGGAAATTACGCTTTTGGCGCAATCATCTCTTCTGGTTTAACATACTCGTCAAACTGCTCAGCAGTTAAAAGATTAAGCTCAATAGCTGTCTCTTTTAATGTTGAGTTGTTTGCATGTGCTGTTTTTGCAATTTTAGCTGCATTTTCATACCCTATATATGGGTTTAATGCAGTTACTAGCATAAGTGAATCATGTAGATAATGATCAATTTTAGCATTTACCGGAACAATACCAATAGCTGCATTATCATTAAATGAAATGATAGAATCACTTAAAAGTCTTACTGATTGTAAAAAGTTATATGCGATTACTGGTTTAAATACATTTAACTCAAAATTTCCTTGAGATGCTGCAAAACCAATAGTGGCATCATTTCCCATAACTTGACAAGCAACCATTGTTACTGCTTCACTTTGTGTAGGGTTTACCTTTCCTGGCATAATAGAACTTCCTGGCTCATTTGCCGGAATTTCAATCTCTCCAAGTCCACAACGTGGCCCTGAAGCTAACCATCTTACATCATTTGCTATCTTCATCATATCTGCTGCAAGTGCTTTAAGAGCACCATGAGCGAATACTAAGGCATCATGAGATGTTAAAGCATGAAATTTATTTGGAGCAGTGATAAAGTCATGTCCTGTAAGTTCACTAAGTTTTGCAGCAACACGCTCTCCTAGTTCTGGGTGAGCATTAAGACCAGTTCCAACAGCTGTACCACCTAATGCGAGTTCACGAACTGCTTCTAAGGAATCATTTGCCATTTTTTCACATTTATTAAGCATCTCAACCCAACCACTAATCTCTTGACCAAGTGTAAGAGGTGTTGCATCTTGAAGGTGAGTACGTCCAATTTTTACGATATCACTAAATGCCTCACTTTTTGCTTGAAGTGTAGCTTTAAGCTTAGCAATTGCAGGTAAAAGTTGTTCTTCTACTGCAATAACAGAAGCAACATGAAGTGCTGTAGGATAAGTATCATTTGATGATTGTGACTTATTTACATCATCATTTGGATGCACAAGCTTTTCAACTCTAAAATCACCACCAAGTATTTCAGTAGCACGATTTGCAAGAACTTCATTGTTGTTCATGTTTGATTGTGTACCTGAACCTGTTTGCCATACAACCAATGGATAGTTTCCATCAAGTTTGCCTGCAAGCATATCATCAGCAGCTTGAGCAATTGCATCAGCCTTAGTAGCATCTAATTTACCAAGGTCTTTATTTACAAGGGCTACAGCTTTTTTAAGATATGAAAATGCACGAGTGATCTCGTATGGCATTGTCTCTTCACCAATTGCGAAGTTTTGGATACTTCTTTGCGTTTGTGCCGCCCAATAAGCATCTAAAGGAACTTCAATCTCGCCCATTGTATCTTTTTCAATTCTTGTACTCATTAATTACTTCCCCTCAAAAAAATTATTTTTATTTAGTGTATCGATAAGATCTTGAACAGATTTACAAGAGTTAGCAAACATCTGATTTTCTTTTTCATTTAAAGTTACTTCAATAATCTTTTCAGCACCATTAGCACCAAGCATTACAGGAACACCTGAAACAACATCACTATAACCATACTCACCTTCAAGGCAAACTGCACAAGGGTGAATCTGTTTTGTATCTTTGAGGATTGCATCAACCATAATAGCAGTTGATTTTGCAGGAGCATAATATGCCGAACCAGTTTTCAGGTAACCTACAATCTCAGCTCCACCATGACGTGTACGATCAACAATCTCATCAATTTCAGCCTGAGAAAGAACATCTGATAAAGGTACACCTGCAACTGTTGAGTAACGAGGAAGTGGAACCATATCATCACCATGACCACCCATAACTGAAGCACGAATTTGACCGCCACCATATCCGAGTTTCTCTTGAATAAATGCAGCCATACGAGAACTATCTAAGATACCAGCCATACCTATAACACGACTTCTATCAAAGCCACTCTCTTTAAGAGCAACATATGTCATAGCATCAAGTGGATTTGAAACCATTATAATGATAGCATCTGGAGAATACTTAGCAATCCCTTGAATTACCTCTTTTGTTATATTTGCATTAATCATAAGGAGGTCATCTCTACTCATACCTGGAAGTCTTGGACTCCCAGCAGTTACAACTACAACATCACAGTTTACTAGATCTGACATCTCTTCAGCCACTTTAACTACTGTATGACTTCTTACTGCTGAAGCAGCTTGAGACATATCTAAAGCTTTTCCTTTAGCTACATCTATTTTATTGTCACGAAGAATAATTTCATGACATGATCCAAGCATTGCGAGAGAGTATGCTACTGTTGCACCAACATTACCAGCACCTACTATCCCTACTCTTTTACCTTGACTCATATATACTCCTTGAAGATTAAAATCATAGTACTTCTTGGGCATACACTTAAAAAACATGTGCGAACACATAACCATTAAGTATATAAAGTACTATTAAAGGATTTTCACCTTTTTTATAAAACCATAGCAATAGTTACATAAAAAAGAGGAAAATCTTGCACATAAAGTGCAAGAAATTTCAAAAATGTATATCTTTGACTATATAGCGTCTATGATTGCATTTAAAGTAGCAGATGGGCGCATCGCTTTTTCAGCTTTAGCATCATCTGGATGGAAGTAACCACCGATATCTTGAGCTTTACCTTCAACTAAAAGTAACTCTTCGATAATTTTTGCTTCATTCTCTTCAAGTTGTGCAGCAACTGGAGCAAATTTAGCAGCTAATTCTGCATTATCACCTTCAGCAAGTGCTTTTGCCCAATATTGAGCAACAAAGAAGTGAGATGCTTTGTTATCTGGCTCACAACATTTACGTGAAGGAGCTTTATTATTATCTAGGTAACCCTCATTCGCAACATCAAGCGCAGCAGTAAGAGCAGCTAATTTGTCATCATTATTCTTTTGTCCAATAAATCTTAAAGACTCAGCAAGTGCTAAGAACTCACCAAGTGAGTCCCAACGAAGGTGACCCTCAGCTAAGAATTGATCAACATGTTTTGGAGCAGATCCACCAGCACCAGTTTCATAAAGACCACCACCAGCTAATAATGGAACAATAGAAAGCATTTTTGCAGATGTTCCTAACTCTAAAATTGGGTACATATCTGTTAAGTGGTCACGTAAAACATTACCAGTTACAGCGATAGTATTTTTCCCTTCTCTAACACGAGCATTTGTGAAACGTGTAGCAGAAGTAACATCCATAATCTGAATATCTAAACCATCAGTATTTAAATCTTTAAGATAAGTGTTTACTTTTTTGATCATCTCTGCATCGTGAGCTCTATTTTCATCTAACCAGAAGATAACAGGAACTTGCTCAATTTGACCACGTTCAACTGCAAGTCTTACCCAGTCTTTGATTGGAATATCTTTTGCACGAGACATTCTCCAAATATCACCTTTTTCACATTCAAAAGTCATAAGAGTTGTACCGTCTTCAGCAGTTACAGTAACAGTACCAGCTTCTTCAAGTTCAAATGTAGTTGGGTGAGAACCATATTCTTCAGCTTTTTGAGCCATAAGACCAACATTAGCCATAGAACCCATTGTTGTTACATCGTATTGACCATTTTTCACACAATCAGCTACCATCTCTTCATGAAACAATCCGTAAGTTGAGTCAGGAATAACAGCAACACACTCTACTGCATCACCATTACGGTTCCATTGTTTTCCACCTTCACGAACAACAACTGGCATAGAAGCATCGATGATAACATCATTAGATGCATTAAAGTTAGTAGTACCTTTATCAGAATCTACCATAGCAATCTCTGGGTTATCAGACTCTACTACTGCTTGGAATGCTGCTTTGATTTCAGCTTCTTTGGCATGACCAGCAATTTTTTTCTCTAAGTCACTCATACCTTGATTAGGGTTAACATTTAACTCAGCGAAAACATCAGCATATTTATCAAATACATCTTGAAAGAACACAGTGAAAGCATGACCGAACATAATAGGGTCAGAGATTTTCATCATAGTTGCTTTAAGGTGTATAGACCATAAAACACCATTTTTCTTAGCATCTTCTATAGACTTAGCAATAAAAGTCTTCAGTTTTGCTACTGACATATATGTACCATCAAGTACTTCTTTATCAAGTGCATCAATTGTTGTAAGTTCTTTACCATTTAAAGCGATTGTAACTTTTTGACCCTTTTCCATAGTAACTGATTTCTCATTACCGTAAAAGTCACCATCACCAGCCATGTGAGTAACATATGCTTTTGAGTTTTCAGCAAATGCTTTAAGACGATGTGGATGGTTTTGTGCAAATTTCTTTACAGCTTTTGCAGCACGACGGTCTGAGTTACCTTCGCGTAGTACTGGATTTACAGCAGAACCTAAACAAGTATTATACTTGGCTCTAATTGCTTCCTCTTCAGCATTTGCTGGATTTTCTGGGAAATCAGGAATGTCAAAACCTTGACCTTGAAGCTCAGCGATACAATCTTTTAATTGTCCTACAGAAGCTGAAATGTTTGGAAGCTTAATGATGTTACCATCTGGTTGAAGTACAACTTCACCAAGTTTAGATAATTCATCTTCAGCAAGTCCCATTGCAGCAAGAACTCTACCTGCTAGTGAAATATCACTAGTTACAACATCTACACCTGCAGCTTTCGTAAAAGCATTTACGATAGGTAATAACGAATAAGTTGCTAAAGCCGGAGCTTCATCAATTTTAGACCAAATAATTTTTGACATTTTATATCCTCGAGAATAATTTTTTTCATACAGACCTACAGCCTCATGAAACTTACAAAATTATAATAGCACTCAAATGGGTAATATTGAGTAGAGATACAAAAACATTGACTTATATTTATTATTTGTTTCGTTTTGTAGCACGCTTAATATTGGTTAAATGTGTAGAATAGTTACATGAGAAATCGTGCACACCTTTTTTATTTTTCATGAAATAAAGATAAGATGTCTTTGCAGGGAACACTGCAGCCTTGATGGCTTCAATACTGACGTTACAAACTGGAACACTTGGTACACCATTGTGTATATATGTATTATAGATAGATCTATCTTCTTTAATTCTTTTTGATGTTACTTTGATATGAGAGTATTTGCCATAGTTTAAGGTCCCATCCATCTGTAGCTTCATCCCTTTTCGAATTCTATTGTAAATAACAGAGCTTACTATTGGCATCTCTTCTACATTTGCTGATTCTTTTTGAATAATGGATGCTATTGCTACATAATGAAACCATCTCTTTTCATTATAATTTCCAAAAAATTTATAACTTAACTTTTTCATCTTTTTTGATGACACATTTAATAAGATTCTAATAAGTTCTTTTTCTGTTATTCCCAAGGGTAAACTATATGTATTAGGTAAGAATGCACCCTCTAACACAGGTGCTTGTTTATCATACTCTTTTTGAAGTTTCCCCCGGTCTAATTGAAGGTTTTGAGCAAGTTGGTTCAAAAACACAAAGGTAGTTTCACCAGGTATAAGTGTTACATTTTGTAGTGCTGCTTTGGCATGTGTTATTTTATATAAAAAATCTGCCTTTGTATTGGCTCCATTTTCAAGATTGATCCAACCACTTTGAGGAGAACCAATAAGGCGTAAAAGAAGTGCATCTAGTTTACTAACATCGTAAGATTTGTTATGCATTTGTGCTATAATTTGATTTATGGACCCCTTCGGAATATAGAGTACTTTAGGGGTGTAAATAGGCTTGTTTAGGTAATACATGAATGATAAAAACATAATTAAAACCATATATGCTATAAATTTTGGTATCATAAGTTTTTTTTCATTCATTGTTTTACTACTCATCTCGTTATATATTATCTTACAAAATGGTCTTCTTCTCGATGAGATATCAATCCAAAATGTTAAAATCAAGCAATTATACATAAAATGGGATGAAAAGATAGATTTATCTATTAAAGAGATAGATATTCAAAAAGGATCTTCCTCTTCACAATCAAAGCAAGATATTGGACAATTTAAAAAGTATGTTGAATATTTGTCAACAGCATCACAATGGTTTCATACTTTAACTATTGAAACTATCAAGT
>CAZFGS010000050.1:0-8581 GCA_964518545.1 uncultured Sulfurimonas sp. | reverse complement strand
AGATAATAAATAAGATTTTTTTATACAAAGAGTAACATATTGTGTTTTTATAATATAAGTAAACTGTATACTAAAGTTCGCTTGCAAATTTTAGTATGTCGATGCCATATTTATTGCGCATCTCTTGAGTTTTCTTTGTGAGTTGTTCCATTTTTTGCTCTTCATTAAATCCTAAGAGAGAAAGTTCTTTTCTTGAGTCTCGTGTAAAACTTGAGCAATTGATGCTGATACGGATGATATGGAGTCGTTTGTGTATATCTGCTTGATGAAACAGTCGCAGACAAAGCGCATCAAACTTATTTTCTGTAAATACTTCTGCTAAGGAGATGTTTTTATGGGATTTTTGGTTCATCTCATAAGCGATGCTAAGATGAAAAACAGTAGGTATAACATCAAGTTTAAAGATAGCAAAAGAGAGATGTCTTGTAAGTATATGTATGCGTCGTTGCAACTCTACTCTATCAAAGAGTGGATCAAAAGTTCTGCTGATACCAATCGATTTTCGTTTGTGTGTTGTGATAATTGGACTATCTGCTGTTCCATTGACGCGTTTGTAGAGTTCTTTGGCATAAGGGCCCCAAGACTCAAGAGTACCTTGGCGTTTTCGAATATCACCGAGTGTATGGATCTGACTTGCATAAAGTTTGGCTTTCATACTCTTTCCAATACCTGCAAAATTTTCTACTTTTATAGGGTTTATAAAGGTATCAAAATCCCAGCTATAGATCACTTTAGAGCCATAGGGTTTGGCATAGGTTGTTGCAAGTTTAGCAATATAACGAGTATGAGCAGCACCGATAGAGACAGGAAGAAGAAGCTCTTTTTTTATCTCATGACGCAGAGCATCTATGAACGAGGGTATATCTTCATCTTCAACCCAGCCACTTAAATCCCCATAGAACTCATCTATACTTGCTTGTTCAACAAGTGGGATTCTTGCACATAAAAACTGATGGAGTTTATGGGAAAGCTCTTGATAGAGTGACATATTGGGAGCTTTAACAATGAGATGTGGGCAAAGTTGTAAGGCTTCACGGATACTCATCGCTGTTTTTATCCCAAAAGCTCGAGCTTCATAGCTTGAGGTTGTTAAGATACCACGGATTCTTCCATCTGGATCTTTAAAAGCATCTATATCATCATCTTTTGCTTCATAGGCCTTATAGAAAGTGGGAACAAAGCTTCCGGAGTTTTTAAAGTTTACTGTTTGGTTTTTAGCATCTTTATTGAAAATTTTTGTATCACTTCTTCCACCGATAGCTACAGGTTTATGCTCAAGAGATGGGTCTAGTATACGGGCAGCACTTACGAAAAAAGAATCGATGTCGATGTGGATTTTCATTTTGTATACTCCCTTTTTTATGAGGGAGTATTGTAGCGAAGAGTTTTAGCACTTTTGTGTTTTATGGCAGAGTGCCAAGTTTTTATTTACTAAGGCCTAGTTCTGCAAAAAGAGCCTCAAAATATTCACTTACTTCAAGAAGTTCTGCTTGGAGTGTACCAAATGCACGATCTTCCAAAGCCCACTCTTCTACACGTTTCATACTTTCACTTTTTTTATCTTCACTCAGAGGTGCATCTTGAATGGCATTTTTTATTTTTTCTAAATTTTTTGTATGTGAATTCATTTGTTTTCCTTTTAGTAGTTATTATATTTTCCAGCTTCTACATCAGCTTTAATTGCATCAATTTTTGCTTGCATAATGTTTAAGATAATGTTTGCAGCTTGTTTGTCATCAGCTTCTGGAACATCCCAGTCTGTTATTGTCATATTTGTTTTAAAAAGTAATTCTACGGCTAGTTCTATCTCACTTTGACGAGATTCTAATTCTTTGATAATTGCTTCCATGAAAAAGCTCCTTCATTTTTTTTAGTATACATCAATTTAAATTAATTTTGACAGCGAAGTATCTCAATATTTTATTTTTATGAAGTTTTGTGTCATTTACCTTTATATTTAAGAGCAGTGATGAGTGTAATAAATACAATTGTCTGTTAATTTTTCTCGTGTTATAATGGCTCAAATGAACTCAATGAGGTAGATGTATGAAAGAGAAAGCTTTTGGCTTGTGGAGTGCTGTTTTTTTAGGAATAGGCTCTATGGTCGGTGCAGGAATATTTATTGTTATTGGACAGGCTGGAGCTATGGCAGGTAATATAGTATGGCTTTCTTTTGTTTTTGGTGGAATGATTGCACTGCTAAGTGGCTATTCTTTGGCAAAACTTGCTGTTCGATATCAATCTCGTGGTGGGATAGTTGAGTATCTTGTTCAGGGGTTTGGTGAAAATGTATTTTCTGGGTCTATGGGAGTGATGTTTTACTTCTCTCAATTGATTGCTTTAGCTGCTGTTGCAAAATCATTTGGAACATATAGTGCAACTTTTATGAGTGATGGTTCAACATTTTGGATAGATACCTTTGCAGTTGGAATTATTGCTTTGTTTAGCCTTATTAATCTTATAGGGAGCTCCATAGTCGCTAAGTCCGAGAATGTGATAGTGCTTATAAAATTAAGCATACTTGTTTTTTTTGCTATTGCTGCACTCTTTAATATTAAACCAGAACTATTAAGTCTCTCTGCAATGCCGCCTATGAGTGATATGGTCTTTGCCATTGGTATTACATTTTTTGCTTATCAGGGTTTTAGTGTTATTACAAATACAGTAGAAGATATGAAAGATCCAAAGACTACAATGCTTAAAGCGATGTTTGTGGCCATACTTATAGTAGCTGCTTTATACATCCTAACTAGTATATCGGTACTTGGAAACCTTTCAATTGATACTATCATCAAAACAAAAGATTATGCTTTAGCAGAAGCTGCAAAGCCTATGTTTGGAGAATGGGGCTTTAAAATTATAGCAGCCACAGCACTTCTAGCAACTGCTTCAGCTATAAATGCTACACTTTTTAGTGTTTCAGATATTGGTTACACCATGGCTAAAGAGGGAAATCTTCCTGAGGTGTATGAGTATAATGTTTACAACTCTTATGAGGGCTTAATTATAAGTGCACTTCTTGTTATTCCTATGATATTGTTTTTTAATCTTTCACAAATCACTACTGTGGCGGCTATTATCATGCTAATAGTACAAGGGACTACACATATAGCACATCTCAATTTGATTAAAGAGACAGGAGCAAAAAAGTATCTAGTGCATTTAGCAATACTAGCTATGTTTAGTATTGCTGCAATTACACTTTACTCTACATATCAAACAATGCCCGAGATAGCTTACTATCTCATTGGAGCCTTTGCTTTAGCCTTTAGTGTTGAATTTGCATTAAAATACTTTAAGAATAGGGTTATTTTAAAACAAATTTGATAGAATTTCACAAAAATATAGGAGATAAATATGGCACAAGTTCCAGAAAATATAGGATGTGAAAATTCAGAATGTATAGCAAAAGATGATTGTAAACGCCAAGTGATAGTAAAAGATGGCACAGCTGTTGAGATTAGAGAGTTTGGTGGTACTGCAAGTAAAAAATGTGGAAAATTTTTACAAAAATAGATGAAGTATTTTTTTACAGTTTTTTTCCTCTTTTTAAGTGCCTGTAGTATAAAAAACTATGAGCATACAGAGGCAAAAATTGTAATCATTAAATCACCTCAGTTAAGGTTTGCAGACTTGGGTTATCTAAGACATACCCAAGATGCTGTAGCATTAGAGCTTTTTGTTGCAGGAAAATCTGTACAAAAGATAGAGATCAATCATCTTATATGTGTTAAAGAGGGGTGTTTAAGTAAGTCTGGTTTTAACAGCTCTTACCTGAGTTCACACTATCCTGACACTATTTTACAAAACATACTTTTAGCAAAGCCTATTTTCCAAAGAGAAAATTTTCAAAGAACACAAAATGGTTTTACCCAGAGTATACAAACAAAGTATGTAGATATAATCTACAAAGTCAATGCTGATATGACATACTTTAAAGACAAAAAAAATAAGATACTAATGAAGATTAAGGAAATAAAATGAGTAAATTTGTAGGAGCACACACAAGTGCAAGTGGTGGCGTTTTCAATGCTATAAAAAATGCACAAGAGATTGAAGCAAAAGCCTTTGCTCTTTTTACAAAAAATCAAAAACGCTGGGATGCAAAACCTCTTGATACAAAAACAATTGACCTTTTTCAAAAAGCTCTTGATGAAGCAGGGATATTGCCAAAACACGTACTGCCACATGATAGTTATCTCATCAACCTTGGACATCCAGAAGAGGAAAAACTTCTTAAAAGTAGAGCAGCTTTTATAGATGAGCTCGAGCGTTGTGCTCTTTTAGGACTTGATAGACTCAATTTTCATCCAGGAAGCCACCTTGTAAAGATGAATAAAAAACAAAAAGAGGATGTTGCTTTTGTTGCAGAGGCAGAAGAGAGATGTTTAGATGTTATCGCAGAATCTATAAACATCGCTTTAGATAAAACAGAGGGTGTCAAAGCTGTTATAGAAAATACAGCGGGACAGGGAAGTAACCTAGGATATAAGTTTGAACATCTCGCTCACATCATAGATAAAGTGGAAGACAAATCTCGTGTAGGCGTGTGTATAGATACCTGTCATATGTTTACAGCAGGTTATGATATACGAACTCGTGAAGCTTACGATAAAACATGGGGTGATTTTGGAAAAATTGTAGGGTTTGAGTACTTAAGTGGTATGCATATCAATGATTC
This sequence comes from uncultured Sulfurimonas sp., assembly GCA_964518545.1. GTDB lineage: Bacteria > Campylobacterota > Campylobacteria > Campylobacterales > Sulfurimonadaceae > Sulfurimonas. The sequence goes on along the minus strand of CAZFGS010000050.1, from coordinate 3,900 downwards.
TAAGCCACCACTTGGGAGTAGAGTAGACAGACATCACTCCTTAGGTGAGGGTGAAATAGGTTTGGATGCTTTTAGATTTATCATGAATGATGAGAGAATGGATGATATCCCACTCATTTTAGAAACAATTGATGAAACAATTTGGAAACAAGAGATAGAAATGCTTTACTCTTTTGTTTCTTAAGCTTAAATTTTGTAAGATAGCTGAATAAGATTTTCAAGAGGGGAAAATATAAATGAAAAAAATAGCACTAATGTCACTTGTGGCAAGTTCAATTCTTATGGCAGGTGGGTACAAGATACCTGAAAACTCTACAAATGCAGTCGCTTTAGGTGCAGCAAATATAGCACATAACCATAATTCTGCTGATGCAGCTTACTATAACCCTGCAAAAATGGTATTTATGTCTGATGAGAATCATATAGATGCGAACTTGATGTATATAGGCTTAAACAAGGTGAACTATAACGGTACAGCAAGCATCAATGGGAGTCTTGTTGGAATAGGCCCAATCTCATCAGAGAGTGAAACTTTCGTAGTACCTTCACTTCATTATGTATCTAGTGATGTTAATGGTGTAAGATTTGGTCTTAGTGTAGTTTCCCCAGGTGGTCTTTCTAAAAGATGGAGTAATAATTATGCAACTTATACTGCTCAGGAGTTTACTCTTGAAACCATTGAAGTAAATCCTACTGTGGCACTTCCGTTTGCAAATGGAAAAGGTGGGGTTGCTATAGGTCTGAGATTGATCCATTCTAAAGGTATAGCAAGAAGTGCTTCTCCCGCAGCTATGAGTGATATGACAGGTGATTCTATTGATGGTGGATTTAACATAGCATTAGCATATAATCCAACTCCAGCATGGGAACTTGGTGTTACATACCGCTCTCAAGTGGACTTAAATCTTGAGGGAGATGCAACACTCTCTTTTACTGATGTAACAGGCGGTGTTACCGGTGCTCCAGCTGGAACAACATTTAGCTCTATGAGTTCTGGATCAGTAACTTTACCACTTCCAGCAGTATTAAGTTTAGCTGCAGCATATACATTTGATTCTAAAACAACAGTTGAATTCGTATATGAAAAAAATTATTGGTCTGCTTATAGTGAATTAGATTTTGATTATGGTGCTGGAGTAGATCCAGTAACAAATATTATTTATGGAACTCCACGTGCGAAAAATTGGGAAAATACAAATACATTTCGTCTTGGTGTTACACAAGAGATTGACAGTTTAACAGTTATGGGTGGTCTTGTGCTTGATGAATCACCTGTTCCAGATACAACTATTGGTTTTGAATTACCTGATACTGACACTGTAGCTGTTTCACTTGGTGCAAGATACCAAATAGATGACAATATGGATGTTGCAATAGCTGGTATCTATTCTATGCATGAGTCTCGCACAGTGAACAATAGTAGCTTAAATGGTGAAATAACTGGTGGTGACATTTTAATCGTCTCTATGGGACTTGGTTATAGATTTTAAGGAATTCATTGAAGACATTAGTTAATTTTCTTTCATCTAAAAAGCTTGAAAAATCTGATATTTTTGTACATCTAAAATGTACAAGTGCTGAAGCAAAAATGCTTCAGTATCTCTCCCTTAAATATGTTTCAGGGCAGGATGATGTTTTAGTAATAGAGCTTTTACAAGATCTTTATAAAACAAAAGAGTATGAGCACTTAGATCATCTTGCAGAGGTGAAAAATTTGCTTGAACTTGGCTGGCTGCATCAACAAAGTTTCACCCCCTTAAAGATATCGGAAGTAACTCCTTTAGAGCTATTAAACACTGCTGTTGGATTGACCCCGGCATTTTTAAAACTTCTTCAAGATGGTACATTGGATCTAGATCTTCCTGATGTGAAAGCTTATGCAGATCATCTAGAATATCTTCAAGATCAGTTTTTTCGTATAGAGTTGTATCAAAAGATGTCACTTATACGTCAAAATGTGCATGAACATTCTCTTGGTATAGATAGGTTGCAAAATAAACTCAAACTTCTTGAAAAGCGTATTGAGGAGAGAGTACAACAAACAGAGGAAAGCCTCGTACTCGATAAGTTCTTTAAACAAAAGAAGATGAGTAATTATGAACAGGTGATTTTTATCGCTCTGCTTCGTGAGGAGTACAGTGCATCAGATAGCTCCTTGAGAGAGATGAATACATTGATTGATTTAATCTCTATAGATGAGTATGAACGTATTAAAAATCGTTCCCTCTTAGAGGATGGGTCGAACTTATTAAGTGCTGGAATTATTGATTATGAAGAGATGCTTAACCCTTTTGGTGGTATTTCACGCTCCTTTTATATAGTAGATGATGTACTTCAGAGTATTATACATCCTCAAAAAAGTAAAAAAGTAACCCGTTTAAAACTTGGGGCTCTTATAGAGGAACAAGATATTTTTGAATTGATCGACTCTGAAACCTCTTTAGATGATGTTGTACTCAATAAAAATACACAAGAGACTCTAGAAAATCTAATGAGACAGGTAGATAAAGAGGTGATACAACGCCTTGTAAAATGGGGTGTAAAAGATAAAAAAAGTGGCATTGATGCTCGGATTATCTTTTATGGAGCTGCTGGAACTGGTAAAACTATGACAGCATACTCACTTGCGAAGTCTCTTAAACGTCAAGTGTTAGCCTTTGATTGTTCCAAAATTCTTTCTATGTATGTTGGTGAGAGTGAAAAGAATGTACGTAAAATTTTTGATACTTTTTATGAACTGAGTGAAAAAACAAAAACTGAACCTATACTTCTTTTGAATGAAGCAGATCAGTTCTTAGGTGCTCGTAGTAGTGGAAATATCACAGGTTCGGACCAAATGCATAACCAAATGCAAAATATTTTTCTTGAACAGATAGAAAATTTCCGAGGTATGCTCATAGCAACGACAAACCTTCTTGAAAATATCGACAAAGCATTTTCTCGTCGTTTTAATTACAAAATAGAGTTTAAAAAACCAAATAAAGCACAAAGGGAACTTTTATGGCAAAAGATGCTTCCTCAGGATGCTCCTTATGAAGATGGATTTAACTTTAAAGAGTTGGCATCTTATTCACTCACAGGTGGTCAAATAAACCTCATTGTAAAAAACACAGCCTATAAAGTTGCAGTAAGAGCAAACCCAATCTTTAGACTTGAAGATTTTATAGATGAAATTCAACGTGAAAAAGATGCTAACTTTGATGGTGAAAAATCTATGGGATTTTTAAATAAGTAGCTTTTTTTAAAGCTACTTTTAAGTATACTTATTACGATATTACCCACTTCATTGGGCTTTAAAAAATCAGTGTTGCGATAAGTGACATTTATCACTACTTCCTCCCTATAAAACTTTTATTTAATACTCTTTTTGCTATAGTGCATTAACTGTTTTTTCTAATAACAAATGAAGAGAAGTTCCTAACAGGACTTGTTTTTAAGTGTTAGAAGACAAATATTATATGGGTTTATATTTTTTATAATATAAACTTTGAAAATTAAAGGTAGGTTATATGGAGCATATAGTGACTTCAAATCCGTATTTTGGGGTATTTGTACTTTTTGTTGGAACATTTGGTGCATTTATAGCAACAACTGTCATCGCTCGTTTAGCGAGTCGTGCATTAGCTGCAAAAGATACAGAAAAAATTAAACTCTCAGTGTACGAATGTGGACCAGAGATAACAAAACAACCAAATAGAATTTCGCCACAGTTTTACCTGTTCGCATTACTTTTTTTACTGTTTGATGTTGAGATTGTATTTATGTTCCCGTGGGCAGTAGATTTTAAACTACTTGGTTGGTTCGGTTTTGCTGAGATGTTAATGTTTATATTACTTCTTGCAATCGGTTTTGTATATGCATGGAAAAAAGGAGCGCTTCAATGGCACAACATAAAGTAAA
>CAZFGS010000049.1:0-8749 GCA_964518545.1 uncultured Sulfurimonas sp. | reverse complement strand
CTCTGAACTTGTTACTACAAACATTCAATCTGAAGCTTTAAATATAAAACACTTTTTAGATACAAATTTTAAACCTACAAGCCTTCATCAAATTACTGCCCAACTCGATAATATCACTGCATCAAACAATGCCATAAAAGATATCCATATATTAAATGAAAAAAAACAACTTCTTTATACAAGTGACAGAGGTACACAAAAGTATAAAGGGGAGTGTCCCTCCATTTCAACTATCAACTCAGATAGCATTTTAACAACACAATGCTACACCTTTTCTATTCAACTTTACAAAGGTTTAGAACCTTATTATTATGTCACTAATGTATTTATTGATGAGGCATATCTTGATAATTTACTTGAAAAACAAACAGTACAACTTATTATTTATTTTCTTCTTTTGACAACTACATTCTTTTTCCTTTTATGGGGTGTTTTAAATAAACTCCTCATACGTCCCCTTGAATCATTACGTCAATTTGCATACTACAGTAGTAAGATACCAAACAGATTTTTTATAAATGAACTTGAGAGTATCCGTTATTCCCTTTCTATCACTTTTTCAAGGTTAAAAAAAGAGCAAGAGGAACTCTATAAACTCTCTACAAAAGATCAACTAAGTGGTTTATATAACAGGATGAGTTTGCTAGAAAAAATTGAATGGCTCATCTCTAGCAATGACAGAAAACATCAACAGTTTGCTGTCATATTTATGGATCTTGACAACTTTAAAACCATCAATGATTCTAGTGGACATAATGTTGGTGATTTAGTATTACAAAACATTTCTCAGACCTTACTTAATGTAGTAAGAGACAATGATATCGTTTCACGCATTGGTGGTGACGAGTTTGTTTTAGTCCTCCCTGATATTCCTGATGAAACAAGAGTTGTAGATGTGCTAGAGAGGATTAAAACAAAACTTGCCATTCCTGTTACATTAAAAAACTATAAATACAATCTTACTGCCAGTATGGGTGTTTCCATCTATCCAAGAGATGGCGAAGATGTCCATACTCTCCTTAAACATGCAGATATTGCTATGTATAGGTCAAAAGAGTTAGGAAAGAACAGTTATCATTTTTTTACAGAAGAACTCAATAATATTATTCAAGAAAAAGTAAAAATGCAAAACCTTATGATTGAGGCCTTAGAAAAAAATTATTTTGAACTCTTCTATCAACCAAAAACAGATATTAAAACAGGTAAAATCATCTCTTGTGAAGCACTTATAAGACTTATGCACCCCATTAATGGTCTTATACCTCCAGATAAATTCATACCTCTTGCTGAAGAAAACAACTTTATCATACCTCTTGGTACTTGGGTCATTCAAGAAGCTATAAAACAAATAAAACTTTGGGAAAATACACCATGGAGCAAGATGAAAGTTTCTATCAATGTTTCTGTGCAACAATTTAAAAATCCTCAACTACTCCAAACACTTCAAGATGCTGTGAAAGATATAGATACTTCTCTCCTAGATATTGAGCTGACAGAATCTGTTTTCGTTGATGACTTTGAAGAAACATACAAGGTGATCCAAGAGATTAAAAAACTTGGTATTAGCCTCTCTCTTGATGATTTTGGTACAGGATATTCCTCTTTATCTTATTTAAAAAGAATCCCTTTTGATACCATCAAAATAGACAAAAGTTTTATAGATGACCTTACCATAGATGATGAAAAAACTTTTGTCAATATGATTGTAGATGTAGCAAAAACATTACATTTTCAAGTAGTTGCAGAGGGTGTTGAAACACAAGAACAACTCTCTTATCTCAAAAAGATAAACTGTGATCTCTATCAAGGCTACCTTTGTTCAAAACCTTTACCTGTTCATCAGTTTGAAGAATTAATCAAATCACAATAAGTTTTTTAGTATAATCCACTAACTTTTTATATGGACTGTTTATGATTAATTATCAAGCTATAAAGCCTTTACTTTTTAAACTTCAACCTGAGACTGCTCACCATGTAGCAGAGAGTGTACTACGTTTACCAAATATCTGCCAAATCCCTTTCAATTTCTTTTTACAATCTCACTTTATCACTGATGATGTTTTAAAGCAAAAGCTCTTTGGTAGAGAATTTCTCAACCCAGTTGGACTTGGTGCTGGTTTTGATAAAAATGCGACTATGATTCGTGGTATGCAGATTCTCGGATTTGGATACACAGAGATTGGTACAGTTACACCAAAGCCACAAGCAGGAAATCCAAAACCTCGTATGTTTCGCCACATAGAGGAAGAGACTATCCAAAACGCGATGGGCTTTAACAATGATGGTGCTTACAAGGTAGTTAAACGCCTTCAAGAGCGATTCCCTTTTACAACTCCTATTGGCATTAATATTGGGAAAAATAAAGTGACTCCTGAAAAAGAAGCTATAAATGACTACACACATCTTATTAAAGCCTTTGATGGTTTAGGTGATTACTTCGTTATAAACATCTCCTCACCAAATACTCCAGGACTACGCGACTTACAAAATGAGGAGTTTATCACTCGTCTTTTTGCTGAGGCAAAAGCACTAACAGATATGCCAATACTTCTCAAAATTGCTCCAGATATGGAGATAGAGGATGCCGTAGCACTCACAAAAATGGCAGTAGAAAAAGGTGCTGATGGTATCATCGCTACTAACACAACCATAGACTACTCACTTGTAAAACACCCTAAAACCATAGGTGGACTGAGTGGTAAAGTACTCAAAGAGAAAAGTTTTCAAATCTTTGACGCTATAGCTGCTGAACTTTATGGAAAAACGACACTTATCTCTGTAGGTGGTGTTGATTCTGCACAAGAAGCATACAGACGCATTAGGGCTGGTGCAAATCTTGTACAAATTTTAAGTGGACTTGTGTTTCATGGTCCAGATATGATTATGAACATCAATAAAGAGCTTATTGAGCTCATCAAAGCAGATGGCTTTGAGAATATCACTCAAGCTATAGGTGCAGATAGAAAATAATGAAATTTTTAACTCCCCTGCTCCTTAGCACAACGATGCTCTTTGCATCTTCGTTTATAGATTATAAAACGCCATCAAAACAACAAAATACTCAAAAAAGTGAGATACATACTATGGGATCATCTTTACCAAGCTACGAGAGTAAAACTCTCAAAAACGGCCTACAGATAGTGGTCATTCCACTCAAAAACAACACCAATGTCATAAGTACCGACATCTTCTACAAAGTGGGAAGTCGTAACGAAGTGATGGGTAAAACGGGAATCGCTCATATGCTTGAGCATATGAACTTTAAAAGTACAAAGAATCTTGATGCCGGAGAGTTTGATAAAGAGGTCAAAAGCATAGGTGGTGTGAACAATGCCTCTACAAGTTTTGACTACACACACTACTACATCAAATCTTCAACACAAAACCTAAAAAAGTCCATAGATCTTTATGCAGAACTTATGCAAAACCTCAAACTCAAAGATGATGAGTTCCAACCAGAACGCGATGTAGTCACAGAAGAACGTCGCTGGAGAACAGACAACAACCCTCTAGGCTACCTTTATTTTAAAATGTTTAACAATGCCTATATCTACCATCCATACCACTGGACACCCATAGGCTTTATGAACGACATCAGAACATGGACACTTAAAGATATCAAAGATTTCCATGAGACATACTACCAACCAAACAATGCGATTCTTATCGTTACTGGTGATGTTAAGCCTAAAGATGTTTTTAAAGAGGCTAAAAAAGCCTTTGGTAATATAAAGAATAAACATAAAATTCCAAAAGTAAAATTTGTAGAGCCTGAACAAGATGGTGCAAAACGTATTATCATCAACAAAGAGAGTGAAGTGGAGTTTTTAGCAATCACTTTTCACATACCAAACTTCCAACATAAAGATCAGGTGACACTCAGTGTTATCTCTGAGATTCTTTACTCTGGAAAAAGTTCACGTCTCTACAAAGAACTTGTCGATAAACAACGTCTTGTAAACTCCATCTATGCTTACAATATGGAAAACAAAGACCCAGGACTTTTCATCTTTTTAGCAACATGTAACCCTGGTGTTAAAGCTGAAGATGTAGAAAAAGAGCTTATCAAACAGATAGAGTTGATAAAAAGCACTCAAGTAACTAAAGAGGAGTTAGAGAAAGTAAAAGTAAACTCAAAAGCAGACTTTATCTACTCACTTGAGAGTTCTACATCTGTAGCGAACCTTTATGGAAGTTATCTGGTTCGTGGAGATATCAAGCCTCTTATGAGTTATGAGGAAGATATAGAAAAAATTACTGCTAAAAAAGTACAAAAAGCAGCTAAAAAGTACTTTAACTTCGACAAATCTACAACACTCATCCTCAAAAAAGCCACAAACTAGATAAAACCTCACTTTATGCTACTTAGGTGGCATAAATCCTTTTTAAAATTTTCTATAATTCTCTCGTAAATAAAAAATATGAAGGAGTTTAAGATGTTAGTAACAAGATATAATCCAAGAAGAAATTTTACAGACTTTAGACGCGGTTTTGATATGCTTAACACTATGTTAGATGAGTTCAACACTCAAAATGATGAAAGTTTTAAAACAGACTTTACACCGGCAATCAATACTCGTGAAGGTGAGTATGCTTACCATGTAGAGGTTGATCTTCCAGGGATGAGAAAAGAAGATATCAACATCCAAATCGAAGACAATACTCTTGTAATCTCTGGTGAGAGAAAAGTAAAAGAGGAACTCAAAGAGGAAAACTACTACAAAATTGAAAGTCGTTTTGGCTCTTTTAGTCGTTCCTTTTCACTCCCAGAGGATGCAGATATCGAAAATATTCATGCAGAGTCAAAAGATGGTGTTTTAGAGGTAGTAGTACCAAAACTACAAACACAAAATGTAGAAAAAATTAAAAAAGTAGAGATCAAATAAAAGGAGGATGCTATGGATATCGTAAAAAGTGCTAAAAACTTAGAAACTGAGATAGAAAAAGGTGTTGAAGTTGCAAAAGAGAAAGTTGGCGAAGTTCTTGATAACATAGCAAGCCATCTCCCTTTTGCCAATCTAGCGAAAAAAGAGGATTCTACTTTCCACTTAGAAGTAGATCTTCCAGGTATAGCAAAAGAGGATATCAATATACAAGTAGAAGATAATATACTTGTAGTAAGTGCAGTGAGAAAGTTTAAAGAAGAACTTACTCGTGATAACTACTATGTATGTGAATCAGCTTTTGGAAAACTAGAACGCCATTTTGTGCTCCCTGAGAGTGTAGACACGAAAAAAATCTCTGCCGAGTATGCAGATGGTCGTTTAGTTATAGAGCTTGAAAAAACACAAAAAGCAAAACCAAAAGCTATCAAAGTTAAATAAGGAGAGAGTATGCAAGGCAAAAACAACAAGTTACTTTACATCATTATTTCCTTGTTGTTTGTTGCTGTGGCAGCACAGAGTTACTTTATATATGATTTAAAAAATCCAAAAGAAAACTCTGTGAAACAAGTGCAACATCTAACAACAATGGATCCCTTTACAGAGATGTTAAAGATGCAAGAGGAGATGCAAAAGAGTTTTGGTCACTTTAATTCTGTTTTTGCAAATGACCCTTTTTTCAAGAAAGCTTTTGCACAACCGACAACTCCCCTTGCTGATATGAAAGAGCAAGATGGAAAGTATATAGTGGAGCTTAACATCCCTGGAATTGAAAAACAAAATATAAAAGTAAGTAACAAAGGGTATCTATTAAGTATCGAGGCCAAGAGTATGAGAAGTAGTGATACAAACAATACCAACTACATTCATAAAGAGATATACTCACAAAGCTTTTACAGAAGTTTTATGATGCCTCAAGATGCAAATATGGATAAACTTAACACCCAATATAAAGATGGAAAACTTCAAATCATCATCCCTAAAAAGAGCTAAAATTTAGCTCTTTTTTGCTATCATAGTTTTTATGAACTATGTAGAACCCATAAAATCTCAACAACTTGTACTTCAAGAGATAGAAAAATCACCCTTAGCTCTTTCGCATAAACGCGACCTCTATTTTAAAAAAGGGGAAGACCCGCTTGCACATACAAATACACTTAAGTATTTTTATTTTATTATGAGTGGTAAGATTAAAATTTATGACATAGATTTTGAAACCTCAAAAGAGCAAACTCTCTATATGCTCTCTCGTGGAGATATGTTTGATACAGTAGCACTCCTTGATGGAAAACCAAATGAGTACATCTCTGAAGTACTTGAAGACACCCATGTAGTGCAAGTACCACTTCATGATGTAAAAGAGATGATACTCAATGACCCCGACTTTAGACAATACTTCTATGCATACATAGCCTCACAGTTAAAATCTATGGAAAATCTTGCAGTGAGTCTCTCATTTTACGATGTTTACCAACGTGTTTTACAACTCTTTGCACGCTTTACAAAAACAGTAGATGGCAAGCCAGAGCTTCATGTAGTAGATAATCTCAAACATGACGATATAGCTTCCATGGTAGGCAGTGTAAGAAAAGTGGTCAACCGCAGCCTTCAAAAACTAAAACAAGATGGTATCATAGAGATCTCAAGAAAAAATATACATATCAAAAACTTTCAAAAATTGCTTGAGAAGCTTTCAGTATAAACTTTATGCAAAACATCATGTACTAAATTATTTAGACCATAACTCATTTTAAAACTTTTTAGCTATAATTGCGCATTAATTTTATTAAGGCTTTAGAAAATGAATTTAGTAACAGGTTCTTCCACAGCACTGATTACTCCATTTAAAAATGGAAAATTAGATGAGCAGACTTATGCAGCACTGATTGTGCGTCAAATCAACAACGGTATGGATGCAGTTTGCCCCGTTGGTACTACTGGTGAGAGTGCGACTCTTACTCACGATGAGCATAAACGCTGTATCGAGATAGCGGTAGAAGTTTGTAAGGGAACAAACACTAAAGTTCTCGCAGGTGCTGGTTCAAATGCGACACATGAAGCAATTGAGATTGCAAAACATGCACAAAGTGCTGGTGTTGACGCTATCTTCTCTGTAAGCCCATACTACAACAAACCTTCTCAAGAGGGACTGTATCAACATTACAAAGCTATAGCAGAAGCTGTAAGTGAACTTCCTTTTATGCTTTATAATGTACCAGGACGTACTGGTGTTGATATCTCTGCAGACACAACTATCCGTCTTTTTGATGATGTTGCAAATATCTACGGTGTTAAAGAAGCTACTGGAAGTTTAGAGCGTACAGTTGAGTTACTCTCTCGTAGACCTGAACTTAAAGTATTTTCTGGTGATGATGCTATTGATTACCCTATTTTAGCAAATGGTGGAGCAGGTATCACTTCTGTAACATCAAACCTGATGCCAGATTTGAAGTCAGAACTTGTTCGCCTTGCACTTTCAGGTGACTTTGCAGGAGCAAAAGCTATCAATGACAAACTATACCCTCTTAACTCAGTCATGTTTTGTGAAGCGAACCCTATTCCGGTAAAAGCTGCTATGTATATCGCAGGGCTAACTCAAACACTTGAGTATAGACTTCCTCTTGTAGCTCCATCTGCTGCAAACATGAAAAAAATCGAAGAAGTTATGAAAAACTACGATATCAAAGGACTATAAGATGCAAGACTTTAAAGGAAAAACACTTTTTGTAAGTGGTGGAACACGTGGAATTGGAAAAGCAATCGTATATGCATTTGCTGAAGCTGGTGCAGATGTAGCATTTACATATGCATCAAGTGCAGATGTTGCAAATGAGATCATTGCTGATATAGAAGCAAAGTATGGTATCAAATCTCGTGCTTATAAACTCAATATTTTAGAACCACTAACTTATAAAGATGTTTATAAAGAGTTTGATGAAGATTTTGATCGCTTAGATTTCTTTATCTCCAATGCTATCATCTCTGGTCGTGCTGTTGTTGGTGGATTTGCTCCATTTATGCGCCTTAAACCAAAAGGACTTGGAAACATCTATACTGCGACTGTTGAAGCATTTGTTGTTGGTGCTCAAGAAGCAGCAAAGAGAATGGAAAAAGTGGGTGGTGGTAGTATCATATCTATGAGTTCAACTGGTAACCTTGTTTACACACCAAACTACTCAGGTCACGGAACAAATAAAGCAGCAGTTGAGACAATGGTAAAATATGCTGCAACAGAACTAGGCGAGATGAAAATTCGTGTTAATGCTGTAAGTGGTGGTCCAATCGACACTGATGCACTTAAAGCATTTCCAAACTATGAGGAAGTAAAAGCAGAAGTTGTAAAACGTTCTCCACTTTCACGTATGGGCGATGCAACAGACTTAACTGGTGCATGTAAATTCTTATGTTCTAATGAAGCTTCTTGGCTTACAGGTCAAACTATCGTAGTTGACGGTGGAACATCGTTTAAATAGAGAAAATTCTTCTCTATTTAACCTACTCTACTTGTGAGTAGCCTTATAAATAACTTCTTGAGTATCTATCTTCTTTTTTAATCTCTCTGCCTCTTTTTTTGTAATAGCATGTTTTGCTAATGCTTCACTAATAACTCTATCTGATAAGTATGCATGTTTCATGATTTGTTCCTTTTATAATTATTATAAGTAAAATTATATCACAAAAATAGTAAACATAAAGTCACATGACCAAAAAAGAACATCAATATAAAACAACAAGCCTTTTATCAACTATTACACTCTTATATCCAAACTCTTTTACTATCCATAAAAATGTTTCTTTTGTATAAAAAAAGACATGTGTTGGATCATTTTTATAGTACCATGAACTAAAATCTAGTTCATCATATA
>CAZFGS010000048.1:0-8877 GCA_964518545.1 uncultured Sulfurimonas sp. | reverse complement strand
ATAAAATAGATACTAAAAGCTAAAAGAAGAATTGCTTCAAAGAAAAATGAAGTATGGAGTGATTCATAGTTTGTTATAAGTGTAGAGGAAACCAAAAGAAGAATAAGAGCAAATATAGGAAGACCTATTCTAAGTGCTAGCTTAAAACGATATTCCCTCTCTTTTTGCTCTGGAAGTAACATAAAAATCTAAACGTCTAAGTGTTTTACATCTTTTGCATGTGTTTCGATGTAGTTACGACGTGGTTCAACTTCATCACCCATAAAGAGTGTAAATGCATCTGAGGCTATCTCTGCATCTTCTATAGTAACTTGAAGGAGTACACGATTCTCAGGTGTCATTGTAGTTTCCCAAAGTTGTTCAGGATTCATTTCACCAAGACCTTTATAACGTTGGATATAAGAACCTTTACGTGCATGATCTTTAATTTGTTCTAAGACATTTAAGATATCTTCTTCAAAAGCCAAATCCCACTCTTGAATCTTTTTATAAACAAAGTTAGCTTCTGTAAAATGTGGTGCACTAAAGAGATCATCATTGATAAGTAACTCCTCCATACCACCTTGTGTTTGCACAAAAAGATGTATCTCATTTGTTTCTTCATTGATTGTTTTTGTTAAGATATTGTTGTCTATGCTTGATAAAAACTCTTCCACTTTTACATATAAATCTTTTGCCCCAAGAGAGATTAAATCTGGGTTTTCAATAAAATGACGAATCAAGTTCACAAGTGCATAACGACGCTCTAGTGCAACTAAACTTCCAGCATAATGGTCAACCATTTTAAAGTATGAAACAAGGTCATTATGTCCAAGAGTTTGATTTTCTAGAGATTCTATACCGTTATCAATCAAAAAGTCATTCATCTCACGATCATCTTTAAAGTAGATCTCTTTTTTACCTTTTTTGTAACGATATAATGGTGGTTGTGCAAGGTAAAGATACCCTTTTTCCACTACATCACGAAAATGTCTAAAGAAAAATGTTAAGAGCAGTGTTTGAATATGAGAACCATCTACATCCGCATCGGTCATGATGATGATTTTATGATAGCGAAGTTTTTCCTCTTTATACTCTTCACCAATACCACAACCCATTGCTGTGATCATGTTAGTGATTTCATCTGATTTTAATATCTTCTCTAAACGTGCTTTTTCAACATTTAAAATCTTACCTTTAAGTGGTAAGATAGCTTGGAAAACACGATCGCGTCCCATTTTTGCTGAACCACCTGCAGAATCCCCTTCCACCAGATAAAGTTCACATATACTTGCATCTTTAGATTGACAATCTGCTAGTTTACCAGGAAGTGTTCCCACTGTCATATTATCTTTACGACGAGTAAGTTCACGTGCTTTTTTCGCAGCTTCACGACCACGAGCAGCCATAAGTGCTTTACTTACAATCGCTTTAGCCTGAATAGGATTCTCTTCAAAATATTTACTTAATGCTTCCCCTGTTGCTTTTTGAACAAGTGGGCGCACATAAGTGTTTCCAAGTTTTCCTTTTGTTTGACCCTCAAACTGAGGTTCAGGTACACGAGCAGAAACGATAGCGATTAAACCCTCTTTAACATCATCTCCGGAGATTTTTACATCTTTCTCTTTAGCTGCACCATTTTTTGAGTTATAGTTAGATATAACACGTGTAAGACCTGCACGAAAACCTGCTTCATGTGTTCCACCATTTGGAGTTCTAATGTTATTGACAAAAGAAGCAAGTTTTTCATCATAAGCATCATTATACATCAATGCTATATCAAACTCGATATCTTCCACTTTTCCACTAAAACTATAAACATCAGCAACTACTTGTTTTTTATTCATATCTGAAACATACTGAGCAATACCACCTTCAAAGTGATATACCTCTTTTGTTCCACTTCTCTCATCATTAAATTTAATAGTGATAAATGGATTAAGATATGCAAGTTCTTTAAAACGTTTTGCTAAATACTCATACTCAAAAGTAATTGTGTCTGTAAAAATTGAAGGATCAGCTGCAAACTCAATCGTTGTTCCAGTTTTACGAGTAGTACCTGTTACTGTTAATGGTTCTTGTGGAATACCCATTTTAAAGTCTTGTTCATGTATCTGACCATCACGATAGATTGTCATATGAAGATCTGAAGAGAGTGCATTTACAACTGAAACACCAACACCGTGGAGACCACCAGATACTTTGTAAGTATCTTTATCAAATTTACCACCGGCATGGAGTACTGTTAAAACAACTGTAGCAGCACTCATTCCTTCTGTAGGATGCATATCAGTAGGGATACCACGACCATTATCACTTACTTTACAAGTTCCATTTTTTGTTAAAGTTACAGTGATAGTATCACAATGTCCTGCCATTGCCTCATCTATAGAGTTATCAATAACTTCATAAACCAAGTGGTGTAATCCACGATGACCTGTATCACCAATGTACATACCAGGACGTTTTCTAACAGCTTCTAGTCCTTTGAGGACTTTAATATTACTAGCACCGTAATTTTGTTCCATTAAATACTCCATTGCCATTTTGGCATAATTGAAGTTATTCTATCTAAATTTATCTAAAAATAATATTTAAAGGGAGTATAAAGTTTATTTGAGAGGGTAAAGAGCTCAAAAAGCTCTTAGATAACTATAGGCATAACTACAGTTTTAAAGTTGTCATCACTAAGGATAAAAGGGAGATTTCCTTCATTAAGTCCTATAGTAAACTCTGAATTGTTAATAGAATTTAAAAAGTCTAATAAATAACGTGAATTGATAGCTAAAGAAAAAGCTTCATTGAAACCTGTAGAAAAACCTATCTCAGTTTTTGCTTCAATATTATCATCACTTAAACTCTCAAAAGTGATAAGTTCATTTAAAAAAGTGATCTTTACATCTGTTGAAATAGTAGTAATCTGTTTAATAGAGTCTATCATAACAGCTTTTGGAAGTAAAAGAGAGTGTGCTATCTCTTTAGGGATGATACGTGAATATTCTGGAAATTTACCATTGATTAGTTTTGTAAAAAAAGTGTACTGTTCTGAATGGATAATAAGATTTGTCTCATCGTAATAAAGTTCTATATTATCAAAGAAAAGTTTTTGAATTTCTATAATTGCTTTTTTAGGGATGATAATTGAGAGTTCATTTTCAGAATTATTTGCAATATTTACAACTGCTAAACGACGAGTATCTGTTGAAGCAAAATTGATACTATCTTTTTTTATGTCTATAAGGGCACCATTGAGTTCAAATTTTGGATTGTTTGTATCTATAGCAGGTGTTATTTTTTTCAATGATTCTATAAGTGTATGAGAATCAATAGAGATTCTAGCCTTACCTTCATAAGATGGGAACTCAGGAAATTCATTATGGGAAAATGTTGGAAGTTTAAAGTTTGAATGTGCTTGAGAGATATGTAAAGTATTGTTTTTTACTTCTAAGTTAATATCTCCATCTTTAAGTATTCTAACAATATCTAAAAACTTTTTACCATTTGCAGTAATACTTCCATCTTGAGTGATATTTACTTCTGAAGATGTTACTAAAAAACCTATCTCATAATCTGTAGCTTTTACAGTAAGAGTAGAGTTAGAAGCATTAAGATAGATATGAGATGTAATTTGTGAAGTATCTTTTTTTTCTAGAAAAGGACCTGCATGAATCAAGATATTTTCAATGACTGATTTTGATATTGTAATTATCATGTTTAAATTCCCTATTATTTATATAATTTTTAGTACTAGTAGTAGGGGGAGGTGAATATGTGAAAATCTCACTTATACCCCTAAAGACTAGACTTTAAAATGCGTGATGAACCTTGAAGAGTTCATTCACATCTATTCACTTTTACAATTATATCTTTTTTTTAGCATCTTTTGGAAGTGAATTAATTTGAAGATGTTATTTTATTAGTAAGTTCTTCAATTTTTACTCTAAAATCTTCATCTTCTTTGATAAGATCATTGATTTTTTTAATAGTATGAGATATGGCTGTGTGATCTTTCATCCCAAAGTATTGTGCAAGTTGAGGCATAGTATTTTGGGTAAGTTCACGACATATATATATGCTGATACGGCGAGCATAAACTATGTTTTTACTACGCCCTTTTGATTTTATCTCGCTTGGTTTTATATTGAGATCTTTTGCAACAGTTTGAGTAATCATATCCATATCAATGTTAGCACGATTCTCATTCATCTGATCTTTGAGAACATTTTTTGTAAACTCTAAGTCTATATCTACATGCATCAGTTGAGAGTAAGCATGCAATTTACTAAGTATTCCCTCTATCTCACGAACATTAGAGTCTATAACAGTTGCAATATAGTTGACGATATCTTTAGAGAGTTTGACTTTATTTATCTCACATTTTTTTTCTATGATGGCAATTTTTGTCTCAAGTTCTGGTGGTTGAATGTCTGCTACTAATCCCCACTCAAAACGCGATTGAAGACGTTTTTCAAGTCCACCTATCTTTTTAGGGTGCTTATCAGCTGTAAGTATGATCTGTTTGCCAGAACCTTTAAGAGCTTCAAAGGTATGAAAAAACTCCTCTTGAATCCCCTCTTTGTTGGAAAGAAATTGGATATCATCTATAAGAAGCACATCACATTTACGGTATTTTTCTTGAAAACGCTCCATGGTTTTATTACGAACATGACGTATGAAATCATTTAGAAATTGCTCAACTGTAGTATATATAACTATCTTTCCCTCATTTTGAAAAACATTTCCTGCTGCTTGCATAAGGTGTGTTTTACCAAGCCCAACACCACCATAGATAAAGAGAGGATTGTAAACTTTTCCTGCATTTTCACTAACACTTTTTACTGCAGCATAGGCAAACTGATTTGATCCACCCACCATAAAGTTATCAAAAGAGTGTGAAGGGTTTAAAAGGGAATTACTCACTTTTTGTTCCGCCACTTTTTTTATTTTTCGTTTATCTACTCTATTTTTAAGAGTGATTTGTACATTTACCTTGGATCCTGTTTGTACTTCAAAGAGATGAGCTATCTTATGAGAGTATTTATTTTTAATCCAGTTGATAACTATCGCATTATGTGCATAAAATATAGCTAAATCACCTGTAGACTTTTTCACATCATAATTAAGATGCTGAATGTAGCGATTATACTCGAGCTCCGTTATCTCTTCTTTGAGTGCTTCTAAAACTTTTTGACCAATATTCACATAAAACCCTAATTTTTAAATATATTGTGAATAATAACCTCTGTTTCCATAAAATAGGGTTAAAAAGGATGTGAATAACTTTACTATTCACATTGAGTAGATATTTTATAAAAGATAATAATTATCCTTTAAGTTTAAAAGGAGTAGACTGTGAATAACAAACCAAGGAGAGTAAGATGAGACAGTATGAAACATATAGATGTAATAAATGTGGTAATGTAGTTGAAGTACAAAGTGTTGGTGGTGGTGAACTTCATTGTTGCGGCCAAGCGATGGAGATGATAACACCTAACTTAACCTTAGTCAATCTTATGAAAGCTTTTGCAGGAGAGTCTCAGGCAAGAAATAAGTATGAATATTTTGCAAAAGTAGCTCAAAAAGAGGGTTATAGAGATATAGCAGAACATTTTCAAAGAGCTGCAAACAATGAAAAAACACATGCAAAACTTGAACTTGCCCTTCATAACAGAATGAAAAGTGGAAGTGAAAATAATTTTGGAGATACAAAAGAGAATCTTCAAATGGCAATAGATGGTGAAAGTTATGAAAATACAACAATGTATCCAGATTTTGCACAAATAGCTAAAGATGAGGGCTACAAAGAAGCAGCTACTCTTTTTAAAGGGATAGGTAAAGTAGAGATAGAACATGAAAAAATGTATAAGATGCTTTTAGAGAGACTTGAAGCAGATGCAGAATTTGTGAGTGAAGATGAAGAGGAAGCTTGGATATGTGAGGTGTGTGGTCATGTTCATTATGGGAAAAAAGCACTTAAGGTATGTCCAGTGTGTAAACACCCTCAAGAGTATCAGTCGCGTTTAAATTCTAAGAAATAAACTATATAATGGTACAAACAATTTGTACCATAGGATAGAGATGATTATACTTGGGATAGATCCAGGCACAAGAAATATGGGATATGCTCTTATAAAACTTGAAAAAGGGAAGATCTCTCTTGTTGAAGCTGGACTCATAAAGATGAAAGCAGAAGATTTACAATTTCAAATCCCTCAGATGGTAGAGGGATTTGATAGACTTTTTAGTAATTTTGAGATCAATGAAGTTGCTATGGAAGATATATTTTATGCACATAACCCCGCTACAACCATAAAACTTGCACAATTTCGTGGAGCTATCATGCTTAAACTTCTTCAGGAGTTCGGGCAGTTTAGTGAGTACACAGCACTTCAGGTAAAAAAAGCACTTACAGGTAAAGGTAAAGCCTCTAAAGAGCAGGTAAACTTCATGGTAAAACGCTTACTTGGTATAAAAAAAGAGATTAAACCTCTTGATATCTCTGATGCAATGGCAGTTGCAATCACCCATTCACAACGTATAAAATTTTCTAAAGGAAGCAAATGAGAAAATTTTTACTTCTTTTTATACTGGCATTAGGCTTAGAAGCAGCGACATCTATAGAGGATGCCTGGCAAAGTATAGAGATAAAAAATAGTGGACTTAAAGCTGCAAAAAATGATATTTCTATAGCAGAGATGAAAAAAAATGCAGCAAAATCGATGTATCTGCCTTCTGTGAGTGTTACAGGAAGCTATACACACTTAAGTGAAAAAGTAAATCTTGATACCTCTGAGATATCTGCGATGATGGCACATTTTAGCATCCCTTTTCCTTCTACTATTGATCTTTCAGAGCAAGATGTATTTTTAGCAGATCTGCAACTTTTATGGCCACTTTATGTAGGTGGTAAGATAGATGCAGCTCAAGATATATATAAAGCAGCAGCAGATGAGGCTAAAGCGCTTAAAGAGATGAAAAAAGATAAAGAATTTTTGAAACTTGTGAAGTATTATTATGGTGTTGTTGTAAGTGAACTGCTTTATAAAACGCGGCTCAAATCA
Organism: uncultured Sulfurimonas sp.; assembly: GCA_964518545.1. GTDB lineage: Bacteria > Campylobacterota > Campylobacteria > Campylobacterales > Sulfurimonadaceae > Sulfurimonas. The sequence goes on along the minus strand of CAZFGS010000048.1, from coordinate 1,837 downwards.
AAAGAGGCACTAGAACTTCATTATGAAAATGCAAAAAAGCTTAAAGAGCAGGGGCAAATAGCAAAGATAGAACTCTTAAATACAAAGGTAGAGTTAGATGCTGCTAAAGTAGATCTTCTTAAGGCAAAACATAAACTAGAGTTAGCTCACTCAGCTCTTAACTCCTTAGTTGAGCAAAATATTACACCCTCATCAAAACTTTTTATCAATTTTTTTGAAAAAGAACAAGAGTATTATGAGCATAAAACGCGAGATGATTATGCAGGCATGAAAATTTTTGATGCAAAAGAGAAACAAAGTAAAGCATTTATCAGTATCAAAGAAGCATCATATAAACCAGAAATTATGGCTTTTGGAAACTACAATCTTTACAAAGATAAGTCTGCACTTATGGAGTCTTTACCACAATGGTTTGGTGGTGTGATGGTAAAGATTAATCTTGTGGCAAGAAATGATCGTTCTGAGGATCTAGAAGCTGCAAAACTAACAAAAACAAAGATACAAAATCTAAGAGAAGAATCTTTAAAAAATCTGGCTCTTTTAGTTGAAAAAACATACAAAGAGATGCTTGCAGCTAAAGATGAGTATATACTTCTCAATTCAACATTAGCTTTAGCAGAAGAAAATTACAGATTAAGAACTATCTCTTTTAGAGAGGGTTTAAGTACATCTGTTGAACTTGTAGATGCACAGATGAATCTACTTGGTGCAAAAACAAAAAGACTCAATGTTGCCTATACATATGTGCAAAAACTTTCACAACTTTGTGTTTTGAGTGGTGAGAGAGAGATCTTTTTTGAGTTTATGGGTGAGGAGATAGAATGAAAAAAAGTATAGTGTTTGTTATAGTTATAGCTATGTTAGCCTTAGTTTTTTGGGTAGGGTTAACATTTTATAAAGCATATCAGCCAAAGCCTTTTGTACTTCAAGGTGAGATAGATGCACAGAGTTATAATATCTCTTCAAAAGTTGCTGGACGTATCCATAAGATTTATGTGAAAAAGGGGGAAGATGTAAAAGTTGGTGATCCTATCTTTAGTATACTCTCTCGAGAACTTGATGCAAAATTTGCACAAGCTAGTGCTGCAAAAGATGCAGCGATGGCAAAGAAGATGCAAGCAGATCAAGGAGCAAGAAAACAAGAGATACAAGCTGCTTATGAGCAGTATCAAAAAGCTAAAGCTGCGGAAGAACTTTTAAAAACCACTTACAATAGAATAGAAAAACTTTATAAAGATGGTGTTGTCTCAGAGCAAAAACGTGACGAAGTTTACACACAGTATAAGGCGGCTCTTCATACATCCAATGCTGCAAAAGAGATGGCAGAGATGGCTAAAGAGGGTGCAAGAGTGGAGATGAAAAAGGCTGCTGCTGCACAAGAGAGAGTGTATGCTGCAAAACTTGATGAAGTGAGTGCTTATATGGATGATACAAAACAGTACTCTTTTCACAATGGTGAAGTTTCACAAGTGCTTATCCATGAGGGTGAGCTCTCCCCTACAGGATTTCCTGTGGTAAGTATCATAGATATGAAAGATATTTGGGCACGATTTAGTGTAAGGGAAGATTATCTTCATTACTTTGCAAAAGGGAAAGTTCTTAAGGTAAAGATTCCAGCCTTAGGTGATAAGCTTTATAAATTTAAAGTATTTTATATAGCTCCTCAAGGAGATTATGCAACTTGGAGAGCTACTGAGAGTGGCAAAGGTTTTGATATGAAAAGTTTTGAGGTGGAGCTTCGTCCACTAGAAACTATAGAGTCTCTTCGAGTTGGGATGAGTGTGCTTGTTGAGATTGATTAAAACAGTTTTTATAGATGAGATGAAGAGTATAAAGA
>CAZFGS010000047.1:0-9015 GCA_964518545.1 uncultured Sulfurimonas sp. | reverse complement strand
GTTCCACTCCCTCCTGCTAGTATTATACCTTTCATATCTCTTCTCCTTGTTCATTTAGTTTTTTAAGTCCATTGAGGCATACATAACGGTTTGCATCAAAGTTTCTCTTGAGAATTTTGTTGTTTACTTCACCCTCACTGGCACCAAAACCTTTTTTGTGCCAAAGATGGTAAACATTGGCAATATTTCTGCATGATACCACCTCTGTGCCATCTGCACGAAAACGCCAGTTGATATCTACATCTTCCCCAATAGCAGGGAGTTTGTACTCTTCATCAAAGCCGTTTATCGATTCTATATCTTTTTTATAGCAGGAAAAATTACACCCTATAAGGTAGTTAATATTTTTTTTAGCAATAAATTTTTTATGGATATAGCTATCGGGTTTGATGTATATGCCATCTTCATAGTGGCGAACTTTGTCTTGGTGCAAAGAGATGACCCGACGTAAAAAACTTTCAGAAAGTTCTTTGATATTTATCTTTTTATTGTAAAGTTTTTGAGTATAACCTTCACCAAGTTCTACACGTTTACCTGCGCAGACACGTTTAGGCTTAGCACAATGAAGATGCCCTTCTATAAATTTTTCATGCAGTAATACATCACCATCAATAAAAATGAGATACTCACCAGAAGCTTTTTTTATGGAGTTGTTAAGTGCAATGTTCTTTCTCCAGCCTAGGTCTTCTTGTGTAAGGTGAATTAAGTTGGGGATGTTGAGTGTTTGTATAAATGCTTGCATCTCTTGAGACTTACCATCTTCAGAGACTATAATCTCATCAACAGGAGTTGACTGTTTGAGTATGGAGTCAAGCACAAGATCGAGAGCTTTTACATTTTTATAAACAGATATGATAATTGTAGTTCGTAGTTTTTGAGACAATTAATATTCGCTTTTTTATAGATATTTATTTAATTTTCATATTTTACAATATATTTGCTGATTTTATGCTGTCATATACTTTTTGTACAGAGATCTGTTTCATACAGATATTGTCTTTACATGCTTTCATCACCTCTGTTTTGTAGCAAGGGGAACATGGGAGATTTTCACTTATGATATGCACTTTGTTGAAGGGACTTTGATAAGGTCCTGTTTGCTCAGCCGGAGTTGGACCAATGAGGGCAAAAACTTCAGTATTTACAGCAGATGCTAGGTGTGCTGTTCCTGTGTCTGTTGCAATAAGTCCACTAGCTCCTTCTATAACACCTATGAGGTCACTTAAAGAGGTTTTTGCTACTAAATCTATAGTGCCATCAGGATAAGGTTTAAGTTTATCAAAGAATTCATCTTCATTTTTATTTCCTACTATCACAACTTGTACTTCTTGGCTAAGCAACTTTATAAGTTCTATCCAGCTTTGGTTTTCCCATGCTCTGTAGTTTAAAATGGAGCGTTTTTGGTGGGAGTTACTTGGGCTTATGATGATGTAGTTTTCATTGAGTTTGTATCTCTTTTTCATCTCATTTGCATCAGAGCCTACAACTCTTGGAAAACTTTTCTCAAACACCTCATTTGAGACTATATCTTTGTAGATAAATTTCGTTATATCTACCATATGTACTATATCATTTGGTATACTGCCAAGGTCAAAAAAACTACCAACTTTTCTTTTTGCTTTAATGGCAAGAACAAGGGATTTAAATTGTTTTCCATACTCAAAATTGACTAAGATATCATAAGGTTCTCGTTTTGAATGTTTGATGATTCTTTTTTTATCAGAACTAAGAAAAATTGGAATCTTTTTATGTTTAAGAGGAAAAACCTGATTGACCCTTGGATCATCTTTAAAAAGGGTTCCGCTTCCTGGTGTAGATACAAAGTCAATGATTGTATCTTCACCATATTCAAGCTTACAAGCATCTATAATGCTTGTTGCATAGACTAAATCACCAAGTGCGCCACAGCGTATAACTAAGACTCTCATTTATGAGTACCTAAGTGAAGATGTTGAGCAACTTTTGTTGCTACTTCCTCTTCGCTGAGATTATTTAAATCTATGTTGTCATTATGCTCTCCAAGTGTTCCATAAGCCACGATGATAGTATGGTTAAAAAGCCCTATGCTTGTAGCACCTGAAGCACAAGCCAAGTGAAGTGGGCCTGTGTCAGCACTTATATAAGCATCACAAGCGGCAAAAAAAGTTCCAAGTGCTCTTAGATTTTTATCTGAGTACTCTAAAACTTTTTCATTGAGTTTTTTGGGAACATCAGGGGAGAGAATGTCTATGATAAGTATCTCTTTATCTAGAGTGTATAGAGCATCACAAAAATTTTCCCACCAGCTATCTTGCAGTTTTTTGTCAAAACGAGCATTCCTAAAAATGGCAATAATTTTTTTCTCTTGTGATATGCCATTTTTTTCCAAAAGCTCTTGGAGCTGTTTTTTTCCAAGGGCGAGCTCCTCTTGTGTATATCTCAAGTCCAGTTCAAGCTTGTGTTTGTATTTAAAAACCCCTAACCCATGCATGATTTCCAATGGTTGTAATGCGGCATGATTAAATCCCCCTGAAAACTTGATTTTATGTGTCAGAGGTGCCCAACTTTTTTCATCTTCAAAACTGAGAGTGTATTTAGAATTTATAAAGAGGGTGACTATCTGTGAACTTAAAGAACGTGATGAGATGTTTATGCAAACATCGTAGCGTTTAGAGCGGGCATTTTTAATAAAACGATAGAGTTTGAAAGGGTTTGTAAGTAAAGATCGTGAGATATCTATAATCGTGTCTATATTTGGCATAGGCTGTAAAATTTTACCTACACTCTCACTCCCTATAAAGAGGTCTACTTTTATTTCAGGATTTTGTTCTGCAATCTCATTTATAAGTGGTGTTAAAAAGATAATATTTCCAATACGATAATTGGGACGAATAATCGCGATTGATTTTATTTTTGTTATATCTAAAGGTTTTGTATCTGCTTTAACTTTAAAAATTTTTGCTAAAAAAGAGTTAAAACTTGAGTTAAAAATTCTTCTGATTTTAAGGTGCAAAGGTATGTTCATGGAGGGATTATAGCATATTTACTATAATGAAAGTTACAAAAGGGTAAAATAGCACCCTAATTTAATGGAGTTACCTTGAAAGATATTATTAAAAGATTTTGGCCCTATATTAAAGAGTATAAACTATACTATATGCTAGTTGTCTTTGGTGGGATTCTTATTGTAATCTCAACTGCTGCGAGTGCACATATTATGAAACCATTAATGGACGATATGTTCATAGCTAAAAAAGAGGAGATGCTCTACCTCATACCACTTGGACTTATTGGGATTTACCTTACAAAAGCTCTTGGAAAGTATGTGCAAACAGTTTTTATGGAGTATATCGGGCAGAGTATTGTGACACGTTTTCGTGAGATACTCTTGAGAAAAATAATTACTCATGATATGGCATATCTGTACCAAAACAGAAGTGGTGAACTTATCTCCCGTGTCACCAATGATATAGGCCGTATCCAGTTTTTTGTCTCAAATATGTTGCCGGATATGTTTCGTGATGTTTTAGCTGTTATTGCTCTTGTTGGATATATTATTTATCTCAATGCGATGCTTTCTTTTTATACACTTATTGTTATTCCTCTTGCTATTTTCCCTTTGATGAGAATTGCAAAACGTTTGAAAAAATACTCCCACCGTTCACAATCTAAAAATGCGGATGTAGTAACACGACTAACAGAAGTGTTTAACAACTCTGAGATCATTAAAGCAAATGCAACAGAGGAGTTTGAACTTGAGCGATTTAGCGAGCAAAACTGGCAGTTTTTTAAGATAAATATGAAGACTGTATATGTTTCAGCTCTTGTTTCTCCAATTATGGAGATTTTAGGGGTTGTTGGTCTTGCTGCTGTTATCTATGTTGGAGGACACGAGGTTTTTGATGGAAAGATGACAGTAGGTGAATTTACCGCTTTTGTGACTGCTGTTGGTCTTGTATTTGAGCCCATTAGAAAATTGAGTGGTACATATGCAAAGATTCAAGATGCTCTCGCTGCAAGTGAGAGGGTTTTTGAAGTGCTTGACACTGAGGTGAAGATTCAAGATGGGGAACTATTTTTAGAAGAAGATATTAAAAAGATAGAGTTCTGTGGAGTTAAACTTCGCTATGAAGATGCCTATGCTCTTGATGATATCAACATAGAGATCCATGATGGGCAGAAGATAGCACTTGTAGGTGATAGTGGGGGTGGTAAATCTACTTTTATCTCTATGTTGTTGCGTTTTTATGATCCTGATGAGGGTGTGGTGAAAATCAACGACACAGATATAAAAGAGTTCAATATCAATTCCCTAAAACACCATATCTCCTTAGTAACACAGCGTGTCTATATCTTTCAGGATTCTCTAGCTGCCAATGTTGCGTATGGTGAGGCAGAGATTGATGAGGCTAAAGTAGTAGAATCACTCAAACTTGCAGATGCCTATGAGTTTGCTATGAGTTTAGAAGAGGGTATCTATACACAAATGCATGAAGCGGGAAGTAACCTCTCAGGTGGCCAGCGTCAACGTATCTCTATAGCCCGTGCTATCTATAAACACTCTTCACTTATCCTTTTTGATGAGGCGACTTCTGCACTAGATAATGAGAGTGAAAAACGGATTCAAGCAGCTCTTGATAGTTATACAAAAGACAAGATTACTATTACAATTGCCCATAGACTTAGTACTATTGAGCATGCAGATAAGATTTTAGTATTACAAAAAGGGAAGATAGTTTCAAGTGGGACACATCATGAGCTACTTGAAAATTCTGAGGTATATCAAAGACTTGCAGGAACATTCGAACACTGAGTTTAATCACTTTGTTAGTCTTTTTTAGAGATAATCGCAATAATAAAATAAATATAAATGGAATAAGATGTTAGATTTTACAAAGTTTTTAAAATACTCAAAACCAGGACCCCGTTATACTTCATACCCAACCGCTTTAGAATTTAGTGATGCTTATGAGTATGATGAGTATATTAAAAAGTTAGAATCACAAGATTCTTCTCGACCTTTGAGTCTTTACTTTCATCTTCCATTTTGTAAAAATGCCTGTTATTTTTGTGGGTGTAATGTTGTTTTTACCTCTAAAGAGGACAAGATGCTTCGCTACATGGAGTACCTTAAACGTGAGTTAGAGATTCTCTCAAAACATGTAGATTGTAAACGCGAAGTGATTCAAATGCACTTTGGTGGAGGAACACCTACCTTCTTTAGTGCTGAGCAACTTAAAGAGATTATTTATGAAATTAAATCTTATTTTCCAAATTTTGTAGAGGGTGCAGAGATCTCTTGTGAGATTGATCCTCGCCATATAAACGAAGATCAGATGAAGGTGATGAGTGAGGCTGGTTTTAATCGTGTAAGTTTTGGAATCCAAGATTTCAATGAAAAAGTTCAGGTTGCAGTTCACCGTGTTCAGCCTTACAACATTACAAAAGATGCTATGGATTTAGCACGTAAGTACAATATGCTCTCAGTGAATGTTGATCTTATTTATGGGCTTCCTTTTCAAACACTAGAGACTTTTAAAGAGACACTCTCTCTTGCACTTACACTCAATCCAGACAGATTTGCTGTGTTTAACTATGCTCATGTGCCTTGGTTGAAAAAAACAATGCGTAAAATTGATGAAACGACATTACCACTTCCGGATGAAAAACTGGCAATTATGCAGTACACTATAGATTTTTTAACAAGCAATGGTTACAAAATGATAGGGATGGACCACTTCGCAAAACCTGAAGATGAACTCTTTAAAGCGATAGAGAAAGGGGAGCTTCATAGAAATTTTCAAGGTTATACTACCAAAGGTGGTGCTGATTTAATTGGTGTAGGACTTACTTCGATTGGTGAGGGAGTAGACAGTTATAATCAAAACTTTAAAGATATGCCTTCGTATGAGGCAGCGATTGATGCTCAAAAGCTTCCATTTGAGAGAGGTGTAGTGCTACATAAAGATGATCAGATTCGTCAGTTTGTTATTATGGAGCTTATGAGTAATTTTAAATTAGATATCAAAAGATTTGAAAAGCTTTTTGAGATAGAATTCGCTACATATTTTGCAGATGCGATAGAAGAGCTGCAAGTATTTGCAGATGATGACCTTATAGTGATAGATGAGACAAAAATAGAGTGCTCCCAAACAGGAACATTGCTTATAAGAAACATTGCAATGGCGTTTGATGCTTATATGCACCAACATGCTGGAAGTAAAAAAACTTTTTCAAAGACGGTTTAAGAGATGGATAAAAATTTAGACGATATTTTTAGCTTTGACGCTATACAAGATGACTGTGTCAAATGTGGGAAGTGTATCCCTGTTTGTACCATCCACAATGTCAATGCGGATGAGGTCACCTCTCCTCGTGGTTTTATAGATCTCTTAGGTGCTTATAAACGTGGCCAATTAGAGCTAGACAAAACAGCGAAAGATATTTTTGAGAGTTGTTTTTTATGTACTGCTTGTGTTGAGGTGTGTCCAAAATCACTTCCAACAGATATGGTGATAGAACAAGTTCGCTCAGATATAGCACAAAAATTCGGTATCGCTTGGTATAAAAAAGCTTTCTTTTTACTGCTTCGTCACAGATGGCTTAATGATCTTGCATTTAAGCTTGGCTGGGTATTTCAAACATGTGGATTTAAGATAAAAGCGGACATAGATTCAATGCACTCGCGTTTTAATCTACCAATGCTTAAAGCAGATAGACTGCTTCCAAGTTTGATGAAAAAATCATTTCTTAATTCTCATCCTGAAAACATCAATAATGGTGGTAAAAGAAAAGTTGCAATCTTCATCGGCTGTTTAGGAAACTATAATTATAAAAATGTGGGAGATTCTCTTTTAGAGATTTTAGAGCATTTAGAGATCGATGCCTTTTTGGCAAAAAGTCAAAAGTGCTGTTCTGCACCTGCATACTTTACAGGTGATTTTGACACCGTAGATAATAATGCAAAGTTTAATATTGAATACTTTGAGGGTTTTGCTAAAGATGTTGAGGCTATTATCGTGCCTGAGGCTACATGTTCAGCTATGCTGAAAATCGACTATGAACACTATTTTCATGATCAACCAGAGTGGAAAGAACGTGCCAAAGCTGTGATGAGTAAGGTTTATATGGCAACAGAGTGGCTTCAAAATCATACAGAGCTAGAACAACTTTTAGCAAGTAAAAAGCAAACACCAAAGATAGTAACTTATCATGATCCATGCCATGCTAGAAAGATGCAGGGAATCCATGAAGAACCAAGAAATCTCATAAGACAAAATTACAAGATAGTAGAGATGAGTGACCCTAACACTTGTTGTGGGTTTGGTGGTGTGACAATGCAGTCTGAAAAATACCATTTTGCAAAAGCGGCAGGTGTTCCAAAAGCTGCTATGATTAAAAATACTGGAGCAGAGATAGTAAGTGCTGAGTGTTCAGCATGTCGTATGCAGATAAACAACTCTATGGGTGTAGAAAGTACTACTATCTTTAAAAACCCTATAGAGCTTATTGCTGAGGCACTCAAAAACTAAGATGGAACATCTTGTCTGGAGTCTTGATCCTGTAGCATTCTCTTTTGGAAGTGTGAGAGTTTTTTGGTATGGGATCTTATTTGCTACCGCTATTCTCTCTGGTTTAGAGTATATGAAATGGATTTATAGACGAGAAGGTAAGGATGTTGAGAGTCTTGACACTTTATTTCTCTACATAGTTGTGGGGATTGTTGTTGGTGCTCGTCTTGGGCATTGTTTCTTTTATGAACCAGATTTCTATCTTGCACATCCTATGAAGATTATTGCTATCTGGGAAGGTGGACTTGCCTCCCATGGTGGTGGACTTGGTGTTATCTTGGCACTCTACCTTTATGTAAGAAAATACCATCTTGATTATCTTTGGCTTTTAGATAGAGTTGCCATCCCTACAGCTCTTTTCGGTTTTTTTGTTCGTATGGGAAACTTTATGAATTCGGAAATTGTGGGGATTCCAAGTGATTTTCCTTTAGCTGTAGTATTTACTCGAGTAGATGCATTTCCTCGCCATCCTGCACAGCTTTATGAAGCATTTTCTTATTTAGCCATCTTCACAGTTCTTACACTTATATATCGTGCTAAAGCAAAAAAATTGCATAATGGCTTTTTATTTGGTCTGTTTTTAGTACTTATATTTAGTGTGCGTTTTTTCGTGGAGTTCATCAAAACAAAACAAGCAGATTATGACACGGCATTTTTACATATGAGTACAGGTCAGGCACTCTCTATACCTTTTCTTATCTTGGGTGTTTTACTTATTTTTTGGAGTTTGAAAAAGGCTCAAATATGATGCAAAAAGTGTTGTTAGTTTTTTTTCTTTTTATTAATATTGCTGCATTTGTAGTGTTTAGTTTTGACAAGTTTCGCTCACGTGTAGGGGCCTCGCGCATTAGTGAAAAAGAGTTACATACTTTTTCACTTTTAGGTGGTTTTTTGGGAGCTTCTTTAAGTATGGTCCTTTTTCATCATAAAACCTCTAAGAACTCTTTTTTACTCACACATATAGCTATTATTTTCATTTGGATTGTTGGAATTATTTACTATTTTACACAACTCAATGAATTGAATTTTTTACGTTGAGCTATCGTTGATCACGATGCTTTTTTTTGTCCTTGTACACTGATTGTTTCCAAAAATAGTTTACACCCCAGTAAGCTAAAAGGGAACCAAATATAGAGTAAATAGCTGTACCAAAATAAAGTGGAATAAATATATCATCAAGATTTTCTTGGAACCATTCGAGGGTGAGTTCAACATGTGTGACTTCGATCCCCAAGAGGTAAGAACCTGTAAGGTATTCCATATAGTACATTGGAGGCATTGTGATAGGGTTGCTAAGCCAACACATAGCGAGGGCTATGGGAACATTAAAACGAAAAAATGGCATAAAAAGTAAAACAGCAGCCATCTGCATAGGCATAGGGATAAAAGCAATAAAAAGTCCTAGTAGTACACCACGAGAGATCATTTTTCTGTTTGTTGCTAAAAATTCTGCTGGAATTTTAGA
>CAZFGS010000046.1:0-9173 GCA_964518545.1 uncultured Sulfurimonas sp. | reverse complement strand
AAGTTGTTTGTAAAGTGGTTATCAAACTCATAAAGAGCACCTTTTTGGTGTGGGTTTTCGCCATAACGAGTATCCATTACTTTATTTCCAACGATAAACTGCTTTTCGCCTGAGCCTTCGTTAAAGCGCTCATTCATATAGTTTGCTATCATAGAGTCGTAAGCTGCTGTATGCTCATAAGCTTTTATCATGTAACCACGGCGGAACTCTTTTGTGTTCTTCTCATTCTCAATTGCATCGATCACTTCATCATAATCTGCAACATTTGTAACAATGACAACTGCATCAAAATTCTTCGCAGCAGAGCGAACCATAGCAGGTCCACCGATGTCGATGTTCTCAATGATGTCATCAAAATCATCAGTACGCTCTATAGTCTCTTTAAATGGGTACAGATTTACACACACTAAATCAATTGACTCAACACCTAACTCTTTTGCTTGGTCAAGATGACTTTGCTTGTCACGACGGTGCAGAATCCCACCATGAACATAAGGATTAAGAGTCTTTACACGCCCCTCAAAACACTCAGGAAACTTTGTAACCTCATCAATCTCAATTGCCTCAACACCATTTTCTTTTAAAAGTTTATAAGTACCACCTGTAGAGATAATCTCATAATCGTTTTTTACTAATGATTTACAAAAATCTACTATACCTGTTTTATCGCTTACGCTTACTAATGCTCTTTTCATTCTATCTATGCCTTGAGTGTAAAATAATAATGCAATTTTATCTAAATATATATTATGGTTTGATGAATAAATACTATCTAAGAAAGATTAATTTTACTTTCGATACAATACTTCTATTCTGATACAAAGGGAATAAATGCTTAAAAATATAGCCATTCTTTGTTCTGGTGGGGATGTTTCAGGGATGAACCCTGCTCTAAAAAGATTTGTTGAGTATGCCAAAGGAAAAAAACTTATACCCTATTTTATCTATGATGGCTATGAAGGGCTTATTGACAACAAGATAAAAGAGGCATCATATTGTGATGTTGCAGGAATCATCACTCGTGGAGGCACAAAGATAGGCAGTGCTAGAAGCAAAAGATTTATGGAAGCAAAATATAGAAAACAAGCCAAAGAAAATCTTACAAAATTAAAAATTGAGATGCTTGTAGTTCTTGGTGGAGATGGATCTTTTCGTGGACTTGATATCTTTTATAAAGAACACGGTATCAATTTTTGCGGTATCCCATCTACAATAGATAATGACATCACAGGAACAGAGTATTCTCTTGGTGTTGATACAGCCCTAAACATCATTAAAAGTTCCATTGATGCTATCCGTGATACTGCCTCTTCTTTCTCTCGTGCCTTTGTTGTTGAAACAATGGGGAGAGAGTGTGGCTATCTTGCTCTTGTAACACATCTTACCTCAGGAAGTGAACTTTGCCTCATCCCAGAAAAGCATTATGACTTACAAGAATACGAAACAAAGTTTAAACAAGAGATAAAAAATGGGCGTCGCTACTTTCTATGTATAGCTTCTGAGGGCATTCAACAAGACTCTCAAGAGATTGCACAATGGTTTAAAGAGAAGATAGGCATAGAAGCAAGAGTAAGTATACTAGGTCATATTCAAAGAGGTGGGAATCCTAGTGTTTACGATCGTCTTATGGCATACCACTTTGTATCACATGCTATTGATGGATTACTCAACAATAAAGATGCAAGTATCATTTGTTATAGTAAAAATGGATTTATACATAGAAAGATAAAAGAGGTTGCAGGGATAAAAAAAGAGTTAGATCCAGAACTTTTAAGTTATCTAGACTAAGAGATAAACTAGAAAACTTCTAGTTTATATATCTCTTTCAATCACTTTTTTAAATGTATTGAAGTAGTTATCTTGAAGTTGTTCTAGAGTCATTGTAACATCATTTACTTTGATACTATCACCACCGACAGTTCCAATTTTTTCAACTGCCATAGACTCTTCTAACATCGCTTCAAATGCAGAACAGTTTTCAGGTTTCACTTCGATAATTGCACGACTCATAGACTCAGCAAAGATATCTCTAGAATCTTCAACACTCATCTCTACATCACAACCAAGACCAGAGGTCGCTACCATTTTAGCAAGTGCAATAGCTACACCACCACTACTTGCATCTTTAGCACACTCTAGTAGATGTTTTTTATTTGCTTCAATCACTAAATCCCAAAGTGCAAGCTCTTTCTTGTAGTCAATCTCTGGCATAACACCAGCTACGGTATGGCAAATCTCTTTCATATACAAAGAACCACCAAATTCACTTTTTGACTCACCAACAAGATAAAGTGCATTGCCCTCAGCTTGAAAAGACGACATAAGTACATTTTCTTGATCATCATTTACACCAACAGTTGCGATTGATGGCGTTGGAAAAACAGAAACACCATTTGTTTCATTATAAAGTGAAACATTTCCACCAATAACTGGAGTTGTAAGCTCAGCACAAGCCTCTTTAATACCTTTACACCCTTGACCAAATTGCCACATTACTTCTGGGTTTTCAGGGTTACCGTAGTTAAGACAATCTGTTACAGCAAGTGGGCGAGCACCACTCATTGCAACATTACGACCCGCTTCAATAACTGCAGCTGCACCACCATTTTTAGGGTCAACATAACAATAACGTACATTACAATCAGCACTCATAGCAAGTGCTTTTCCATTCTCTTTAACACGAATTACAGAAGCATCAAGCATCCCGCCTTTTTTAATCGTGTTTGTTTGTACCATAGAGTCATACTGTGTATAGATCCATGATTTGTCTACCACTTCCATTGATTTTGTTAATGTTTCAAAAGCCTCTTGGTTTGAAACTGCTGGAAAGTCATTGATAGTAGTATTTTTTATAAGATCCAAATAAGGTGGTTTAGACATAGGACGATTCAGTTCAGGAGCTTCTTCACTTACAGGGTCAACTGGAACCTCAGCACACTTTTCACCGTGCCAGAAAAGTTCCATAGTACCCGTTGCAGTTACTTCACCAACTACAGCAGCATCTAAGTCCCATTTTTCAAAAATATCAATAATTGCTTGTTCTGAACCTTTTTTAGCACATAAAAGCATTCGCTCTTGAGATTCACTAAGCATAAAGTCATAAGGTGTCATCCCCTCTTCACGAGCAGGAATCTTGTCAAGATGCATAATCATACCAGACCCTGAACGCCCAGCCATCTCAAATGAAGATGAAGTAAGACCTGCTGCACCCATATCTTGAATACCAATAACATGATCAGTTTTGAAAAGTTCCATACAAGCTTCTAAAAGAAGTTTTTCAGTAAATGGATCACCCACTTGAACAGTAGGGCGAAGTGATTTTGACTCTTCAGTAAATGAATCAGAACTCATTACAGCTCCACCAAGACCATCACGACCTGTTTTTGCACCAACATACATTACAGGATTTCCAACACCTTCAGCCACACCAAGAAAAATCTCATCACTTTTTGCAATACCAAGATTGAAAGCATTAACAAGAATATTACCATTGTAACACTCATCAAAACTTACTTCACCACCGATAGTAGGAACACCCATACAGTTACCATAACCACCGATACCCTCTGTTACACCACGCACTAAATAACGTTGATATTTAGAGATATCATCATCATTTAAAACATTACCAAAACGAAGAGCATTCAGTGATGCTACAGGACGAGCACCCATAGTAAATACATCACGCATAATTCCACCAACACCAGTGGCAGCACCTTGATACGGCTCAATAAAAGATGGGTGGTTATGTGACTCCATTTTAAATACAGCTGCATAACCATCACCGATGTCTATAACACCAGCATTTTCACCAGGACCTTGAATCACCCAAGGTGCTTTTGTAGGAAAGCCTTTTAAATGTACTTTTGAAGACTTGTATGAGCAGTGCTCACTCCACATTGCTGAGAAAACTCCAAGCTCTACAAGATTTGGTTCGCGATTTAAAATCTCTTTAATGTGTGTATAATCTTCTTGACTCAGCTTATGGTTTGCTAGTTGTGTTTCTATATCTGGTAATTGTTGGCTCACGGATAGTTCCTAAAAAATTGGTTTTTAAAAACAGATTATATCTCTTATAGTGTTAATAGTTATTTAAGAGCTTACTATTTTACTTCAAAAGTCTATTTTTTTTAATTATTTAATGAAAGGCAAAATCTTTTTTTGTTCGAATATTTTTTTTCAAACTAAAGATATTTATATATTTGATCTCAAGGATTTCGTACTCTTTACTCTCTTTTGGTAATTTAATTTTAAACTCATCTCCCTCCTCTTTTCCAAGCAATGCTTTAGCTAATGGGGAGTGAATAGAGATTAAACCATTTTCTGGTTCAGATTCCAAAACACCACAAAGTGTCAACTTTTGTTCCTCATCTGTATCAAGATCTGAGACAAGAATGGTACTACCAAAACTAACACGGGAATGGTCATGTGCAGAGGGGTCAATCACTACTGCATTTTGTATCATTTTATTAAGATAAAAAAGGCGTTTATCGATAAAGCGCAGTTTCTCTTTTGCTGCATGATAATCAACATTTTCACTTCTGTCACCTTGAGCAGCTGCTACAAGTTTTTCTTGTGCAACCTTTGGTTTTTCCTCTTCTAAGAGATACTTAAACTCTTCTACTAGGAGGTCATACCCCTCAAGACTCATGGGTTCTTTCAAATTAGTGCTCAAAACCTAAGATATAATATGTTTCTTTCTTATCAAGTTTTTTCACAGCAACTTTAAATTTTTCACTAAAATGTTGCACTTTCTCATGTGCTTCTTCTGCAAGTTCTGGTGTCAATGCTTCTATCTTGATTTTAAAATAATCGTTTGAATTTGAGAGTGCAATATAAGATTTGTCCACTTTAAGATGGTCATGTAAATCCATAATGTGTTTTTGAATTTTCTCATACCCTTTTGTATTTTGTTCAACCTTTTCTAGTTGTGCTAAAAGTGCCTCATTTGGTACATAACCTAACTGTGTCAGCATCGCATCTCTTTGCATATTTTGCTTCCTTCATTCATATTTTTCTTTTTTATAAAAAAATAATATCAGTTTTTTGTAAATATTCAGTATTTATTTAAACTCTTATGACTATAATTATGCAATATTCAATATAAGTGAGATAAGTATGACTGAAGAGATACTCAAAAAAATTAAACAACTTCCACCACTTCCAGAGTCTGCAATGCAGATTGAAGCGGTATATCAAAATCCAGACAGTAGTTTTAACGACATGGTAAAAATCTTAGAAAAAGATCCACTTTTAACTGCCGATATTTTAAAAGCTGCGAATTCACCACTTTATGGTTTTAGCCGTGAGATTAATGCAATCAGCCAAGCTGTTGGTCTTTTTGGGATGGGAACAGTACGTGGTTTTGCACTTGCATCAATCGTCAAGAAAAGTTTTTCACTTGATTTAAGCCCTTATGGAATCTCAAATGATATGTTCTCAGCACTCTCTAAAAAACAACATGGTCTTATGACTGCATGGTGTTTAAGAAAAGAGAATCGCCTCCTTGGTGTACTTTCTCCTGCTGCGTTTCTTGTCGAGATTGGAAAAGTTCTTATCGCACAACAAATTATGGCTGATGGAAAAGAAGCAGAATTTCGTGATGCATTAGCAGAACTTGGGGATGTTGAAGCAGCTGAACGTGAACTAGTTGGTGTTGATACTCCAGAAGTAAGTGCTACAATATTTGCTCAATGGAAATTTGAAGAGGGTCTTGTTGACGTAATAAGAAACTGTCAAAACCCAGATAAAGCAGCAGAAGAGGATCAACGTCCAGCTAAAATTCTTCATGTTGTTCGTGTTGCTGTTCCTATCAATGGTGTGGTAACAGATGCAAGTGTTGCTGCTGCCAAAGAGCTTATTGAAAAATATGGTCTTGATATGGAAAGCTTTGATACCGCAATAGAAAATGCAAGATAGTCATTGAAATCTCTACTTATAAAGCTCACTCATGGTTTGAGTGAGCAAGATATCGCTCCAGATGAACTCCCTCTTATAAAAAACTGGCTTGCTAAAAAATACCTCACATATAAAGAAAACATCTACAAGTTTAATTCCAAGTACCGTGCTGGAACTTTAGGACTTGTTCAAAAAGGAACAGCCTATCTTAATGTTATCGGTGAATTAAGTCGTGATTTGTTTATAGGTGAGGGGGATTTAGGTATAGCAACACAAGGAGACCTTATCATCGCGCAACGTCTCTTGGGTAAACGCGGTACTCCAAGCGCTAAGATAGCGGAGATTGTAGGGAGAGAGCAAAGCTTTTCAGTTGCATATATCATCCAAAAAGAGGGACACAAATCTCTTGTAGATTTGAAAAATGACTACCCTATTGGAGCTGAACTCACACCTGATGAGCTCAATCAGTATGAGATTGGTGATGTTTTCAAGATAGACAACCAAGAAAACAAAGTTTTAGAAAAACTTGGTAATCTCAAAGATCCAAAAGTTGATGAATATATTGTCCTCGCTCAGTTTAATAAACATGATGAATTTGAAGAGGATGTTTTAGAGATTGCCAAGTCATTTCCTCCTGTACAAGCTTCAAAATATCCAAAACGCAAAGATTTAAGAGATCTTTACTTTTGTACCATAGATCCAGTTACTGCAAAAGATTATGATGACGCTATCTGCTGGGATCAAGAGAACTCTACTCTTTATGTTGCCATTGCAGATGTAAGTGAGTATGTCAAACCATTTGGTCCACTTGACAATGAAGCGATCTACAGAAGTTTTTCTATCTACCTCCCACATCGCTCTATCCCTATGCTACCTCGACAACTAAGTGAAACACTCTGTTCTCTTCAAGCTCATGTTGACAGACTCTCTTATGTGTTTGAGATGAAACTTGATTTAGATTCACTAGAGGTTGTAGAATCAAAAGTCTATGAGGCTATCATCCACTCCAAACGCCGCTTTAACTATGAGGAGATTGATGCCTTTTTTGAGGAGAAACTCCAAGCACAAACACCAGATGAAGAGAAACTCTTTGCAGATTTAACACAACTAAGAGTTGTTACAGATGCACTCAAAGAGAAACGTCTAAAAGTAGGTTACGACTTTCGCTCTACAGAGATAGAGATGAAAATAGATAAAGATGGGAGACTTATTTCCACTGAAGAAGCTGAGGAAACGCCATCACATGCCCTAATAGAAGACTGTATGCTCTTAGCAAATAAAGAAGCCGCAGCACAATTTGATCGAGGTATCTTTAGGATTCATGAAGCACCTAGTCAAAATAAACTTCAAATTCTCTACCAAGAGCTCGCAGGTATCGGGATGAATATCGATATAAAAAGGAGTATCAAAGAGACTATAAGTGATATACAAAGACAAGCTAGAGAGATGAACCTTGAAGCGGAGGTTGATACCCTCATCATCCGCTCACAGATGCAAGCTCGTTATGCTCCACTCAACTCGGGACACTTTGGTCTTGGGTTTGAAGCATATACGCACTTTACCTCTCCTATCCGTCGCTATAGTGACCTTATAGTGCATCGTCTTCTCAAAGCCATCAATGCAAAAGATACACAAGAGGGTTCTTATGTTCTCAGAAATATTGAAACTCTTTCTATGACCATTAGTGAGAAAGAACGAGAAGCAAGTACGATTGAACAAGAGTTTATGGCAAGAAAATTCACAAGATGGGCTACAGAAAATATAGGCAAAGAGTTTCATGCTCGTATCAGTGCTACTGATCCTGAGCTTAAGGCTGAACTTCATGATGAGATACAGGGTGCAAGACTTTTCATAACAAATGCTCCACATGTAGTACTCTTTCAAGATGTTACAATCAAGATAGAAAAAACAGACTTGGCAAAAGCAAAAATTTATGCTTCAGTTGTGGAAGAGTTGAATGTATAAAGCTGAATTTGACAAACATATACATAATCGTAGTGTTTCTAATGCCTTTATCTTTTTTGGAGAGAGTGCTTTTCTCATCGATATGTATACAAAGATGATGTCCAATATCGAAGATGCAAATGCTTTAACATACTACTATGATGAATATGATTTCAACTCAGCAAAAGCACATCTTTCTCAAGGTTCCCTCTTTGGAGACAGAAATATACTTATCATAAAAACTGAAAAAAAAGTACCAAAAAAAGAGCTAGACACCCTTTTTGAATACTGCACAAAAAATCCTGACAATATTTTTATCTATGCTTACTATGGAAGTGACCACAAAACTTACAACAACAAAAAAGCCTTTGGTAAAAATAATGTAATGGGAGTGCGTTTTTTCCATCCTAAAGAGTATGAAGCACAAAATATTCTACTCCAAATGGCTCAAGAAAAAAATGTAAAGATAGACAAATACACACTCACACATCTTTTAAATATACAAAATGGTGATATCGCACTCGCGGCAAATGAACTCGAAAAATTTCGTGTTTATGACAGAGAGATTACTACAAAAGATATAGAGTGTTTAGTATATGGTCTTAGTGAAGTCAATCTTGATGATTTCATCAAAAAACTTCTTAGCAAAAAAGATTTTATAGAAGATTTAAAAAATATACTAGAACATGGTGAGGATGAGATACGAGTTATCACAGCAATCACAGCCTACCTGACACAGCTTTATATGTTTAACATCTACATTAGAGTCAATGGTGCTCCTAATGCTTTAGATATACTAGGCTACCCTGCCCCTAAATTTGTAGTAGATGAGAAAGCTGCACTAAGTTTAAAGTTTAAACCAAATACCTACTCCAAACTCCACGAACTTCTACTAAGCAGTGAACTCAAGATGAAAAGTTCTAATGTAGATAAAAATGCAATACTTCTTTCGACACTAATAAAATTACAAAAGTTACTTTAAAATCATAAATTTTGCATAGTGAGTTTTAGATTTTGATGTTTTTTGGAAGGAGCTTCCATAGATAAGTGACTGCAAAAGTTATCTAAAGATGTCTGGCACTAAATGCCAATACCCCCATCGCTTTGTACCCTAAGGATAAAAGCGAAAGTGGGATACAAAAGAGAGAAGAAAGACTAGTTTTTGTCTTGATTAACAATTTTGTTTGAACTAATCCAAGGCATCATTTCACGAAGTTTATTACCAGTTTGAGTGATAAGTTTTTCTTTGTCGTTTGTACGCTCAGCATTCATACGAGGGTATCCTGCTTGACCTTCTAAGATAAAGTCTTTTGCAAATCTACCATCTTGAA
>CAZFGS010000045.1:0-9234 GCA_964518545.1 uncultured Sulfurimonas sp. | reverse complement strand
TTTTATGGGGATATAGGGGTTATGGTGGACAGCGTGGGATTCGAACCCACGGTAGGTTGCCCTACACCCGCGTTCCAGGCGAGCGCCTTCGACCACTCGGCCAGCTGTCCATAAGAAGAGTGGTATTTTAACCAAAGTTTCATTTATATCGCTTAAAGAGTAACACAAACTATTAAATAGTATAATATCTGTATATATGAAGAGATAAGGAGATAGTATGAACCATTCTCAGTTATATCAACATATTTCAAATGCTATCTTAGCACACCAAGCTTGGGTGCGTAAAACAGATCACTTAGTCTCTGGGTTGCCAGTAAAAGAGGGAGCTATTCCTCTTGATCCAAAAGCTTGTGAATTTGGTCAATGGCTCAGTGAAGATGGGGTAAAACTTAAACAGATAGAGCAGCTTCAAGATATTATTGAGATCATTGAACACCATCACCAAGACCTCCATGCAGCCTATGCAATTATCTACGAAATTTACTTTTTTATACCAAAACATAGATCTGCCTTAAACAAACTTTTCTCATTTCACTTTGATGATCTAGCACAGGAGGAGAAAGAGGAAGCAAAAATCTATTTTGAAGATATAAAGAGATCTTCTGAATACCTTATCAGCTCTATGAATATCTTAAAAAAACAGATCAAAGAACTGAACTACTCAGATCTTATGGAGTTAAAATAAACATTTTTTGCTATCATTTCATTAATCAATAAAACAGAGGATTATGATGCTTAGCTTCTCGTCATTTTTACAACTTCTAAAAGAATCTTTTCGTGATCTTTTACCTATCATCTTAGTTATCATGTTCTTCCAGCTTGCCATCATTCAAAGTGTGCCAGAAAACTGGTTAAGTACCGCTATTGGACTTGCTATTGTTGGTGTTGGCCTTGCTGTCTTTCTTCTTGGTTTAGAGGTTGGAATTTTCCCTGTAGGGGAAGGTCTTGCATCAGATTTTGCAAGAAAAGGCTCTACAAAATGGATCATCCTTTTTGCCTTTATGATTGGTTTTGGGACAACAGTAGCAGAACCAGCTCTCATTGTTATCGCTCAAAAAGCAGCGAGTATCAGTGCTGGGCGTATTGATGCCACAGTTTTGAGAACTGTTGTCGCGTTTTCTGTAGGTTTTGCCATAGTGCTTGGGGTATACAGAATCATCAAAGGTCATCCTATCCATTACTACATTATCAGTGGGTATATTATGGTTGTTGCAGCGACAGCCTTTGCCCCTAAAGAGATAGTAGGGCTTGCTTATGATCTTGGTGGAGTCACCACTTCAACCGTTACAGTCCCTCTGGTTGCAGCACTAGGTATAGGTTTGGCTTCCACTATAAAAGGGAGAAATCCTGTTTTAGACGGTTTTGGGCTTATCGCGTTTGCATCTTTAACACCTATGATATTTGTACAGTTTTATGGTATATTTGTTTATAATTTCATAGATGCTTCACCCCTTATAACTGAGATTCATTCCATTGTAACGCCTGTTGTCAATGCCACTGCAGATGCAGCTGCTTCTAGTGCATACGACTTTAAAATCATCGATGTATTTAAAGGGATTTTGGGGGTTATAATTGATGTTGCTCCAATCCTTGCTGTGATCCTATTTTTTCAGTACATCATTTTGAAAAAACCTTTAGAAAACTTCAAAGAAGTTCTCATAGGCTTTGGTCTTGTCATCCTTGGGCTCGATGCTTTCATAGTTGGTTTAGAGATGGGACTTTTTTCCGTTGGTGAAACAATGGCATTTGAGCTTACAAAGTATGATAACAACTTCATCATTTATGCCTTTGGTTTTCTCATTGGATTCTCAACAACAATGGCTGAGCCATCTTTAACGGCCATCGCAAGAAAAGCAAAAGAGATTAGCGATGGTAAAATAAACGACTTTATCCTTCGTATCTTTGTTGCTCTTGGTGTTGCCATAGGGATTGCACTAGGAGCTTACCGTATCGTTGTTGGTGGTGAGATTGTTTACTATATCATGGCGGGGTATCTTTTTGTTATAGTACTAACTTTTATGGCCCCAAAATATATCATCCCTATCGCTTATGATAGTGGAGGGGTAACTACATCAACGGTCACAGTGCCTTTAGTTGCTGCACTTGGACTTGGGCTTGCTACAAACATTGAAGGGCGTGACCCTCTTATAGATGGGTTTGGGCTTATCGCGTTTGCTTCACTTTTTCCTATGTTGACAGTCATGCTCTATGGAATTATTACCGAGAAGATGGGTGTCAAAGGGGAGCAAGAAAAAGAAGCACTACATATTGATGAGCTTCGTCATGCACTTGAAGATGTAAATGATATGAATCTCTCTACCATCAACATTGCAGGAACAGATAAACGCCACTCATACAAAATGGCTTTCTCTGCTGTTCATGTCATAGTCCCAAAAGAGAAACAAGAGGAAGCTCTCTTAGCTGCCCGTGCTGCAGGAGCAAGAGGTGTTACCATAATGAGTGCTCATGGAATGGGGCTTGAACAGATGGATAATTTTTATAACCGTTTACATAGTGATGAGACAGATGCCAATCTCATGTTTATCACCCAAACAAAACATGTTGATAGAATGATAAAAGAGATTATAACTGAACTTGATATAACTGGAGAGGGTAATGGGTTGACATTTTCTTACCCTGTTTCTCACATCAAAGGTCTACGACTTAAACTCAATGATCTTTAAAAGGCTACAATCGGCAAGAGATACTATAGAGGTTCACTAGAGTAAACCTTTATAGTCATACTTTACAAAATCAAGATAAAACTTCTTATCTATCACGATGATTCTTTCATCTTTTTTAGCCTTTTTTTGAAACTTTTTTTGTATCTTTTTGGCTTTTTCTTTTGAGTATTTTTTACGCTTAAGATGTTTTTTAAGTGAAATTATTCCCTCTTTAGAGATCGCTTCCTCTTCTATTTCAGCCTCAAGCAATGTTTCTACCTCTTCAACAGGCTCTGGAGCATTGAGCATAAACTGTGAAGATATTGTAGAGAGTATATTTTTTAATTGTTCATCTTTTTCTTTATATATCGCTTCAATCTTTTGGCGCTCTTGTACTAACATTAACTCTTTTTGATCACGAAGTGTTCGCGTTTCAGACTCTAGTACCTCTACACGAGACTGAAGCTTTGCATTTTGTTCCTCTAAAAGTTTATAATAGCGTTCATCATTATTTTTTACCTGTTTGGGAGTTGCTTTGGCTCTTGTGGTTTTTTCACCATCAACAAGGACCAATTTTACACCATTCTCCACTACAGCTTCCAAAGAACCTCGACGAATTCTATTGTGAATAGCTTCACGTGATACACCAAAGTACTCTGCTGCATCGCTTACACTCATCTTTTTCATATCTCTACCTTATCTCATATTTTCAAAAACTATAGGTGCTTCCCATTCACCCTCTCGAACCATCTTCATCACTTTTTGCAGATCATCAAGTTTTGCACCTTTTACACGGATGTGATCACCCTCTATCTGAGCATTAACCTTGAGCTTCATCTTTTTAATGTCTGCTGTAATTTTTTTAGCCTCTTTAGACTCTATATAATCCACAATCTTAAAAGTTGCTTTTCGTGTTCCACCACTAGCATCCTCAACTCGAAGTTCATCAAGTACTTTTGAAGAGAGTCCTTGCTTTAAAAGCTTTGCTATAACTATATCTTTAAGTGCGTCTAGTTTATTATCACTTGAAGCAACCAGCACCAAGATATTTTCTTTCTCTTTATAAGTTACCTCATAGGTTGTCCCTTTAAAGTCATAACGGTTTGCAACTTCACGATCGACTAGGTTAATCGCATTTTTAAAATCTTGCATATCAATCTTTGCACTAATATCAAAGGAGTGTTCTTTTGCCATAGAGAGCCTTTTTTTGTTTTAATTATAACATAGTTTGTTTGTTAGTAGAAATCTTGACATATATCGTCTTTTTCTAATCTTTGTTTTGTTACTATATCTTTTTAAAATGGAGTAGTTATGGCAGAAGATTTAGAAAAAAAATTAAACAAACGCGAGCAATACAAAGCAAGAATGAAGCCTTATGATTACTTCGCAGAATTTGACACTCTAGATTTTAACTCCTTAGGAGAGGGTGACAGATACTACCTGCAAGATTTTGGTATCTTTAACACAGACTTTTTAGAAGATGAGTTTACCATCCGTCTTAGAAATGGTGGGGGAAGAATTACTCATCAACAGTTCTCCTATATTGCAGATATTGTTGAAGAGTATGAACTGACTCTTGTTATCACAGCACGTGGAGGGTTTCAACTCCATGATGTTTATGCCGATGATCTTCAAGAGATATGGCATAAACTCAATACCAATGACCTAACAACCTGGCAAAGCTTTGGAGATAATGTTCGTAACATCGTTACAGATGTCTATGATGGAGTAAACCGTTATGCTCATCTTGAAGTACATCCACTTATAGAGCAGATGCAAGACTACATCCTTAAAAATCCAAAATATGTAGGGATGCTTCCCCGTCGTGTCAGCATAGGTATCTCAGGAAACTCTGCAAATGTAAGCTCCTTTTTTGCCAATGATATCTACTTTGCTCTTGCAAAAAAAGAGGATACTTACGGTTTTAATGTTTACATGGGTGGGAAAAATACAGAGATAGCTCAAGATACAGGCATCTTTTTGGAGTATGAAGAGGTGTTTGACTTTTTCAAGGCATTTATAAGCACTTTTTACAAACATGGTTCTAGATTTTCACGCTCTAAAACGCGACTCTATTATATGATACAAGATATAGGACTTCCAAAACTCTTAAAGTTCATGCAAGAGGAGTTTGCTAAACCTTTTCAATCAAGCGGAGAGATTCAACTTCAAGATGTAGTTTTTAAAGAGTTTGAGGAGCTCAAAGATGGTACTTACGCTTACTGTTACCAGAGTGACTTTGGTCGTCTTTGTGTCAAAGAGATGCGAGAAATTGCAAGTTTTGCAGAAAAAGAGGGGGCTTCACTCCGTATAGGGATCGATCAAAACATCTATATTCTCTCTCTTAAACAAAAAGTTGTCCCTTTTAGTTCACCAGCACTCAGCTCTACCATTGTTGCCTGTGCAGGTAACCTTTGCCCTTATGCTGTTTGGAGTATCAAAGATGAGACCTCTTACCTCCCTCTTGAGATGATCTATAAAAATCGTATCAAAGTTGGTTTTTCTGGTTGTGCTAAAGGGTGTGGACGCCATCGTCATACCGATATAGGGCTTATAGGACTTAAAACAAACAACTTTGGAGCAACAGATGGTGGTGCTCGTGTTTTTATAGGTGCTGAACACGATCATGGGCAAAGTGTAGCAAGACAACTCTTCTCTATGGTTCCCTTTGTGCATCTTAAAGCGACTATTACCCTCATTGTAAAACTTTATGAGCAAAGTAAATTTACAAACTTTCAACTCTATGCCCATAAGATACTCAATAGATACAGTGAAGATTTTGTAGCTCTTTGGCATCTTTATAATCTAAAAAATGGCACTCTGCTCCCACTGCCCAATCCAACAAAAACAAGCCTTCAAGAGGAACAAATATTACTCAAGGAAAATTTTCATAATCTAACACTTGTTGAGGGGGATTTTAAAAAAAGTGTTTCTGCTCTTGTCAAAGAGTTATGGACAGTTGAGGGGGAGGACCCTCATTATAAACCCCCTATTAAAAGGGTCAATTTTCGTTAAAAGCTAGGGGAGCCATCAAAGCCCCCAAACCCTCCAAAGTTTTGAGAAAAACTTGGATCGCTATAACCGGCTATGGTGCTTTTAACTCTCAACTTCTCTATATCTGCCTTGCTTGAGATCCCTTGAGGACAAACTACTGTACACTCATTACAAAGTGTACAATCCCAAACACCATTGTTTTGAATAGTATCTATCTTGGTTTGGGTATCATCTTCACGTTTATCGCTAACATACTTCCAAATGCGAGTGAGTGCAAAGGGACCTAAAAACTCTTCATTGACACTGTAAACAGGACAAGCAGAGTAGCAAGAGCCACAAAGTATACAGTCACTTTGAAGCTCATTGATCTTTTCATCCTCTTGCGATATGCTAAACTCTGGACTTATACGAGAGAGCCATGCTTTTGCTTTGGCATTAAAATCATATGCCTTATCCATATTGACTACAAGGTCACGAATCACTTCTACATTTTGCAATGGTGTTATCTTATCACCATCTTGAACCTTATAGGAACAGGCTAAAACCTCTTTTTCATTTACTCTCATAGAACAGCTACCACAAACACTACTGCGACAACCACTGCTAAAACTTAGTGTAGCATCTTGGTGTGTTTTTATATGCTGAAGAACCTCTAAGAGTGTTGCAGATTGAAGTTCTAAACTGTATTCTTGGAGTTTGTCCGATTTTTGTACACTTATCTTCATCCTACACCTCCTCCATAAAATGGGCACCACAACTTTTGTCGCGTAACAAAGCAGATGAAACTACCACCTGTGCTAGATCTAAAATATTATGAAACTCTATAAATTCTAAAAGATTTGTGTTGTAAACTTTGGAGCTATCACTCACCCCCATAGATGGAAGCTGAGATTTTAAAAGTTTTATCTCTTGTAAAACCTCTTTTAGTTCCTCTTTCTTTCTAACAATCCCTACTTTCGTGTAAAGCAGTTTTCCTAAAGATTGTTTTTTTTCATAAAAGTCTATCACATTAGTATAATCTTGTATCTTCTCTATGACGGTTCTCTTCTCTTGTAGTTGAGTACTCTTTTTTGCCATCTTTGCAGCATTGATACCGGCTTCTTTTCCAAAAACAACTATCTCCAAGAGAGAGTTGCCACCTAGACGATTTGCACCGTGAACTCGATGGTTTGCACACTCACCACAGGCAAACAAACCACTTACATTTGTTTGTGATTTGTTATCTACCTCTATACCACCCATAGTATAATGTGCTACAGGTTTAATAGGTATGAGATCATTTACTGGATCCACACCTTCATAAAGTTTCGCAAGCTTTCTCTCTTGAGGTAAACCCTCCTCTATAAACTCCTCACCAAGATGGCGAATATCCAGAAAGATATCTTCCCCTTTGAGCATCTCTTCATGGATAGCACGACTCACCTCATCACGAGGAGCAAGCTCATTGGTAAAACGCTCTCCCTTGGAGTTTAGCAGGTAACCACCCTCCCCGCGAGCTGATTCAGAGATAAGTATGGAGGAGTTTTTCAGTGCTGTTGGATGAAACTGTACAAACTCCATATCTCTAAGTTTTGCGCCCACTCTTAGAGCGGCAGCGATGCCATCACCTGTTGATGCAGTTGAATTTGTAGAGTTTTTATCATAGATTCGACTATAACCACCAGTTGCAAGTATCACAGCATTGGCTTCATACTTTTGTACTTCACCACTTCGAATATCGAGTATTAATGCTCCACATACACCTCCTTGGGTGTCTTCTAAAAGTTCAAGTAAAAACTTCTCATTTTCTATCTCTACCCCCAAAGAGAGTGCCTTATCATACAGAGTATGAAGAATCTTTAGACCTGTATAATCTTGGGCATAACAAGCACGAGGAGCTGATGCACCGCCAAGCCTACGTTGGGCAATCTTTCCATCAGAAGTACGGGAAAAACACACACCTATACTCTCGAGCCATGCAACAATCTGTGGTGCCTGAGAGCACATAAAACGGATCGCTTCCTCATCGGCTTCTCCATGAGCTGATCTTAAGGTATTGGCTATATGATCCTCAACACTATCTGCACCTGCATTTCCAAGAGCTGCATTAATCCCCCCTTGAGCCATACAGGTTTGACTCCGTGTCGGGTACTCTTTTGTGAGTACTTTGACACTTGCACCCTGCTCTTTTGCATGGATAGCACTAACAAGTCCTGCTCCCCCTGCTCCTATAATCAGTACATCAGTTTTTAGGCTATTCACTCTCACTCTCTCCTTGGGGCTTTACTCCATTAATTCTTATCGTAAATATAGCACCTTTTACACCATTTTTTACATAAAGATCACCATTATGATAATCTTTTAAGATAATTTTAGCCATATACAAACCAAGACCTGTTCCATTTTTTTCTAATTTTGTTGAGAAATAGGGGTTGAAAATATTGTCCATAATTTTTTCATCTATTCCCCCTGCATTATCTTCTATCTCAATATATAAACTCCCTTGAGATACATAACTTCGTACCTCAATCTTTGGATCCTCTCTCTTTTGATCTAAAAGTTGCTCTCTTGCATTGGTTATGATGTTTAAAATCACCTGCATAAATTCATTTTCATGCATAAGGATAGATTGATGACTCTTCAAAGAGAAATTTATGTTGATATTTTCAAACTTTACACTCTCCTCTATAAGTCTATATGCTCTTTGTATTGTTTCATCTACATCTAACACTTTTGCGCTTGTATGGGGTTTATAAAAACTACTAAAATCGGTAATAGTTTGACTAAGATTTTGTACATAAAGCGCTATTTGATCAAGTTTTTCATGCAGATACTTAAGAAAATCTTTTCTCTCTTTAGTATCTTCTAAATCATATTTTTCAAGATAAAGCACCGTTTTAACAGCAACTTGTGTTGCAGAGATAGCACCAAGAGGCTGTTTCCATTGATGCGCAATCATACTCAACATCTCCCCCATCTGTGCCAAACGTGATTGCTGTAAAAGGTAAGCATCTTTACGTTTAAGCTCCTCTTTTATGAGGACAGATTCAGTTATGTCTTGTACTGTTCCATAAGAGATTATAGCTCTGCCATCCTCTGCATAGCTTGTTTCACATTTTTCATAAACATACTTTATGCTTCCATCTTCCATCAAAAGTCGATGTTCAAGTTGATAGTGTGTTTTTCTTTTTAAAGATTCCTGATACTGTTCTCTCACATAATCTTTCTCCTGAGGATGGATCCGTGCTATAAATTTTTCATATAAGTTTTCTTGATCTTGCTCCTCCACACCAAAGATTCTGTAAGTTTCTTTTGAGCATTTGAGCTCTTTGGTTTGCAGATCAAAGATCCATGAACCAATCTTTGCAATACTTTGTGCTTTTTCTAAATCACTGACTGCTTCATCAATTCTTTTTTCTAAATTATGATTAATCTCCAATATTTGCTCTTGAAGCTCTTGTAATGTTTCATTCTTTTTGTTGAGAAAATAATGTTTAAATGAAAAAATTCCTAATAAAAATATAAAAAAAGATATAACCTCAGCAAGATATTGAAAATGTATCTTGTTTGCATAGTTAATTTGAACCCAATCATTAAG